>NZ_DASQZC010000507.1:0-92555 GCF_035638895.1 Nostoc sp. | reverse complement strand
AGAATTGGTTCTAACAGGGTAGGTTCCGCTTGGGGTATTCCCGTTTGCATTGCCAATCGGGCAGCTTGTTTAAAAGCTTGTTCGGAACTATCAACGTTGTGATACGAACCATTAGTCAGAGTTACCGCCAAATCCACCATTGGAAAGCCCAAAGGCCCATGTGTGAGAAATTCCCGCACGCCCATTTCCACCCCAGGAATGTACTGTTTAGGAACCACACCGCCGACAATGGTTTCATTAAAGTTGAAACCTGTACCGCGTGGTAGGGGTTTGATGTCGAGAAAAACATCACCAAACTGTCCGTGACCACCGCTTTGGTGCTTGTAGCGCCCATGAATTGAAGCCACTGTTTTACGGATGGTTTCTTTGTAAGGCACTTGTGGTAAATGAGTTGTCATCGGCAAGTTATATTTGCGGCGCAGTCTATCTAAGGCGACTTGTAAATGAATCTCGCCTTGTCCCCACAAGATAACTTCATGAGTATCGCCGTGTTGTTCCCAAGCAAGTGAACAGTCTTCTTCTAATAACTTGGTGATGGCACCGCTAAGTTTTACTTCATCATTGCGCTTTTCTGGTGTAATGGCGAGGGCATACACTGGTTCCAACTCTACAGCTTTGGGTAATTTTATTGCCGACTGCTGTTCTGTGGAGATTGTATCGCCTGTCTTGATTCCTTCTAAACGGCTCAATGCGACAATTTCACCAGCATTAACTTGGTTAACTGACTGCTGTTGTTGTCCCATGAGGCGGTAAATTCCACCAGTGCGAATGCCATTGAGGACAATGCCATCAGTTAATTTGCCCCGCCAAACACGCACGAGAGAGAGTTTGCCACCTTGGGGAGTGTAGTAAGTTTTTAATACCTGCGCTAAAGGTGTATCACCTTTTATGTTTTTTAAACGACGTTCTGCTGTGCTTTCTGGTTCGGGGGCTTCCCGTAACAAGGCTTCTAATAGAGGTCTAACACCATAATCTTGTTCTGCTACACCAAAGAAAACGGGCACTACCAAATCTGCCCCTAATTCCATTTTTAAATCTTTGAGGATTTCCTCTTGAGGAGGTTCGATGTCTTCTAAAAGTTCTTCGAGTAAATGATCGTCAAAATTTGCTAAAGCTTCGAGCATTTCTGCCCGCGCTATATGTTCTTCTTCTTTTAAATTGTCGGGGAAGGGAATGGGGTCAGCAGGTGCGCCTGGATGATATTGATACGCCTGTTCACTCACCATATCGATAAAGCCGGTGAGTTGTTCCCCGTTCATGATGGGATATTGATGCGCTACCAGGGGACGGCTAGATACTGCTTTGAGGGCGTGCAACGTTTCTAAAACGTGAATATTTGCCCGATCCATTTTGTTGACGAAGACGAGGTGGGGAATTTCCCAATCGTCGAGGAATTTAAATAGAGGGGCTAGGGTGAGGACTCGTTCGCGGATGGGTTCGCAAACTACAATTGCCGCATCAACTCCCATTAAAGCATTGTACGTTTCTTGAGCAAATTCTATACTTCCCGGACAGTCAATAAAAGTGAAGCGAATGTCGTTATACTCAGTGCTAGCGGCGCTGACTTCTACACTCATGTGGCGATCGCGCGACTCGGCAGCATTATCTCCCACTGTATTGCTGTCCTTAATACTCCCTTTGCGAGAAATTGCCCCTGTGACAAATAACAAGCTTTCTAGTAAAGTAGTTTTTCCACTTAAATAAGGGCCGACAATTGCAACATTCCGCGAACCCGATTTTACTTTTTCGTTCATAAAACCTCCCTTGCGGTAAGTTTTTCCTAACCGCATGATTCTGTTTTTATCAGGGATAAAAAATGCTTCTCTGGAGTCAAAATTATCCCTTCTTTAATTTGTTATTATCCTCCTTTTAATCTAAATTAAAAAAAATTGTAGCCCGTTGTAAGATTTGGCTTAATAGAACTTAACAAAAATAGGCTTTTATGGCAAAATAAAAATTTTTGTAAAAAAGTTTTTATAAAGTAAATTTAACCGAAAGTGTTGCAAGTCAGAAAATCAATGGGAAAATCATTCTTTAAATATCGCATAGCTGGGTTAGTAAGTTTGATGCTGCTTGTTAGCATTTCCTCCGCCTCTCTATCTTTATCTGCTCCTGTCCCCTCAAAGCAGGCACAATCTAATGGTAAAACTGCTGTAGACTGGTTAAACCAAGGCTTACAAGCAATTCAGGCGGGAAAGGTACAAGATGCGATCGCAGCCTTTAAACAAGCAACTCAATTAGATCCGACATTAGCACCAGCGCAGTATAATTTAGGATTAGCATTCCGACAAACGGGACAATTACAACCCTCTGCGGATGCATTTTATCGAGCGACGCAAGCCGATCCTAAGTTTGCTCCAGCTTTTGCTAATTTAGGTGGTGCGTTGTTAGAAGGCAATAATTTAAAGTTAGCTAACGATTACTTACAACGAGCGTTAGAACTTGATCCCAAACTAGGATTTGCTCATTATAACTTGGGGTTGGTACGAGAGCAGCAACGAGATTGCGAAGGAGCGATCGCATCTTTTAAAAAAGCCATAAAATATAGCAAAAATGCACCAGAGCCTCATTATCATATAGGGATATGTTATCTCCAACAAGGTAAACTCGATCAAGCCAGAGATGCGTTTAATCAGGCAGTAAAAATTAATCCAAAGTATCCAGAAGCTTACTACAATCTCGGCTCAATTTGGTTTCAGCAACGCAAGTTGCAAGAGGCATTAGAGGCTTTTAGAAAATCAGCCGAAGCTAACTCTAACTATCCCAACGCTTATTATGGTGCAGGGTTAGTTTTTATGCAGTTAAAGCAATATGGAGATGCAGTGCAAGTATTGCAATTTGCTAGAGATTTATACAATGCTCAAAAGAATCCTCAGTGGGCGAAAAATGCCGAGCAATTGTTGCAACAAGCACAAAATTTAAATTACCAACCTCGCTGAGGCGCAAAAACTTAATATTGCATAACATAAAACTATTGGGTTGACTCGCTGGTGTTGTCTGAACTTGTCCCGATTGGAAAAATCTACATGCAAAAGCGCCAGAAAAGTCGATTTTTATTTAGCGATCGCTGGCTTGATCGGCAATCAATTGTTCGCAACATGGAAGCCTTTCAAGACTTAATTGTGATTGTTTTGTGTTTTGGTTTGTTCGCCGTCATGCTAATCCAATTGTGGGGAATAGCTATCGCCCTCACGCAGCCACTAGACTATAAACATGTGACTGCAAAAATACTATTTGTGTTGATTTTAGTCGAGTTATTTCGACTATTAATGGTCTATTTGCAAGAACATAGTATCTCTGTGGGAGTGGCAGTGGAGGTAACAATTGTATCTCTACTGCGCGAGGTAGTAGTTCACGGAGCGCTGGAAATGCATTGGGTTAATACGCTTGCAATTTGTGGTTTGTTGTTTGTTCTGGGTGGACTACTCGTAGTCTGCGCTAAAACGCCACACATGGATTGCATGAGTGCTAACACTAAGTTTTGTCCGGTTGTCTATAGAGGAGGTAGGGAACGGCAAAACGAGTTGGAATTACAGTATTCACGTCAATGTGATGAGAATCAACCGCTTGGATAAATTGTTATGAAAATGGGGGGTGGGAGAGACGCGATTAATCACGTCTGTAGTGGAGAGTAGGGAAAAAGCATTTTTTTACTCTCCACTCCTTTGCTTGGGCCTGTATCAGGAACTTGGATGCATCTAAAATCTAAAATGGTATAACTTACTTTTGCAAGGTATTTCTGACGTATTGAAATATACTCTTTTTGGAAGATGAATCCCTCTTTTAGGGCAAGTATAAGTTAATTAGAAATTCTAAAAGAGGTTCAAACAATGGTTACAAATACAGGTAACGGACAGTCTCAACAAGCGATTAGCGACTTGGAGTATGATTTTGTCACCGTTTTGCACAACAAGGCTGAAGCCGTTAAAGCTTACGATACCTACATCAAAGATGCAGAAAAAGTAGGTTCTCAGCCTTGTGTAGAGTTGTTCCAAAAATTGCGTCAATCTGATATTGAACACGCACAAGAGATTCGCCAACATCTACAACAAGTGCTGGAACACGGTAAGATGTAACCCAGGTTTTAAGTGCGTAGGCGTAGTTTACGCACTTGCTGATTACAATTAGACGCAAGCAGCGCCCACTATGACCTAGACTGATCCTGGGCTACTAGCTGTACTTGCGCCACTGTCAAATCGAGAGCCACCGCCACTTGTTCCACACCCAACCCCAATGCCAACAACCGGGGAATAGCTTCTAACTTAGCTTCCTGGCGACCTTCCTGGCGACCTTCTTCTAAGCCGTCTTTCTTGATTGATTGATACATCCGTGTTTTTTTGAATTCGTCGTCTATACCCAACATTTCTGCTAACTCCTCTCGGCTTAACCGGGTAAATTTGTACAACAGAATAGTTTCTATCAATTCTACAATTTGCTTGGTGGTAGTTTCATCTGCCAGTTGTTGTCTTGCTTGTAATATCAATTCTCTTCCTTTGTCAAGGGCTGTCTCTTCCCTTTCGATAATTAATTTAACGATCGCAACTTGCAGTGAGTTCTCACCTGTATCTAATTCATCTAGATAAATGCGTTGCACTTGTGAACTGTTTAGCAGCAACTGATACGGTAGCCGATCGTCTGGATCTAAACTTCGTTGGGGATAGATAACAACAGCACGCCAAAAATTTATAGATTCGTTTTGACGCAAGTAAACAAAGATTTCGGCAAAGAAGCGTCTATAGAAAGTCGGGTCTAATTGAAACTGGACTTCAACAAAGTAGAGGGGTTGGTTTGTGGTTTCGCTTGTCGGTATAAATACTCCATCAATCCTAAAAGCAGTTTCTTTTAGTTCGATTGAAACAAATTGATATGCGTTTACATTGGCAGTCGTATCGCCAATTATTGCAAAAAATATGCTAGGGAAAGTTTGAAATAAACTATAAAATATTTTGTCAGTTTGCACCTGAGTTTAGTAAGGCTAAAATTGGATATTCAAAGTTTATCAAAAGTAGTGTAAATGTGTCTGTTTCAGTATAAAAAAGCAGATGGGAATAGCCATCTGCTTTAATAAAAGATTCGTTATCTTCTTTATTTGGAAACCAACTGATTAACTGGAGCAATCCCAGCCAAATCTAAAATTGGCGCGATCGCATCTTCTCGCTTCACCGCCATCATGTGGACACCTTGGCATAATTGGCGTGCTATTTGCACTTGCTCGGCAGCGATTTTTATCCCTTCCTCAAAAGGATCTTTGGCTTTTGCCAATCTATCAATAATATGTTGGGGAATATTAACACCCGGAACACATCTATTAATAAACTGGGCATTTTTTGCCGATTTCAACAGAAAAATTCCTGCCAAAATTGGTTTTTTATAGCCAGCAGCAATGGTATCCATGAACTTTTCTAACCGCTCAAAATCGGTAATTAACTGACTTTGAAAAAACTGTGCTCCGGCTTCGATTTTGCGTTCAAATCGACTTTGTAAACCCGACCAACTTTTACATTGCGGATCTACTGCTGCACCAACAAATAAATCTAACGCTCCATCAGTCAAGGGTTTATCGTTGCAATCAACGCCTTGATTCATCTTCCGAATCAGTTGCAGCAGTCGCACAGCTTCTAAGTCAAACACTGCTTTAGCATCTGGATGATCGCCTGCTTTTACTGGGTCACCAGTCAAAGCTAAAATATTACGGATACCTAAAGCATGAGCGCCCATCAAATCAGCTTGTAAACCGATGCGGTTGCGATCGCGGCAAGCAATTTGACAAATCGGCTCTATGCCGTTTTGTAACAAAATCACCGACGCCATTAACGAAGACATCCGTAATACTGCGCGGCTACCATCAGTAATATTGACAGCATGAACCCTTCCCTTAAGAGTCGCCGCCATTTGAATCATGTGTGCTGGATCTCCCCCTTTCGGGGGTGCTACCTCGGCGGTAACTAGAAATTCACCTGCTTGTACAGCTCTCTTGAAGGCTGTGGGGCTATGGGTGTGATGCATAAAATTAAGAATTTCAATTTCTTAAATGGTATAGCCAATCACACCGAAAAGGGACAAGTTATAGAGGAAGAGAGTAGCCTAAAGCAGTTTTTACTTGTGATAAAGTTTGATTTGCGATCGCTCTAGCTTTTTCCCCTCCATCCCGCAACACAGACTCCAAATAGCCTTTATCTTCCGTTATCGACTGATATTTTTCTTGAATTGGTTTGAGAGACTCAATTATCGTGTCCGTCAACAATGGCTTAAATTGCCCCCAACCCATATCCTGACATTCAACAGCTACATCTTCCTTCGTTTTACCAGAAAGCAATGTATACAGCGTTAACAAATTATTACACTCTGGACGCGCTGGATCATCAAAGGTCAGCCCACGAATCGGATCGGTTTTGCAACGCTTAATCTTGTATTGAATCTGTTCTGGTGAATCTAGCAAACTGATTCGGCTTAACTCAGAAGGATCAGATTTGGACATTTTGCGTGTACCGTCCGCCAAACTCATCACCCTTGCCCCTTCCTTACGAATCAAAGGGTCTGGTAACTTTAGAACTGCCTGATCTGGTTTACCGAATTGGTGATTTAACCGAGCTGCAATATCCCGTGTCAATTCCAAATGTTGCTTTTGGTCTTCACCCACTGGCACTTTATCAGCTTGGTAAAGCAAAATATCAGCTGCCATCAGCACAGGATAATCCAATAAACCTGCACTCACATTTTCTCCTTGTTTAACAGCCTTTTCCTTAAACTGGATCATATCTTGCAGCCAGTTTAGAGGTGTAATGCAGTTGAGCAACCAGGTGAGTTCACTGTGGGCCGAAACGTGGGATTGTACAAAAATGGTAGAGTGATTTAAATCAAGACCACAAGCTAGATAGAGAGCAGCAAGGGTGTAGGTATCAGCTGCCAACTGTTTTGGGTCGTGTGGCACTGTAATCGCATGTAAATCAGCCACAAACAGGTAATTTTCGTATTCGCTCTGACCTTCTACCCAGTTGCGAATGGCTCCCAAATAGTTACCTAGATGGTAATTGCCGGTTGGTTGAACTCCAGAAAGAACACGTTGTTTGCCCATAAATTTCAACTTAGTTATCTCAAATCCGCGCTTGTAAAATGGCGATGTCTCGCGACAAATTGCTTTTTGCCTACGCAAAACTCATTTAATTTTGACATTTTCCAGCGCAATTCGCCGTTGAAATATTGGAGTTGACTTTTACAGTTGCTAAAACAACGGTAAAAGTTAAACTTATCTTTGTACAATCTCTTGGTGAGCAGTGCTTCCAAGATGATAGCAAACATCAATTTACATAATTTTGTAATTATCGATTATAGCGCAAGGAACAGACTTTTCTCCCGACCAATCGGTAAAGGTATCTTCATTTTTGTAATGCCTTGGCGTTTGCATAAGCAACTGCCAAGCATCTTTGACATTTAATAAATTTAAACGTTCAGGATAATGGATCTTTAATAATTCTTGCACTAGAGGATAATAGTCAGAGTTTATTCCTGGAAAAATATGATGTTCTGTATGATAAGAAAAATTTAAATGCAATTTGTCAAATAGTTGAGGAACACGCAAGGAAATACTATTAATGAGTGGATCGTTGACACTTGTCATCTGACAAAGCATGTGATTTGTATAGATGTAAAACATTACTCCAGCGTAACCAATCCCAATAGGCAGAAAGTAACTCAACACGATTTTTAGGATATTAAATTTTAAATATACTAAAATACTCAAATGAATCATGAAAATTACAAAAAGTTCACCTGCGATTAACCAACGCTCTTTAGTTTTGACTGTAAAGGCAGCAGGAACAAAACTCACAGATTCACGATTAAAGAATAGCACAGAAGCTAAATTCCGAAGATTATGTGTTCCCCATGCGGTTGCCATTCCCACTGTTAAACTGATGGGATTAACCTCAGCAGAAGGTACGCATACATTTTGAATCCATTTACCCCAAGTTTTCGGCTGCTTGTATAAGTAATTGCGATCAGGATCTGCTAAAGAATTAGTTTTATTATGATGTTCTCGATTATGTACTGCTTTCCACAATGTGGGTGGCATCCATAACATCGCTAGCCCTAGCAAGCTAATAATTCTGAGTAGTATAGGGGAGTTTCTAATTACGCTACCGTGCATTAGTTCATGGGAACTAAATAGCAAGACGATAACACTATTGCCCATCACTATAGCTAAAGGCAAATAAAGCCATAAAAGATATAAATTCCAACGATCTAGATAAGATGCGATCGCCCAGCCTAGAATCAAAATTGCCCAATTAATTAATATAATCAGTAATTTACTTGGATCGGGAAGAAATACTTTTGCCGGAAGTAGGGGACGCAATGTTTTTGCATACTCTGCTTGGCAAATTAACTTTTGGGCGTTACAAACTTCCATAAATATTAGTAAACTTTATTTAATTTATATTACAATAAATCGTTTAAAAAGTTAATCTAATTTTTACCATAAATTTTCTATCGATAGTATAAGTGAATACTGAAAGTGAATTATGAGTTTAAACACGGTTTTATTTATACACTACAGTCTCTAAAAAAGTATGTACCTTTAGTAGGAGATATGAATATTAAAACCCCACTAGCATATACAGGGTAAGCGCATCTCAAACCCTATTGACACGGTGGTTTTGGGGTTTAGCCAAAGCATAAATAAGTTCAAAATTACTACACTGAGCCAAGGGGTGGGATTGACATTTTCGTATTTATGTGGTTAAAAAAACATAAAAAGCTATTTGACCCATGTTTTTTCAATCATTTACGACAATTCGTCCTATTTTGAATGAAAAATTGATATTCAGGTACAGTTTTAAGCTTTTTATCTGTATCAAGAGCTACAAAATTAGATGCGCTTACCCTGCTAGCATATACAGCAATGCGTGGGGCGGTAGAGTAGTCTTAAGTTGACAGTTTTATAGACATAGCCCGTCGTAGACATCGCTCTCAAGAAACCGCATTCATTGTATGGTTACTTAGTAATATTGATGGGTTATGTAAAATCTCGGTTAATTTTTTTCACAAAAACCAAACTCTTAAATTCTATTTACCTTTCTGCTAAACCCACCTGTCCTCCAATTAGCCCCAAAAACCCTGTTCCAAAGTGCTGAATCTCCAAAAAACTTGCTTGCTCCGGTGAGGTTTTGTAAATCCGAAATGTCTTCATAATTCCCAAGGTGGCAGCACTTTCTAGAGGGCCAACAAAGCTAATATCTCGGTCGATAAAATAAGCTTGATTAGCCCAATAAGTCATCTGATTTGCATTCAAAAAATAGCAGCCTGCATGGGGATTGAGGGCACGACAAAAGGTAATTGGTGCATTCATAATTGTACCTTTGAGTTCCTGTTGCTCCTGCACATTTTGAAAGGGAGCAGTTACTCGCAAAGCTAAATCCCCATCAATGTAAGCTTTGTGAACCAAACCGTAAGGGGAAACTTCATAACGATTTGGCTGGAGCAAATTTAAATCACCTGCTTGTTGGGTAAACCAGTTTAATTTTATAAAAAACCAAGGATCATAGATAATTAGGTCATCTTCCAGGAAGCAGTAGTAATCATACTGACCGAGACAACTTTGCAGAATAGCTTGGCACTCAAATCCTAAAAGTAGAGGTTCTGCATTGCTAGAATGATGCCTATATAAATGGGATGGTAGGGGAAGCTGATTCAGAAGATGATTATCTTTTGTTGTACAAATAACAATATCTAATTCGTGAGATTGCGGCTGGTTAGCAGGGAAAGCCATTCGTTGAGCAATATTGATGATACTTTGAGATTTACCAAATAATTGGTGTAAGGCAGTAAGGCTATTAGTTAACGCCTGTAAGCGTGGTTGCGGGTCTTTGCGTTGAGAAGCATGACGACCCTCATTGCTAGGTTTGAAATAATGGGCAATGGTAAAAATAATTCGCATTTTAAATATTGCTCTCTGTCATTTGTCATTCGTCATTAGTTATTGACCAATAACTAATAATTAATATATTTATTACAAAAGTCGTTCTTTTCAGCTTTTATTGGCACCTTTGCTTGAAGCAAAAATATTTATACAAGAGGTTAATGGCTGATAACGAATATTATCTAATTTCTGCCAAATCCTTTAGAAGTTGGACGCTTCTTCAAACTATTAGAATTTTTGCCAGCAAACATCCATTGCAAATGCTGTGGTAATAGTTTTGCCAAATCATAACGCTTCAAAATAGTCTCTCGTGCATTCGCACGAATTGCTTGCATTTCCTGAGGATGATTCAGCGCCTCTTCAACCCGATTAGCAATATTCTGGGGAGAAAAGAAGTCTACCAGCAGCCCATTTACCCCATCCTGTACGACTTCCAATACTGGCGGAGTCTTAGAGGCTATTAGTAAACATCCTGCTGCCATGACTTCTAACATTGACCAAGATAAAACAAAAGGACGAGTTAAATAAACATGAGCTGAAGAAGCTTGCAAAACCTGAAGATACTCATTGTAAGGAAGCCTATCTGTAAAGTGCAGCCTCGATAAATCCAAAGATAATTTTTCTAGCATTAATTGTTTATAAGTCTGCCCATCAGGAAGATTTTTACCATAGGCAACCCGATCTTCTCCCACAACTACTACATGGCACTTAGGTCGTCGCTGCTGAATTAGCGCCACCGTTTCCATAAACTGCGGAAAACCTCTATAAGGTTCCATCCCCCGTCCCACATAAGTTACCAACTCTTCCACATGGGAAAGGTCGAGATTTATTCTTGGTAAAACTAACTTTGCGCCTGGTTTTGGGACAAAATATTTGGTATCAACACCATCATGAATTACAGTGATTTTGCTATGATATTCTTTGGGAAATTGCTGACGCTGCCAATTCGTTGGAGAAAGTCCGCGATCGCAGCTATATAAATCAGTCAAAATCGGCGCATTTTTGACGCGAATACGGCATTCATCATCAGCATTCAATGGTTCATTAGGATCAAAATCTGCATCGGAACCGTGAGCATGATAAAACCACTCGAAATAACATAATAATTCTGCTTTGGGGAAAATATCTTTCATAAATAAAGTTGGGCCCCAACCAGAATGTCCATAAACTATATCTGGAACGAAACCCTCAGCTTTTAATTTTTCTGTCACGCGATAGACAGCCTGGGCGGTGAGAACAGCATTTTCCAGGTTGCGAACGTAATGGTGGGTTTGGGGAGCAGCTTCACGAGAAGGAGTGTAAATAGCTTTAAAAACGCCAGGTATTTCGCCTTCACGACGATTTGTCCCAAAGACGACTTGACAATTAGGATCTTTACCTAAAACTGTCGCTAGATTACGAAATTGCGAGGGAAAATTGGGATGTAAAAATAAAACTTTCATTGGAATAATCTTGATTAATTTATTGCCAGATAAAATAAATTAAGACAAGCTATTTAAGATTATAAGATTATTTATCACAATTTTTAGCAAGTAAATTTAGATGAATCGTTGCCGCAAAATGCGAAAATAATCGCAAATTCGTGTTATGACAATGAAATTTATTGGCATTGATTTAGGCTGGAAATCTCAACCAAGTGGACTATGCTGTTTAGAATGGATAGATGGACAACTGCAACTACTTGATCTAAATCGCAAAGAAGCCATTGCAGACATCCTCACCTGGATTGATCAAAGCGTACAATCAGACGAACCAGCCATCATCGCCGTAGATGCACCTACCCTCATACCCAACGCCACTGGGAGCCGCCTCGCCGACAAACTCAGCCACAAATACTTCGGTAAATATCATGCAGGATGCTACCCAGCTAATCAAAACCTACCCTTCGCAGAACGCACCATCAACTTTGGCTTAGAATTAGAATCACGCGGTTTTGCACATGCACCCACCATTGAACCGCAAAAACTCAGCAGATATCAAATAGAAGTCTTTCCCCACCCAGCAATCGTTAACCTATTCAACTTAGAACGCATCCTCAAATACAAAAAAGGACGACTCACTGAGCGCCGCTTAGAACTAATCAAACTCCAAAATTATCTTCTCAATATCCTCCCCTCTTTCTGTCCTCCTCTGCGCCTCTGCGGTTCCTTACTCCTTGAAATCCCCACCACAGGCGCAGCTCTCAAAGCAACCGAAGATAAACTAGATAGCCTAATTTGCGCTTACGTTGCTGCATACTGGTGGTATTGGGGAGAACAACGTAATTTAGTACTTGGCGATCGCACCACAGGCTACATTGTCATCCCTCAAAGAATGTTACCCTAAAATTGTAATCTCGTAAGATTTAACTCAAAGAGATTTTATGCAAGGAGTTAGTTCTAACTTGAGTTTAAAAGAGCTTTATGAAATTGATGATCATCTTTGGTTAGAGCAAACAATCAAACTATTAAAAGCTAACCATTTAGAAGAATTAGATTTAGAAAACTTAATTGAGGAGCTAGACAATTTGGGTCGTAGAGACAAAGCCAAGGTCAGTTTATTAGAACAAATTCTTAGACATCTTTTATTGCTGCAATTCTGGACAGAAGAGTTTCAATATAAATCTGGACATTGGAAAGCAGAAATTAGGAATTTTAGGAACCAATTAAAACGTAATTTGACAACGAATTTATATCAATTTTTAGAAATAGAGTTAGCATCAATTTATTATGATGCATTAGGATATGTAATTGATAAAACTGAAGGAAAACTAGATAACTTACCCCAATCTTGTATTTACACCTTAGAACAGCTACTAGATATTAATTATCTACCTGAAAATGTTTGATATAAAAGGCGTTGCTAAACTTAAATCAGCAACGCCTAATATTGAGTATTCAACAATAACTCAGTACTCTTATTCTGCCCAAGCAATCAACCTTGGTTCATAAGGATTAGCTAAGTATTGATTCTTCGGCAATACACGCAAAGACAAGCCTTGCAAACCAGAAACAGTATAAGTGATATTACCCGTGTAAATACTCAATTGCTGTGCATCTTCACCTTGGTAATCCATCACCACTGGGACAGCGTTGACAATATCACCATTGGCATCGATCGCACCTTGATATAACTCCACCTGCACATCATCATTCGTCAAAGTTGCTAAGTCAACCTTGGCTTTAACAGCAACGGTTTGGTTAACCTCAATATCTGAAGCTGCCGATACGTCAACATCTTTGATTCTGATGTTAAACCAGTGTTCGCCCAATTTTTCTTTCCAAGCAGCTAGTTCTTTAGCTGGGGCATAGTTATCAACAGTCAGGGTATGATAGCGATCGCTAGCCGGGAAATAAGCCCTTTGTGCATATTCTCCTACCATCCGCGCTGTATTAAAGAAGGGACAATTCAACCGAATTGCATCCTTCATTTTGGCAACCCACGGACGGGGTAAGCCATCACTATCCCGGTGCTCATAAAATAGCGGTACAACTTCCTTCTCTAACAATTCGTAGAGAGCATTTGCTTCTACTTCATCTTGGTAGTTAGGATCGTCGTAATTCTCTCCATGTCCAATTGCCCAACCTGTGCGGACGTAATCAGCTTCATCCCACCAGCCATCTAGTACACTTAAATTCGGCAAGCCATTCATTGCTGCTTTCATGCCACTTGTACCAGAGGCTTCCCGGGGACGACGCGGTGTGTTTAACCAGATATCGCAACCCGCAACCATCAACCGGGAGATGTGAATGTCGTAATTGGGAACAAACACTACCTGTTTTTCTAAATGTTGTTCGCGGATAAAGTGATTGATCTCACGGATAAGTTCTTTACCTGGAATATCCTTCGGATGTGCCTTACCAGCAATCACAAATTGCACTTTCCGGTCTTTGTTAGCTAGTAAAAGCCGCTTAATCCGATCCAAATCACGCATCCAGAGGGTAGCGCGTTTGTAGGTGGCAAAGCGGCGCGCAAAGCCGATGGTGAAAGCGTAAGGATCTAAAACTTCTTGTGCCTGGGAAATTTCGGAAGCGGAAGCACCGCGATCGGTTAAATGCTTGACTAAATGCTCCCGCACATACAAAATCATATCTAAACGGCAGCGTTCGTGATTGCGCCACAATTCTTCATCGGGTATGGCATCCATCCGATCCCACAATGGGCTATCTGGTGGTGCTGATGACCAGTTTGGCCCCAGGTAGCGATCGTACAATTCTTGAGTAGATTTCGCAACACAACTCCGAGCATGGACACCATTAGTAATTGCTGCGATCGGCACTTCTTCTACTGGCACATTCTGCCACAAGCCCTGGAACATTTGCCGCGACACCACACCATGCAGTTGGGCGACACCGTTAGAAAATGTTGCCATCTTCAGCGCCAGCACCGCCATACTGAAAGGCCCAGATAAATCGCCTGTATTCTCACGCCCTAGTCCTAAAAATTGCTCTTTAGGCAACCCAAATATCTCTGCATAGTATCCCAAGTAATGGAGCATTTTGTCAGGAGCGAACAAGTCAATCCCTGCCGGTACTGGCGTGTGGGTAGTAAAGATATTACTGGAAGCCACCACCTGTTTAGCTTGGGGATAATTCAGTCCTTCTTCCTGAATCAGCAAGCGGATGCGTTCTAGGGCAGAGAAGGCGGCGTGGCCTTCATTCATGTGGTAGGCTGTGACTTTCAAACCCAAAGCTTTGAGCATTTGCACACCACCGATCCCCAGCATGATTTCCTGGTGGATACGCATATCGATGTCGCCACCGTACAGTTGATCTGTGATGTCGCCGTCGTAAACATTGTTGGGTTCAATGTTGGTGTCCATCAAATAGAGGGGCACCGTTCCTATCTGTACGCGCCAAACTCTGGCATACACCTTGCGTCCTGGATAATCTACCGCAATTCGCAATTCTGAACCATCAGGATTGCGCTCTAGATGCAAGGGCATATTGTAGAAATCGTTCATCAGGTAGCGTTCTTGCTGCCAGCCATCGGCATTGAGATACTGGGCAAAGTAGCCTTGCTGATACAGTAAACCTACGCCTACAAGCGGTAGCCCTAAGTCACTGGCAGATTTGAGGTGATCCCCTGCCAGAACGCCCAAGCCCCCAGAATAGACGGGTAAACAATCTACAAGTCCAAATTCCGCCGAAAAATAGGCGTAGCATTCTTTTGGTTTATCCTCCCGTTGTTTCTGATACCAGGTGCGCTCTTGCAAATAATCGTCTAACTGACGGTCAGCTCGATCCATTTGCGCTAGGAAGCCTTCATCTTCGACAACTTCCAGAAGCCGTGATTGAGAGATAGTACCTAACATTAACACCGGGTTATGATGGCTAGACTCCCACAGGTCAGAGTCTAAGCGACGGAATAAATCTTTAGTGTCAACGTTCCAATCCCACTGCAAGTTATATGCTAGCCGCCGTAGTGGTTCGAGTCGTGGCGGTAGTGAAGGGGATACGTTAAATGTGCGAATTGGCTGCATAGGTTGGCAAAACTCCAAGTTTAGCTATGGTTATTGTTTACTCTCTTTACCAATGTTGCCAATTCTTTATACAGTAGTTTGTGAAAAAGCCATGACTTTGTTAAGCATTGAGAATTTTTTTTAACCTCGTTGCTAAAGTTTACACCAAGGTGTTTCTAATTCTATGCCTTACCCTCAGCCATGTACTTGGTATATTAAAATTTAATCACTTAGTGCCATGTATCACTGAAAAAAATTTAGTTTTTAATAAATAATTTATATTTCTTTTAGAATTGATTTTGGGGATCAATCTAAGGTCTTGGCTGAGGGTGAAAGTTCCTCATAGCTGAGTCAAGGAATTAAAATTTTAATTATTTTTTAATAAAACTGCCTTAACCAAGAGGCACTGTGAGAGGAAAGACTTACTCTATTATTTGGTTAACCTTAGTTTAAGGTGATGTGACGCTCAATAGCCCATCGTAGACATCGTTTAAAATTAAATCGTGTAAAAATAATACCAAGCAGTTAACTAGGAAAAGGAGCGCTAACTACTTGGTATAAAATTTTAATACTAAATCAGATAAATAACCTAGTAGCGTGTTATTTTATGCGCCTAGTGAAGGCTGATCTTTGGTACTTTTTGTCATTGACAAAGCTACAGCTGCTGCATAAGCAATCTCGGCTGCCATTTGATAAGCAAGTTTAATACTAGATGAAGCGTCCTTGGCTTTAGGAGAGAGAGAAGCTTTTTTTCGGCGCGACTCTTGTTTAACATCACCCGCCGCAATAGCTCGCTGTAAAATGATCCAGGCATCTAGGTCTTCTGAGTCATAATTACTTTGAAGTTGCGATCGCAGTTGATCTTCGGCTACAACACTCAGATAGCCGATAGTTAGAGCTTCTTGGGCAATTTCTTTAATTAAAGCCATAATTTGAACCAAGTGTGTGAGTTAAAACCGATACCTCAATCTGGGCATTTGATGTTTTTTCTGGACTTCTCCTAGAAACTAAGCTACGTTTTAGCTTTCTTTCAATAAAATTTATAATAAATAGTGCCAAGCACGCATCACCCGCTTGGCTCACCCGAATGGGTGATTTACAAATTTTTAGATACAAGCAATAAGGAAGAGGAAAATTTTTAGCTTTTTAACCAAGAGGGTGTCATCAGTATAGTAGATATCATTCCGAGTTAACACAAAAATATAAAATTATTTGGACAAGCAATAGTAAAAATATAGACATAAATGGTAATGAATCGCTTAGAAAATTTTTAAAGTTACCGATTTCAACAATTTTTCTCTATGTGTATAAAATTATTTCAGAGTAGCGTAGGCTTTGCCCGTCGTAGGCATTGCTTTAGTAAAAAAATTAACTAATCTCGCCATTACAATTAACAAGCAACCTGAAAATTAAATTATTTCATAAGAGTGTTCCACTAAAAATAAAATGTGTTATCGTTAAAAACAATTGTTATTAAAAACATAAATTGGTTAGTCTGTAAATCATCTGTGTGCAACATGATTGGAGCAGCATACTCTAGAAATTCGTTGCAAGAAAGCCGTCATAGCAGTCGGGGAAGCGCTTACTTGTTTGCACCGATGGTTAACTTCAATGTGATGGCTGATGTGGGAGATAATCCACCCTAGTTGGATTTTAGCTGGGCAAAAATACCCATAAAAATCCAACAATAATTACATTGTCATGCTAGGCAAAAAATTTATCTAATTTTTGAATATAGTCTAGTTAAATGTATTTTTTGTTGCAATATTAGCTTGTGGAACTGAGTTGTTTCAAAAGACTAAAACCGCTTGAGAAAAAGTAGCCTCAAGGTAAACAACTTTATCCCTATTTGCGTAACAAGCTTTGCAATGCCAAATAACTGAAACAGTAGCCTATCTAAACCAACAAATTTTCCCATCAGACAATTTAATTGTCTGGGGTTTGACTCTGTAATGCACTGAGATTGTTTTGTTAATTGATTTGGTGAAAAAGAAGCAAAATTTTTACGTACTGTGATTGGTACAAAAGCTTCTAACAATCCAAGGCAATTGTGCATAAGCTAAAAAACATCTAATTTGCATAATTGAATTAAATATAATTCGTGTGAAGTGGACATATTACCAGTCCAACTTATGCAATTTAAATGTCGAACAGCTTATTAATTGAGTAATTCTCTCCCACCTAAGTTAAAGAATTGCTCACATAGTCAAAACCAGGCTCCGGTTTTTCAACATTAGGAAAACCATCTAAAAACATGGGTAAATTTTGGTAATACTGCCAATGAAAATCATGTATTAATAAGTACACAGCTTTTTGGTATTGGCAGAAGATTAGGCTACAGACGCAACAAATCAATCTTGTCAACAACAATTAACTGAAGAGATATGTAGCCATGCATAATGAGCAATATTTTTCCAAATTGCAGCGCGTGCAAGAACTTTTAGTAACTACTGTGTTAGGGGATATCCCTACACTTATTTTGGGGCCAAAGTTGCGTAATTTTGGATATCGGAGTATTTTTGCCCATATAGGCAGCCCAGTTTATATTCAAAATGGTGTTGAATTTAACGGTACTTGCTGTATTGAGATAGGCAGTGGAGTATATATTTTCAAAGGTGTAAGGATGGATGCTAGAGGACATAAAAATAATAGAATTCATCTAGCAAATAGAGTCGCTATTGAGCGTAACGTTGATATAGGGTGTTTAGAAAATACGTGTATACATATTGATGAAGACACATTCATTGCTCCCAACGTGTGTATTGAGGGGCCAGGAGATATCAAAATTGGTAAACACTGCTTAATAGCTGCCCACTCAGGGATATATGCTAATAATCATAATTTTGCCGATCTGATGGAGCCGATTAAATACCAAGGTGTTACTCGCAAGGGAATTGTAATTGAGGATGACTGTTGGTTAGGGCATGGAGTAACAGTATTAGATGGAGTTACCATCGGTAAAGGCAGTGTTATTGGCGCGGGAGCAGTTGTCAATAGAGATATTCCTCCTTTCTCCGTTGCTGTAGGCATACCTGCGCGAGTAATCAAAAACCGAATTGGCAAAGACTTAAGCATTAGTTCCAATTGAGAAATAGGGGATCGGGAATAGTAACTATTTCCTGTAACAATTAACCTGTTCCTTTTTTAAATTCACTTGTCACACCCAAGTGGGTGAGAAAGAATTCAACCACTTGGGTGAACCAGATGTGCGAGGTTACATTTTGTAAAAAAAGAGATTCTAGTACTAGAGAATATTGATTTTACCTAACTCTAGTGAGAAGAATTCTATGAAACTTACAAAATTAGCCGCCTCTTTCGTTGCTGTTGCTTCCATTGTCCTCTCGGCGGGAATTGCTTCTGCTCAAACAGCTGGCACAAACGGCAATTACATCGGTGCTGGTGTTGCGGTTGGTGCAACCAGTGGCGGACAAGGAAATGATGAATCACAAATTGGTGGTAATATTCAAGGACGTTACGCCGTTCCCAATGCGCCTGTTTCAGTGCGGGGTTCTGTGCTGTATGGTGGGGATGCTGCCGCAATTATGCCCATAGTGACTTACGATGCGCCTATCGCCAAAAACACTAACCTTTACTTCGGTGGTGGTTATTCTTTTGTAACTGATGAAGGTCAAAGAACCCCATTGGGCAATCAGAATGCACCTGTACTTACCCTTGGTATTGAATCAGAAGTTAGGAACAACGTCATTGCTTATGGCGATACTAAATGGGGCATTGATGCCTACAGAAATAGTGATGCCGATGCTGTCAGCTTCCAAGCCGGATTAGGCTATCGCTTCTAGTGATTCCAAGCTAGAAAATAGCTTATTCACAACCTAAAGCAATGATATTTGTCAGCCGTAATATAGCGGTTCTCAATTGCATAAAATACAGATAATTCGTAGGGGTACAGCAATGCTGTGCCCCTACGTGTATGCATCCAAATGAGAGCCGTAATAGTAATTCGTTCTCTTTTTTTAATCATTTTTATTGATGATTTTGATAAATAATTATATTGGCTATTATCAATAGTTTTTCTTAAAGTAAAATTACTAATTTAAAATACGTGTAAAAGATATTACTCATGGAAAAAATTAATGCCATACCAGAAATGCTGGGTGAAACAACTGATGTGGAAACTTGGCTAATTCGAGCGGGGCTAAGATTTTCAGATTTAGGTAACGATGCTGCAAGTATTGCAATCCGTAAGCAATGGCGAGAGTACCAAGCCGCAGTGCAAAGATGTTGTGCAACTCTACACCAACCACCATCACGTATTCAACTAAGCGGCGACTATGCCAAGCTGAGAATACCTGGTGCGGCATCAACCATTGTGCGATAAGCTGTCGAGTCGTGCCAAATCCTTAGACTGGGCAAAAGATAGAAAACCTTAAAGAATCAAGTGTCCAGTAGGGAAACTGCTAACTATTTGACTAATAATCCTGTTGCACGCCGCCTACCACTGGTTTAACTTCAGAAAATGGATCAGTGCCGCCACCCCAGTTAAAATCACTAATTCGGATGCTGATACCGCCTAACTCCAACACCGGATTGTAACGCAAGGTGATGCCATAGGTGCGACGGCTATATTCCACAATATAGTCAGTGCTGGTTTCTTTACCAGTATCCAAGTTAACAGATGTTTGAAAGCCTAAGCGAAAAGGGCCGTAAATTTGCTGTGATATCCCAGCGCTCAACACTTGGTTATCAACGGAGCGATCAAACAAAAAGGGTGATAATCCGTTGTTTAAGCCTTGAGAATAAGTAATATTAAAGGCTGTGTAGTCTAAAAAAGGTCGAGAAAAATGACCAATTTGCCCTACTAAACCAATTGTACCAGTTAGGGTACTTTGGTTATCACCATTGGTGTAATAACTGCTAGTGCCTGTAAGTCCAGCGATCGCTCGCAAGTAAGGAACTACAGGGTTAGCCGTGTATCGTAATCCCCCAGTGGCAGTAGGTGGTAATGGTTTTCCCTGCCACAGCAACACCCCAGTACTCAGGGAAGCGCTGGCTTGGAAACGACCTAGTGAGATGCGATCATTTTCCCGCACTGGTTCTAGTAAGTCTTGGCGATCGGTGTTGGCATTGATATATCGAGCGCTTCCCTGATAGGTGAGGTTGATGCCACTTTTGCCCAAAGGAATCACAGGAGAGAGAATAATACCACCAAGACTACTCTGGACGGTTTGAAAGCCGAGGGTACCATTGTAAAAGCGATCGCGGTAGCTATACTCCAGATTCAAAAGATGGGGAAGGGAAGTCCCTAATGTCTGGCGCAATCCTAACCTCGCCCGCAAATTATCTTCTAGCTTGTTCAAGTCAAAACTAGTTAATTCCCCAGTCCCGTCAATGACTGCTCGTGGACTCAAAACAGAATTTATCTTTGTCTTAACAGCAAGCAGTGCGCCTAAATCACCCGTGCCTTCTTGCACAGCTCTCTGTATTAACAACTGGGGCGTAATCGTCCAGCGTGTCTTCTCTGTATCGATCACTGGAAAGCCACGCTCAATATATAAACCACCCCGATCTTCTCCATCATAACCAGGGGAAACTATTGCAGGTGTAACATCCCGCTCCCGGCGGTCAATAGTCCGCTCATTCACCGGAATTGGTAAGGAGATGCCTTGATCAAATACCAAACGCTGATTCTGTGTTCTGATGCGGTCTACCAAGGGTGATTCTCGCGTCAGAGTTACTGTATTTGCGCGTAATTGTAATTCAGGGGGCGAAAAAGGATCGTTGGTGATGCGGACATCCCTTGCTTGCCAGCCTTGCGGATAAAAGTCAATGTGTTCAGCTTCAAACCTGAGCCGATTGACTACACCCCCTGTTTTCGGGGGCGGGATGTTGCTAGCATCTGCCCGACCACCAATTGTCACATCAATTCCTCCAGGGCTGCTTACACCGGAAACGGGCTGATTGGCTCTAATGCGATCGCTCGGCGGACGTTTTGGAACTCCACCAGCAGTTATACCCGTGGATGAAAAAGCAAAATCTGTTTGTGCTGAGGGTACATAAATTTCTCCTCTACCATTTAGCAGTTCTCCACTATCTTGAACAAAGTTATAAGTAAAGCGCTGCCCACGCAGTACCTGATCGCCCCGTGTTAAAGTTACGTTGCCTTCCCCGGCAGCAATCAAGTTGTCTAAATTGACTTGCAGGCGATCGGCATCCACCACCGCCCCATCAAATCGCACAAGTACATTACCAACAGCTGTAATAATTCGCCGTTGCTCGTCATACTCTTGCCGATCTGAAGTGACTTCTACAATTCTCGGTTTGGCTGGCGGGGTGGTAGCTGGCGGGGTGGTAGCTGGCGCAGTTGTACTAGATGGTTGACTTTGTAGCTGATTAATCGTATTGCCATCTGGTGTAGGCGTTGCTACTTGAGCTTGTTGTTGGACTTGGGACTTGAATCCTACAGTGATGGGCTTTGAGAGTTGATTTGTCGGGTTACGAGACGTGAATTTTATAAAATTTTGTACTGATTGAGAACTCGGTGCAAGATCAGCAGCAGATTCAGAGATATTGTCTCTTCCTGAAGACTGTGGTGCAGTACTATCACTTTGCTGGGTTAACTTCTGTGCTAAAATTCCCGCTTTAGATTCTACTTTGTTGCTGTTTGTAGCACTTGGGACAGTTTGAAGAGGACGCAAAGACTGGACAAGTTGGGAATTTTGGGAAACTCTATAGCTAAAGCTACCATCCAAAAAGGTTTGTTTTTCTCTATTAAAGTTGAGAGTTGGCGTAGACGCAAAGCGGCTTGTCGTTAGATATCGCTCACCAAGTTTTTGAGAAGGTTCACCTTTTAAGTTTATAAAGGAAGCCTCCGCTCCAACTTTCTTTGGCAACGTAGTGGCTTCTCTTTGCGTCTCCTGCTTGCGTAACGCCCCTCTTAGCAGAAGTTCCGAGCGCTGAACACCGACACTCGTACTTGTTTTTGTGTCTTCTTTATCTCGATAATTAGAGGTTTTAACCTCCTGCATGGGATAACCACCGATTAGCGATCGCCCCAAAAGTGCAGCAGTTCCAGAACTGTTGATGGGCGATTCTGGTGGTAAGGTTTTTGGTGAATGGGGTACAGAGGCAGTTTCGGCAACTACCAAGGCATCCTGAGTTGAGTTGATCGGAGTTGGCAATGGCGGATCACTCTTGGTTTCACCCGCAATTGCCAACTGTGCCAAATCCTTGGGCTGCTTGGATTTGTCTATCTTTTCGTGTATTCCAGTATCTACACCTGAAAGAAAGTTTGTATGACTAGCAGATGAGGCGGGATTTACAGCTTGTAAAGATTCGAGAATAAAAGGCGGATCAGGCGGCAGAACTGGATGAAGCATATTTGAGCATAATCGGGCTAACAAACAGCCAAATGACGGACAGAAGGATTAAATATACATTTTGCCTTCCGACTGTCGCCTTCTGCTATCGGTAGCAAGCCACTTTAAGGAGGAAACTTACTAGGCGAAAGTTTAGTAAGTTTCCGTGGCGTTTAGTATCTTCCGCCTTCTAAAGTCGCGGATGATTTATTGCCCTTTTACTCTAAGTCCCGACGGCCGGGGTTACGAGCTGGATCGTTTGACAAAAATCCGAAGACGAAGATAGCGACGAAGAAGGCAACAACAATATAAACAGCGATTTTTAAAGTCAGCATAGAAATATCTCCAAGGGGTAAGACAAAGAAAGCTTTTCTTTCAGGATCTGCCATGCAGAAAAGATAGCTACTTTATATTACCCAAATCTCGTCCCTTTTGAGAGGACTCTGGGGACTTGGGGCTGGCGATTTGGAGATTAGGGACTAGCAGTGCCTACCCTAAGTTTATTGATAATGGTGCAAGATGTCAGTTGTCTGACTTTTAGATGCCCTTAGGAAATAACTCAGAGACTGGTTACTCAAGTGACGTTAACTAACAGCAAAAGTTTCTTCTGATAACAGTTATTTTTTCAAAAAGCGCTGACGTAGACGAGATATAAAAGTATTCACCTCTGGTATTTTCATTGATAAAGCGATCGCAGCAAACACTGCAATCCCCACGAAGCCTGATATACACAATTGCAACACCAGAATCAGTAAACCTGTTTTACCTAGCAATTGTTGAGAAGCAACCAATGTCCCATAGCTTGCTACCCCAGCTACCAAGCTACCCGCAGTCAAACCCAAAATCGGCAAACTCCACTCACGCCAAGGTAAACCATTGAGTTTGCGATCGAGCAACCATAACAGCATCAACAAGGAACTGCAATTTACACCTACTGTTGCTAACACTAAACCGGGAGCACCAAAAGGCCCAACTAAAATCCAATCGAGCGCAGCATTGAGAAAGATGTTAAAAGTACTGATGCGAAAAGGTGTCTGCCCATCACCCAAGGCATAAAATACGCGCACTAAGACATCACGCCCCAAATAAGCAAACATCCCAATGCCGTAAACAATTAGCAACTCGGAAACTAGCTGTGTAGCATCTGACTTGAAAGCACCCCGTTCATACACTACCTGAACAATGGGTACAGATAATACTACCATCAAGGCTCCTAGAGGTAGCATAGTGACAGCACTAAGTAAGAGTCCCTGACGAATCCGTAATTTGAGATCATCCCAATTTTCTGGTTCGGCAAGTTTGGCAAATATTGGTAACAGAGGCAGCAAAATGATATTAGAAATAATCCCTAAGGGAGTTTGTACTAGCAAATTGGCATAGTTAAAACCAGCAGCAGCACCGGGGATGGGACTGGCGAAGTAAAGTACAGTAGCAAAGTTGATTGGCATCATCCCGGAAGAAATTGTTGCCGGAGTCATGATTCTAATCACTTCTTGAACACCTGGGGATTTAAAATCAAACCGCAGCCGTAACGTACCTAATCCTAACCGCCACTGAACAATTAGCTGCACTACCCATTGGAGAATTGCCCCTGCTAAGGTTCCCCAGGCTAATACCATACCACCGATTAAAGCGTATTCTGGCTTGATAATGTCCTTGCCCACTTGCATGGTCATGAAACCAATGCCGATAATAACGGTAATGCTAGATAACAGTGGACTAATGGAGAGTAACCAATATTGATTGGCTGCATTGAGAGTACCGAAACCAATGCCAATCAATCCTGAAAATAAAGCCATTGGTGCCATAATGCGGAGTTGTTGAATTGCGATCGCTCTGGTTGTCGGCTCCAAACCATAACCAACTAAATCAACGATCGCATCCGCAAATAAAATTTGAGCAACTGTCACCACCAACAGCACTCCAGCTACCAGCGTTGTCACTGTTTCTACTAGAGGAGCCGCTTCTTCTCGCCGCCGCTTGGCTAAAACGCTGACAACTGCACTGTGTAATGGCCCATTTACGCCACCGAGTAATATTAATAGAAAGCCAGGGATAACATAGGCATAACTATAGGCGGTGGCAGCAGCACCAACACCAAAAGCGGCAGCGATCGCTTGCTGCCGCACTAAACCGAAGATTTTACTAATTAATGTGGCTGCGGCAACAATGCCAGCAATTCCAGCGAAAGAACGAGAGGGTTTTTGGTCTTGTTGTGTCACGAATATTACCCGACAACTCTTGCAGAGTGCATACTTTAAAACATTTAACCTGAAATACCGCAATCTGTCAGGTAAATTTTGAGAAATTACTTATTTTACATGTTTTCGCCTTCAGCCCTTTTGGTATCCTATGGTGGGCATTGGTACGATGCCTACGGCGGGTTACGCCTACGCTCAAGGGACTTCCAAATAAAAAAATAATCAATCGCAAAACGAGCTTTCTTGAGCAGGGGAAGCAGATATCTGATGGTCGTCTTAGATGAAGGAATTGAGTAATTTAATTTTTTGACTAAATTATTTTTTAACCCATTACGAGGATAGATAAAGAAAGGGGAACTATAACAATAACCATCTTCTGGGAAATTGTTGAACACTGCAAAAGTATTGCAGTTTGTCATATTTTTGACGCCCTTTGACTCCATGAAGTTTGGTATGAGGAATCATTAAACGACATAATCCAGAGCAATGGAACCCAATTCAAATTTCACGGAAAATCAACTTCTTTTGTCAAGCGCTCAACTTCAAGAGCAACTAGACCAACAAAAGGCTCTGGCGAGTGTAATTGTCCGAATTCGGGAGTCTCTTGACTTAGAAACAATTTTTCAAACTACCGTTACACAAGTGCGTCAGTTGCTAAATGCTGATCGTGTGGCAGTCTTCCAGTTTGACCATGAAAAAGACTGGGAAGGAGAATTTGTTTCTGAGGATGTTGCACTTGGCTGGGACTCAGCACTGGCAATAAAAGTTTATGACCACTGCTTTGGAGAACAATTTGCTTCCAGTTATCAACAAGGTAGAGTGCAAGCAGTAGCAGATATTTACAAAGCGGGACTGAGTGATTGTCATGTGGCATTTTTGAGGAAATTTCAGGTACAGGCCAACCTCGTTGTCCCTCTATCGCGCCAGAAGGAACTGTGGGGATTGCTTTGCATCCATCAGTGCAGTGAAGCTCGTGACTGGAAAGAATCGGAAATTGAGTTTATTCGTCAAATTGCTGACCATCTTGTTGTTGCGATTCAACAAGCACAACATCTCCATGAAGTCCAATTGCAAGCCGCAGAATTGGCTCAAGCGGCTCAACGCGACCAAGTAATTGCTCGGATTGTCGATGAAATTCGCTCACCCCTTGATATTGAAACCATCTTTAAAACAACAACTCAAGAAATACGTCAGCTGCTGCAAGCTGATCGAGTTGCCATTTTTAGCTTCAATGCCGATTGGAGTGGTAATTTCGTCGCTGAATCATTTGCGGAAAGCTGGACTCCTTTAGTTGGCATTGAGCCTGCGATGTCTACGACGGGCTACGCCTACGCTGATACTTATTTACAACAGACGCAAGGCGGACGTTACGCTAATAACCAGACATTTACAGTCAATGACATTTACCAAGCCGGATTAACAAACTGCCATGTAACCCTATTGGAGCAATTTCAGGCAAAAGCCTTTGCAACTGCCCCCATTCTCCAAGGAGACAAACTTTGGGGAGTCATCGCTGCTTACCAAAATTCTTCACCCAGACAGTGGCAATCTTATGAAGTCGAATCACTAAGCAAAATCGGCACACAAATTGGTGTGGCAGTGCGACACCATAAGTTGCTCACATACGCTCAGTACCAAGCAGAGCAACAAAAGACATTAACTAGCGTGATTAGTCGAATTCGGGAATCCCTAGATTTAGATACAATCTTCCAAACTACTGTCACCGAGGCACGGAAAATGCTGCAAGCAGATCGAGTTGCAGTCTTTCGTTTTGACCCTCAAAAAGATTGGGAAGGAGAGTTTATTTCTGAGGATGTTGTAGCTGAATGTAGCTCGGTAATAGCAGAAAAAGTTTATGATTATTGCTTCGGTGAAAACTTTGCCCACCTTTATGCACAAGGTCGAGTAAATGCGATCGCTGACATTTATCAAGAAAATTTTCCAGGTTGCTACATTCAAATCTTAGAAAAATTTCAAGTGCGGGCAAATCTGATCGCACCTCTATTGAAAAAAGGTGAACTTTGGGGATTGCTGTGTATTCACCAATGCAACGCTCCCCGTCAATGGCAACCCTCTGAAATTGAATTTGCTAGTCAAATAGCCGAGCAATTGGGAGTAGCATTAAAACAAGATTCTTATTTAAAGCAAGTTCAAATGCAGGTTGTCCAGTTAGCAGAAGCTACTGAACGGGAGAAAGCAATGGAACGGCAAGAATTGCTGGCTGCAACCATTGATAAAATCCGCCAGTCACTTGATATTAAAACTATTTTTAGAACCACTACTCACGCTGTGCGAGAGTTGCTCGAAGTCGAGCGAGTTGCAATCTACCGTTTCAACTCAGATTGGAGCGGTAAATTTGTAGCAGATTCTTTTAAAGATGGTTGGAAGCCTGTTTTACAAGCTCAACCAATGATTATAATAGAAACTTTTGAGGACACAGACGACGATAACGAACTTCCGCGTAACGAAACCTTTGTTCCGATTCGGGAAGGTGAAAAATTATGGGGATTATTAGTTGCTTATCAAAATTCCCAGCCGCGTTATTGGAAAGAGGAAGAAATTAATTTACTGGCTCAAGTAGGGGTGCAATTGGGAATTGCAATTCAGCAAGCAGAATTACTCGAACAAACTAAACGTCAAACTTTAGAACTTACTCAAGCTCTGCAAGAATTAAAACAAACTCAGACCCGGTTAATTCAGGGTGAAAAAATGGCAGGATTAGGACAACTACTTGCTGGAGTCGCTCATGAAATCAATAATCCTGTGAGTTTTATTTTTGGTAATCTCATCCATTTAAATGAATATACTCAAGAGCTACTAAATGTAGTGAAACTTTACCGCCAAAACTCCTCAGTATTGCCAACTGTCCAACAGCAAATTGACAAGACTGATTTGGACTTTCTCATCGAAGATTTGCCCAAAACCCTTGACTCAATGAAAATAGGCACAGAGCGGATTTGTGAGATTGTCCTATCACTGCGAAACTTTTCTCGTACAGATGAGGCTGAATTAAAGCCAGTAGACATTCATGAAGGATTGGATAGTACTTTGCTAATCTTAGGGCATCGGCTCAAAAACAATAATGAACGCCCAGCTATTCAAATTGTGAAAGAATATGCTAATTTAGGTTTGCTCGAATGCTATCCAGCGCAATTAAATCAAGTGTTTATGAATCTTCTAAGTAACAGTATTGATGCATTAGAGGAAAAGTTTAAAACTATACAGCAAAGGTATTTGAATTTATCACAAAGGTGTCCAAAAATACCTTTAACTATCTGGATTAGTACGCAAGCCGTTAATAACCAGATTGTAATTAGAATAACTGATAATGGTTTGGGGATTCCAGAAGAGGTGCGATCGCATATATTTGATCCCTTCTTCACTACCAAAGCACCAGGTAAAGGTACCGGGTTAGGATTATCTATCAGCCATCAAATAATAGTTGAAAAACATCATGGTCAAATTAAATGTTCCTCTAAACCAGGAGAAGGAACAGAGTTTTTAATTGAAATTCCGACGGATAATTGATGTCTCTGTTTTTATGCTCAACGCTGAGATTCTTTACTTACAACCTAAACTATCTCGCGTTGACATACCCGTAACCGGATTTACCCCATCAGCCCTTTCACACATTAGCGACACTTGATAACGGTCAATTAAAGCGTCGGTAAAATCAGCGCCTGTAATTTCGGCATCAAAAAAACGGCTACGGGTCAAAGTTGCTTCTGTAAAAATGGCATTTTTCAGGTTAGCACCATCCATAGTCACGCGATCGACTAAAGCGCCTGCTAGATTCGCACCTTCCAAATTTGCTTTTAACAAGACTCCTTTAGTGAGAATTGCGTTAGTTAAATTCGCTTCTTGAAAATTCGTCCCCCGCATTTCTGCTGCTACAAAAGTCACACCTGCCAAATCAGCATGAGAAAAATCACGATTTTCTAAATTTATATTGTTGTAATTGATTGTGTTTATCTGAGCAAAAGCAGGTTTGGGATTAAGTATTAACCACAAAAATGCTAGTAGCAAAATCACAATCAAACCAAAAAAGCGCAGTAAAATCTTTTTCATAATTTTATTATTTCTCAGCAGTCCTTTGTCATTAGCCGCTTGTCATTTAACCAATGACTAATGACTAATGACTAATGACTCTTGACTATTTCCAATCTTTACCAATCCGAATTGTGAGATCAGATTCTAAATCACCAATTGCCGCTACCTCAATTTGACCCAAGCCTAAAACTTTTTGCAAATCAACTCCAACTCGTCGGTTGCCTTTTTGGACAACAATCTGAGTTTGACGTTGGGTATCTGGCCAATCAGGCACTTTGTAAATATTAGTAAAGCCTTTCTGTTTCAGATAAGCAATAACTTTTTCAGTTAGCTGAGGTTGATTGGAAGCATTTTGAATAGCAATTTTGAGGTTAGGAACCTGACGCATATCTGGTTTCAGACCAGGTACATTTACCCCAACATAATCATTCAACAGGCTCTGTTGTCCAGTCATATTTAGCCAATAGCTATCAGGGTCTTTGCTAAAACGGCTAAACGTACCAGGCAACACGGTCATTTGGAAATTATCCCGATCCAAGTTGAGTCCGAAGTTCACCAACGCCATCATTTCTTCCATCTTCAGGTTGGTATCAAAGTATTTTCGCATCAAGCGAGTTAACTGAGGCAACCTAGGTAAGACAGTAGGACTATTTAAGCGTTGCAGCAATGCTGCTGTTAGTGCTTGCTGACGCTGCACTCTCGGTAAATCTCCCAAACCTGGTTCGCGGAATCGGGCAAATTGTTCTGCTTGTTCGCCGTTGAGGGTTTGCCAGCCACTGACTAAATTAATCGACAGCCGACTGCTAGAGTCTTTATATTCCATTGATTGGGGAACAAAGACTTCTATTCCGCCTAACTGATCGACTAACTGTCGTAATCCACTAGTAGAAATACGGATGTAACGATCGATTGGGGCATTATTTAAGGTACGGCTAACTACCCGTGCTGCCAAGACTGGGCCGCCTTTGGGATTAGCATCAGATACCTTAGTTAAACCCTTTTCTCCCTTTTCTGGGATGGCGATCATCGTATCTCTGGGAATGGAAAGCACCCGTACAGATTTTTCACTAGGATTGAGCCTTACTAGCAGCATGGTGTCACTTTTCCCAGCAAAGCTTTCTGGTGAACCATCAACAGTACCGCTAACTGGTTCAATCCCCATAATTAAAATATTCATGGGTCGTGAAAGGTTATACTGGGAAAGTTTGCTCCATAACTCCCCTGGTAATGGAATTTTTATCTCGTCTTTAGCAGTAGTTCCTAAATCTTCATCTGTTCGATCTAGATTGCTCCACAAGGGAGTCCACAGCGCTAAACTTGATACCAGTAAACCAGATAAGATAATGCCGATGACAACTGTCATGATCCACAACAGCCATCGAGGCATGGTTAAGCCCAGTCTCTCGTAAAGCTGATTGGGAATTGCACCCACTGATTCGACAACGCTACGGTTGGGATTCGCTGGCGGGCTTAGTTCGACATCCTCCTCCTCTAAATCCTCTACTGGTGCAGGTGTTACTTGATTTTCTGTTCGTTGAAGTTGCTGCTGTCGCACCTCAGTTTCAAATTCTACAACTTGCTGAGATCCAAGCGGATTTTCCGACCATTCGATTTGTTTTATCACAATTATCTCCCCACTCAACCACTCCCTAAAAGTATGTTAATCCAAGCTACAAATATTGCCAGTGGAAAAGCTCACTGTAAACTTGTAATGTTCTTCGGTAGGCGTGTATGACAACATGAATACTTTATTGTTCCCCGTAATTCTTGCTGGTGGTAAAGGTGAACGTTTTTGGCCCCTGAGTCGCAAAGACCGACCCAAGCAATTTTTAAGCCTTGATGGTAGCTCTAGAAGTTTATTACAAGCAACCGCCGATCGATTGATTGAACTCGGTGGCGGTGAGTCCAGCGCTGCGGGAGGGTTTCCCTCCGCAGGCGACTGGCGAACCCCAAGGGGGTGGGATTCCTTGTGGGTAATTACTTCTAATCAGATAGCTGAAGGGGTAAGACAACAATTACCCGATCTACCATCTCAGAATTTATTGATTGAGTCAGAAGGAAGAGACACCGCCGCAGCCGTTGCTTGGACAAGTTTAGAAATCAAACAGCGCTATGGAGAAGACGCTGTTATTGGCTTTTTCCCTGCTGACCACTGGATTGCTGATCAAGAGGCGTTTGCACACACATTAAGTGCGGCTACGCAACTAGCAGCAAGCACAGCAGCGATCGTTACACTGGGGATCAAGCCTACTTTTCCATCAACCGGTTACGGCTACATTGAACAAGGTGAAAAAATAGGTAGCTTTAATGAGTTGCCAGCTTATCACGTCAACCGCTTTACTGAAAAGCCCGACCGCGAAACGGCAGAAACTTTTTTATCTACGGGACGTTTTAGCTGGAATAGTGGAATGTTCGTTTTTCGGGCAGGGGTTGTTCTCAAGGAACTACATACCCATGCACCAGAAATTATCGAACCTTTAGAACAACATGGCCCTGATATCTATCCCCAGTTGCCTAAGAAGAGTATAGACTATGCGCTAATGGAAAAGACAACTCTAGCATACGTTTTGCCAGTTGATTTTGGTTGGGATGATTTAGGAGATTGGAATGCGATCGAACGCTTACTCAAAACAGAAGAGACTCCCAATGTGGAACTGGCTACGCACGTAGGGATAGATACGCAGGGGGCGATTATTTACGCCTCAAATCCAGAGGATGTAGTTGTTACAATTGGTTTAGAGGACGTGGTGATTGTGCGCGATCGCAATGTTACCCTCGTTGTTAAAAAAGAACGTACCCAGGAAATCAAGCAGATCCTTAAAATTCTCCAAAGCGATTCCCGATTTACCGACCTGCTATAAAAGTTAAATCCCTTGGTAGAGGCGAAAAAGCCTATTTTCCCATTATAACTTGACTGTCGAAAAGCAGAGCATTGGAAATGGGGCATTGGGAATTGGGCATTGGGCATTGGGAATTGGGCATTGGGAATTGGTCAATAATCAATACTTCATCTTCCCCTGCCTCCCCTGCTCCCCCTGCCTCCCCTACTCCCCCTGCCTCCCCTACTCCCCCTGCCTCCCCTACTCCCCACTCTCCACTCCCTACTCCCCACTCTCAAAAATGTTCCTCACCCAAACTGTTCCCCGTCAACGAGAAATTCTTGAAGTATTCCTTCGCAATGGCTGGGACTATATGCGAAGGTTACTTACTGGTGGCAAAGCTGATGAACCTCAGCTACCTACACCTGCGGTTTTAAAAAATATCCTGGTAGACTTGGGGCCAGTTTACGTTAAACTTGGTCAGCTACTTTCTACCCGTCCCGATTTACTAAACGCCGCCTATATTGAGGAACTATCAACTTTACAAGACGAAGTACCGCCCGTTCCTTGGTCAGAGATAGAAATAATCCTCCGTAAAGAATTAAAACGTCCACTAACAGAAACCTTCACCACAGTTAACCCGATTCCAGTAGCAGCCGGATCAATTGCTCAGACACATCGCGCTACATTAGCAGACGGTCGAGAAGTCGCTCTGAAAGTGCAACGTCCAGGAATTGATTTGACTATTGCCCAAGATATTGCTTTAATTCAAGGTATTGCCGATTTAGTGGCGCGAACTGAATTTGGGCAAACCTACGAAATCAAATCCATTGCCGAAGAATTTACCAAAGCTCTAGAAGCCGAGTTAGATTTTACACGGGAAGCGGGTTTTACAGACCAACTGCGGCGCAATTTATCTAAAAGTCGCTGGTTTGATCCCACGCAAATAGTGGTTGCGGAAATTAACTGGGAATTGACCACTGCAAAATTACTGGTGATGGAATGGCTGGATGGAGTGCCGTTCCTGGCGGCGGATTTGGATAATGACCCCAACGTTAAAGACCCTGCTCTCAAACGTAAAGAAATAACTACTTTGTTATTTCGGGTATTTTTTCAGCAGCTATATATTGATGGCTTTTTTCACGCCGATCCCCACCCAGGAAACTTGTTTTATCTCAAAGATAGCCGTGTTGCGCTCTTAGACTGTGGCATGGTGGGAAGACTTGATCCCCGCACACAGCAGATATTAACAGAGATGTTGTTAGCGATCGTTGATTTAGATGCTCAAAGGTGCGCCCAATTAACTTTGCAGCTATCAGATTCTGCTCAACCAGTAATTTTGTCGCGGTTAGAAAATGATTACGATCGCATGTTGCGAAAGTATCACAATGTTAGCCTCACACAAATAAACTTCAGTCAGATAATTTATGAAGTTTTACAAGTTGCTCGCAACAACAAAATTAGATTACCTAGCAATATGGGTTTGTATGCTAAAACCCTAGCAAATTTAGAGGGTGTAGCGCGGACATTCAACCCGGAGCTTAATTTTTTTGATGAAGTCAAACCATTAATTACAGACTTGTTTCGTCGGCAATTAGTGGGCGATAATCCAGTGCCATCGCTCCTCAGGACAATCTTAGATATTAAAAGTCTGTCTCTCCAATCTCCCCGCCAAATTGAACTGTTATTAGACCGAGTTACCTCGGAAACCTTACAGTGGAATTTATCGCTGCGGGGGTTAGATGGTGTGCGGCGCACTATGGACGATGCGGCTAACCGACTATCTTTTAGTATATTAGTGGGTTCGCTGATTATGGGTGCAGCAATTATTTCCACCAAAGCCCAGACAACTCAGCTATCTTTTTTAAGTACTACCCTGTTTGCAGTCGCTAGTTTATTGGGTTTGTGGTTAATTATTAGTACATTGCGATCAGGACGTTTACGGTAAAACCATTTTAGATTTTGAATTTTGGATTTTGGATTGAAGGAAAAAGCCTTCGACTGAGCGCTCATGCCGAAGTCTAAAATTTAATTTCTAATATAAAAAATATGTCAATTATCATTGCTGAAAACCTGAGTAAATCTTATCCAGTGGCAGTTAAAAGTCCGGGTATTAAAGGTACAATAAACCACTTTTTTCGCCGCACTTACCGTTCAATTCAAGCAGTTCAGAATGTTTCCTTTGAAATTGCCCCTGGTGAAGTAGTGGGGTTTTTAGGCCCAAATGGGGCTGGTAAAACCACCACACTCAAAATGCTTACGGGGCTGATTCATCCGTCTAGCGGTACAGTTCAAGTAGCTGGACAAATTCCGTTTGATCGCAAAGAAGCATTTTTGCAAAAAATTACCTTGGTAATGGGGCAAAAGCAGCAGTTAATTTGGGACTTGCCAGCACTGGATTCTTTGAGAATTAATGCTGCTGTATACAACATCTCTGATAAAGAGTTCCAACGGCGGGTGGGAGAACTAACAGAGATGCTTTCCCTAGAAGGCAAGCTTACTCAGCCAGTACGGAAGCTATCTTTGGGTGAACGGATGAAAGCAGAATTACTAGCAGCGCTTTTGCACCGTCCCCACGTATTATTCCTAGATGAACCAACGCTGGGACTAGATGTAAATGCTCAGGTAGCGGTGCGCGATTTTTTGCGCGACTACAATCAGCGTTATCAAGCTACAGTGCTGTTGACGAGTCATTACATGGCTGATATCACAGCTTTGTGTCAACGAGTGCTGTTGATTCACGAGGGTAGGCTGATGTATGACGGTAGTTTAGATGGACTACTAGAACGTTTTGCCCCATATCGGGAAGTTCATATAGAGTTAGCCCAACCTCTACCGATAGAAAAACTTATGACCTATGGTGATGTGCAACACTTAGAAGGGCGATCGGTGCATTTTATGGTATCTAGAGAGGCGCTCACCCGCACCGTTTCTAAGATTTTGACAGATTTAGAGGTAATTGATTTAACAGTTACCGAACCGCCTGTGGAAGAAGTTATTGGACGAGTTTTTCAGGCGGGTGTCGTGTAGTAGGACGCGATTAATCGCGTCTGTACAAGAGTGGAGAATTCCGGGTAATTTTTGTAGCGGGAAGTGAATAAATGAAGCGGATAATCAGAAAAGCCTTAACTTTGCTGTCAGTATACTACGCCTATATGATTGAGTATCGAGCAGAACTAATCTTATGGGTTTTGGCTGGGTCTTTGCCGATTATCCTTATGGGTATCTGGATACAGGCAGCACAAGGCGGGCAGTTTGGGCTATCACCTGTGGATTTTGCTCGTTACTTCATCACAGTTTTCATCGTTAGGCAACTCACAGTTGCTTGGGTAATTTGGGAGTTTGAAAGGGAAGTAGTGGAAGGCAAGCTTTCGCCCAAGTTGCTACAACCGCTCGATCCAGTATGGCATCACGTTGCGTCCCATATTTCTGAAAGATTTGCTCGGCTAACGTTTGCTTTTTTATTAGTGGGATTATTTTTTATTCTTTATCCTCAAGCTTTTTGGGTACCAAGTTTGAGTAGGTTTTTGCTGTTTACATTGGCGGCAATGTTAGCTTTTGCTTTGCGGTTTACGATTCAGTACACGTTTGCCATGTTCGCCTTTTGGACAGAACGGGCTAGCGCCTTAGAAAATTTTTGGTTTTTGTTTTATCTATTTTTATCTGGTTTGATAGCACCTTTAGAGGTCTTTCCAGAACCTGTGCAGAAAATAGTGATGTTTACGCCTTTTCCCTATTTGATTGATTTTCCTGCGAGTCTTTTAGTAGGGCTACCCGTGGATATAGGGCAAGGATTTGGGTCAATGGTGGGATGGATATTAGTGTTTTTGGGTGCGAATCGCTTTCTTTGGCGTGCAGGTTTAAAGCGTTACTCTGGGATGGGAGCTTAAATAATTTAACATTCAATTAAAAAAATCCCATCTAATGATTTGGCTAAGTACAGCTTTGCGTCAAACCGTGCAGAATTGAGGCTAATGAAATGCAGAGGGTACGCAAAGGTTTGATATGTGGTAATTTTTTCGCTACGAATTTATAAAATCATGTACTAAGTTGAGGAAGCTTGAATACTACTGATAAGTCCACGCAATTCGTCTAGAGTATTTAGCGTCTTAAATCTTCCCTTAATTACCTCTAGTTGGTTGTAGTTTATGGCTAAAGTGGCGATATCTACTATGGGTTACGCCTATGCACTGATGTATTTTGCTAGAGATTTTATAAATTACTCGGTATTGTCTTAAACTTTTCTGCCGTCCCCAAAGAATAATCTTCTAACTTAAAATCAGCAAAAGGTTTCTTTTCTAACCTATTCCGTAATGCTTCATCGAGAATTACACTTGGTGATAGTTTTTTAACACCAATAATTATAATACTTCTCTGATATTTAGTTAAATCCTGATTTGCCTGACAATCACTCCGTTGAAATTGTCCCAAATTTAATAAACGATAACCTTTGATTTTTGGTGTATTAATAAATAATTTTCTTACAAAAAATTGTATTTGTTTGGAACGTTCTAGAGCCATTCGCTGTTGAACTTCTATATTACCTTTACAAGAAATGCCTACAGAGATAATCTCACTAGGATCTTCCATTATATTCTGTATAAGTTCTTGTTCTAAGTTTAAATTTAAAAGGTCAAGACTAATAATTTCATCATTATATTTAATTTGAAAATTGCTACCTAAAAGCCATTTATATTTTACTGATAAAACAGCTATATTAAATTCGGCTACCCTCCCCTGACTATCTCTACCTTCTTTATAAGGAAAATAATCAATATTACCTTTTTTTTCCGGGGATTGTCCATATTTTTGCCTTACAGAAAATTTTGATGTCCGCGTTGCTAAAGCCACTATACTAATTAATCCTAATATCACTAGCAGCACTGCAAAAAATTTCAGTAGTGGTACTTCTTCTGGCTGTTTCTGTGGAGCAAATGAAGTTTTAGTAATTAGTGGTGGTAATTGTTCGATATTACTATCCTCTACTAAATTAATATTTTCAGGAGTAGTTTCTGTTAGTTGGTTTTCAATTTGTTTTAAGCGTTGTAAAATCTCTTGGGCATTAGCCGGACGCTTTTCTATATCCGGTGCTGTGAGCCAATCAATTAAATTCAATAGTAAGGGTGAGATATGGATAGCATGATTTTGCCAGTGCAATAAATTTTGCTGCATATCATACATATCTAAGGGATGGTATCCCGTGAGTAAAAATACAAATGTGCGTCCCAAGGCAAAAAAATCTGATTGCGGTACTGCTTGAGCATTCATTTGTTCTGGAGCGCTGTAACCAGATGACATCAGTGCTGTCATCCCGTCGCCGTTGCTGAGTTTACCTGGGTAGGTTCTATCAATTTCAGTGGCGGTGCCAAAATCAATCAGTACCAAATCCCCCCAGCCCTTACCAAGGGGGGATCGAATCATAATATTAGATGGCTTAATATCTCGATGCAGGTACTGTTTACCATGCACTAAATCCAAAATTTTTACCAATTGTTTTAACCAAGCTATAGCTTGTTCCTGTGAAATAGGATAATTCTGGTGCTGCTTTAACCATTGTTCTAAGTTGTACCCATCGATTTTTTCCATTGCAATGCAATGCAACACTAAACCATTTCGGGTTTGATATTGGAAGTAACTATCCTCTTTGGGAATGCCGGGATGCAAGAAGTGTCCTAATACGGTTACTTCTTGCTGAAATAGTTCTACTGCTTTGGCGTCGCCTGATAAATCCTCTTTGAGTATCTTGAGGATTTTAGGGGTATCTTGTTCATAAGCTTCATAAACTTTACTAAACCCTGTTTTGTCGCTCAATAGGCTCGTCACCCGATAACGCCCTAGCAATTCCAAATGGGAACCACAACTTTGACAAAAGCGGTTTTGATGATTATCCGGGTGGTTTGGTTTAGGGCAAACGGGATTGATACAAAGGCTCATGAGTGGGGAGTGGGGAGTGGGGAATGGGGAGATGAGGGAGATGGGTAAGATGGGGGGAATAACCAATGCTCAATGCGCCATGCCCCATGCCCAATCTCGTTAGACATCACTCCTATTAATTCTTCTGTTGCCGTATGATAATCCCGTCCAATAATTGATTTTCTATCTGTGTTCTCCCAAGAAAGCTGCTACCGTTTGGTTAAATGCCTCTGGTTGTGTCAAAAACGGCCAATGGTTGCCAGGAACTTGACAGATGCGTAAGTTTTTAAGATAGGTTTTGTATGGTTGAATTTGCCAATCTTGGCGGTTCAAGCCTTGTTCTGGCTGGACGAACATGGTAGGGGTGTCAAGGGGGATTGTAAAACCAGGCACTTGCATTACTGCTTCAAAAATCCCGTCGCGGGCGGCTATAGTAAATTTGCTACCCCAACTACCATCGAGTTTTTGTTCTATTCCTGCTTGGAAGACTTGCTGCTGTAGGGAACTCCATCCTTGATATTGCTTTAGCTGCTGTACTTGTTGTTCGGCTTCTTCATAACTGGCAAAGGGGCCCATGCTTTTGAGAAAAGGCAAGAAGCGATACAGCATGGGAAAAGTTACCCTGAAAAGGCTGGGCATTTTCCAGATGAAAATTGGATCGACTAGAATTATACTCCGCAAACGCTTTGGGTTTTGCCTTGCCCAGATGGCGGCTAATTTGCCTGTCCACGAATGACTTACAATATGGGCAGATGTCCATCCGAGATGATCCATTAGTGCTTCAAGGTCTGCGATCGCACTCTCAAAGCTATAATCTTTCTCAGGCTTATTACTTTGCCCGTGTCCGCGCATATCTGGTGCAACTATGTGGTAGTCTGCCGCTAAGTAATCTCCTAAACTAGACCACACTACAGCATGGTCGCCTAAGCCGTGTAACAGTAGTAAGGGTTCTTGCCCTTGGCTCCACTCTAAGTAAGAAAGTTGGATATCAGGCTTTGATAATGTTTGACGTACAGGCATCATTGCACATCCACCAATGAAGAGATAGTTTCGCGTTTATATATTACTGCGAAAGAAGATGGACGCAAAAAGATGGGGATTGACAGCTATAACAAAGCCTTGTTAGTTATTCGCAATCTTAACTTTTATCATAGGTCAAATTACCTGGATGCGATCGCGCATTTGGAGTCAGAGTAATTAAATCGTCAATATTGTGTTTCATTGTCTCGCAAATCGCATCTAGAGGTAAGTCGTTAGAATCATAACCAAAGGGGTTTTCTATCTCCAAGCCGATGGCTTCAATGCCAAATACTGTAAAACCAACGAAAGCAGCAATTAAACCTGTCCACCAACCCAGACTCTCCACTATTTGAAATGGGAACAAAAAACAATATAGTAACAATAATTGCTTTAGATGAATGGAATAAGCTAATGGCATAGGTGTTTTTAAAATACGTTCGCAAGCACCTAAATTATCCACAAGACTATTCAATAATTCTTGCATAGATGTTAACTGGTAGCTATTAAGGCAATTGCGATGATACTGCTGCTGTAAATAATCTCCTATCCAAAAGGCAACCTCTATGGGGGGATTATTCATAATCTTCAGTTTTATATACTTACTAGATGGCATTAAATCTTGTAACTCGCTATTGACTACTTCTCCCCGCAAATGTATTTTAGTTGTCACAGCAAAAGCTACCAATAAATTTAGTGCTGTAATTTTATTCTCTTTATCTTCTGGTGATATTTCATCAATAGATACCCAAATTTGCCGGGCCAGATTTCGGATGTTATTTACTAGAGAACCCCAGCATTTTCTCCCTTCCCAAAATCGCTCATAAGCAGTATTGGTACGAAACACAAGCAACAAACCTAAAACGATACTAGGAATAACACTCCCTAAAATAGGTTGGGATACAGGCATCTTAAAATGGTAAAGTAGAGAAATCAAAAAGCCGAAAGCTCCACACCATAAAACATGTTTGTAAATTGCTTTAATAACTGAACCTTTAAGTTGCAATTTTGTGCGTTGTAACCATGTGAGTTTTTCGGCTGTCATGCAGTCACCCTAAGAGAATATTTAGTGAACCGATAGATAAAATATCGATACTTTAAAAATAATAACTATAGTAATAGCACAATTGGCAAAGAGGATACTGTAATAAATACTGTTGTGAAGCTCACAATATATGCTGGCGGTAATGACTGTATTCTACCTTCTGTTACAATCATCCACCTGCTGTATTACCAAAGAAAAAATGACACTTGATTGCTTGTCAGATAGAGGAGTTGATATTTCACTTGTTTGACACAAACCTAAGTATCCAAAATCACTGATAGTATAAATTCGACAGACTCCTTGATTGAGCCATAACTTCAAACGGAGTTTTTGTTCGTAGAATTCCTTAGATGCATTGAGATTATGCGTATAAAAGAAGGTAATTTGCTCGTCGATTTGCGGATGAACAGACATAAATACATTTGAGTATATACCCTAACGACATCGGGCGATCGCATCGGTCAAAATTGATTGATGTTAGAAACCTGTTACTACTCCAGATGCGCTTAAGGCATCTGGAGTTTCTTTTTGGAAATAAGCGATGTCTACGACGGGTTGCGCCTACGCAATTTTCTAAATCATCCGGATATGCCAAAACCCGGCTGAATAAGGATGCATACTGAATTATCTATATTTAAATATGGGGCATTAGTTATTGATGTACCCCTCCTGCCAAACAACTCTCGCAAAACAGCCTCAGATTGACTGGGGCTGTTTTGCGTTACTTCCGATAGAGAAGTTGGTAAACGAGAAGCACAGTGGTTTGTCCTCGTAGACTTTTATCTACATTTGAGTGTATACCCTGATGACGTAGGATTCTCTTACGGTGAAAATTTGGTATAGGTAAATGTGTATCTTTCTTGGCTCCAGATTTGCCACAAATATTTCTGGAGTTTTTTCATTATTAGAGTTTAAAATTATCGATCTAATCTAAACTCCAGTGGATATTTTACTTTTATTATCAACACGCATACTATATAGCAATCCTATCTGATTTGTGAAAATTCGCAGTGTCCAGATCCCCGACTTCTTTAAGAAGTCGGGGATCTAACTTTTCAATGATTTAGGATTACTATAGCTGTGGGATAAGCAGTTTGTAACTCATCATTGCTACCTTTGCTACTGAATACCAATTCAATATCGGCTGTATCGGCTGGCACTCTCACCACCCCTTGACCGATTACCATTAATGAATGGCGATCGCTTGCTGGTGGGTAAAATAATTGGGCATTAGTGATTTTGGGCGTTAATGCTCCCACCCCGACAGCCACAGTAATACTTACACCATTAGAATTTATGTATGGGGTTCTCCCCTCTGCCCCCAGCTAAGTGCCCCTTGTCCTCTTCAATGACCTGTCATAGCTGGATTTGTAGTTTGAATGTACTAAAAATCACAAATGCGATAAAGTTATTACAAAACTAGAAAAAGTAGGCTAAAAGTACTATTTTTACGTCATTCTCAACACTTGAGCAAAAATATCAACGTATCCAAAAGGAGTTAATGGCTGGGGCGATCGCTCTTGGCGGTGTTTTCTTCATTGGCACTTCGTGGTACTCGTTAGTGGAGGGCTGGTCATGGGAAGATGCGGCTTATATGACAGTCATCACTCTTGCAACTGTGGGATATGGAGAGACGCACCCGCTAGGTAGCCGAGGACGATTGTTTACCATTGCCTTGATTTTGTTGGGTGTAGTCAATATAGGTTACATTGTCAACAGATTTACCGAAGCGATCATTCAAGGCTATTTTCAAGAAGGAATTCGACTACAGCAACAGAGGCGGTTAATGGAATCCCTAACAGAACACTACATCATTTGTGGATTTAGCCGGACTGGTCGTCAAATTGCCAAAGAATTTCGGGCAGAAGACGCACCTTTTGTAGTGATTGATTCGGAAATGGAATCTGTGCAAAGGGCGCAGGCGGAAGGTTACACGGCATATCAAGGTGATGCTACCCTAGATGACACACTTCTGAAAGTTGGTATTGAACGGGCGATGTGTATTGTTGCAGCCCTTCCTTCAGATGCCGAAAATTTATACATTGTTTTATCAGCAAAAACGCTGAATTCGGCAATTCGGGTGATTGCACGGGCAAGTACAGAAGAGGCTTTACAGAAGTTACGACGCGGTGGTGCAGATGAAGTGATATCCCCCTATATTACTGGTGGGAAGCGCATGGCTGCTGCGGCTCTCAGACCCCAAGTATTGGACTTTGTAGACGGTATTTTGACAGGTGCAGACCGCCAATTGTATATGGAAGAATTTTTACTCGACCCGGCTTTTTGTCCCTTTGTGGGTCAGAGTTTGCAAAAAGCGAGATTGCGATCGCAATCTGGGGCATTAGTTCTGGCAATTCGCCGCCTTGATGGGACTTTAATCGGTGGCCCCACTGGTGATACGGTGTTAATGCCAGGAGATCGGTTAATTGGTATGGGTACAGCTGAACAGTTGCGTGACCTTAACCAAATTCTTGGCCCGATGAATTCCAAACAACTGCGGCGACCAAAAAATAGCTAATGAAAGGGATATGGCAAATAAATAAATGATAACGATTGGGTATCCTAAATTCAGATCCTCCCGCCTACGGCGATCCTCAAGGCTGTTTTTGTTCGATATCGCTAACGAGCTAGCTGACCACCCGTAACATCTAAATCCATACCTGTTAACGATGTCGCTTGATTGGAAGCCAGAAACAAAACTGCTTGTGCGATTTCGTGAGGAGTCATAATTCGCTTTGTCACAAAGCCTTGAACTGCTTGTTCATAAGTGATCCCCTGGAAAGCAAAAGATTCCCGTAGTTGCGGTGTATCTACAGCCAGTGGCGAAATGGAATTGATGCGGATATTGTAGTTAGCATTTTCAATGGCTGCGGCTTTTGTTAAACCAATAATGCCATGTTTGCTAGCGTTGTAATGAGCAGTTGTACTGAAGCCAACGTGTCCAGCGACCGACGCCATATTAATGATAATGCCTCCACCCTGACGCCGCATACGGGGAATCTCGTATTTCATGCACAAAAACTCTCCAACAGTATTAGTTGTAAGGATGTCAATGAAATTATCGAGGGGAATTGTGTGAATTTCGGCTGGAGTCATGAAGATTCCGGCATTGTTGAAAGCGATATCAATGCGACCATACTTCTGGATGCAGCCTTCGATAAAAGCTTTGACATCCTCTTCTTTTCTAACATCAGTTCGCATATACGTAGCTTCACCACCAAAGCCTTTGATTTTCTCTTCAACTTGTTTGCCTAAGTTTTCACGTCGTCCGCAGAAGAAGACTTTTGCTCCTTCTCGCGTAAAAGCATAAGCTGTTTCTTCTCCAATTCCCGACGTTGCACCCGTAATCAGTACAACTTTACCTGTAAATTTGCCGTTGCGATCAATAGTAGTTTTGGGTTCCGGCGGTTTTTGAGTATTTGCTTGGACACCTCCAGCAACTATCGTGGCTGCGACTCCAGTAGCAGAGACACCACTAAGCAGTATCCGCCGCCGAGAAATTCCTTTCATTAATCCTTTACCTGTATAATTTGTCTTTGAAGAGAATGTATCCTCAAACTTGTCTGCCATTCGCTTCTCCTAAGTTCTTCTTAACTAGCCCGTGTTAATGGAAGTTTGCAGCAGACTGCAATTTGAATTTACAATGAAACTTAACTTAACGATCGTAATTTCTGTAAATAATATTTAAGACCTCAACCATCCTCTAGCCACTCCAAAATACTGGCTTTACTTTCTACCAAACCTTTATAAACTAGTGATTCCGGTGTCATTGACTGAATCGCAGCATACAGCTTAGACCGTAACACTGGATCTTTTTTAACTACACTACAATCTCTAAAATAAGTACGAATACTAAAAAGCGCCGCTTCATACTGTGGTAGCCCCCAAATAACTTGGCGCTCAATTCGCAGATAAAGTCTAGGATGCTGCGGATCAAAGTTTCTACCTTGCCATTGTTCAACTGACACACCAAGCGGTGGTTCGGGATGGTGGTTAAGGCGGGTGTCGGTACTCAAACCCCAAGCAAAGCGCACCATCGGTTTGTGGCTAATCATTGTATGAGCGATCGCACCTGCACGTCGATTAATTTTTTCTATACCAGCGACAGGTGCATGGATTGCGGCAAAATCTTTACCAATTTTTTCTTCAGCTGACCAGTGGTTGGGATAGCAGAGATGAACTGCACTCAGCCAATTGATACCATTGGCACGACAGATAACTGTCAAATCTTCTTGTACCTGTGCTGATAAAGCATCAAGGGTAGAGGCGTAAGCTGGAACAACTGAACTACCCTCGACTTGCTGTAACTGTAATTCTGCATCTAAATAAAGGGTTTCTTTGGTAAGTTGGCTGTGGAATTTCAGAGTGCTATCTATTGACTTTTTGCAATCAAAGTGCTGTGGGTGTTCTTCAGTGAGGCGATTAATTATCAAACGAGCGATCGCACCTGCCACAGCTTTAGAATAATTGCTGGTTTGGTAGTACTTGCTCAACCGTTCCCCACGAGCTAAAAGTTTAGCCTGACGGTAGTGGGCAAAATTATCATCAATTTGAAATACCTGCTGATCAGCCTGAGTGTTACCAAAACAGGAACCAAAAGCCATCATCCCCGGCTTGACTTCGTAGCGTCCACTCATCAGAGGGAAGTAGTAAACCACACTATTAGAGGCTTCGACTGTCTTAGCTTCCTGGAAGAAGTTGTTGTCTAAAGACACAGATTCTATGATGCTTGTTTTTTATTCTCCTCATATCCAATATATATGAAGGGATAAGGAAGAAATAACCAATGACCAATGACAAATGACCAATAACTAATAATCAATTTCTTTCCACCCATGCATGGCTGCTAAACTTTTTGTAACCCATTCGATCACAACTGGGGGAGCTTCTGATATCAAAATACTAGGATAAACTGCTGCACCCCAATCGGGATGCACTAGCACACGGCATTGATTCTTAATCACTGGATAGTTAAGCAACGCTTTCACAACTGCTGTGTCATCGTGAGGGATTGCTCCGGGATGAGACAGTAAAGGATAGCCTGTACGAGGGTCGATCAGGTCTGTTAAATAGCCGCGATCGCGCAGATTAAATGCCAAATCGCAGCCAAATCTCATAAACTTTTCTCGCAAGCGTTCTTTCTCTGTCTCTACTTCTGCTGTCTTTTCGACTAGTTGATAACGCGATTGCTGTAAGACAATCACTACTCGTAAAAATGGCTGCCGTTTCCAATCTGGTAATATCCGTTCGCAGTTGGCACAGATATATTGACTGGGAGCATGAATTGAAATTTGAACCGCTTGTCCCGTTTCGCCAACTAAATTAATAGGACAGTTCTGCTCCGAAGTGTAAACCTTGAGATAGTTCACTAAATTGATTCGGTTTTTGCAAGTTTTTTAATTTAATCTCCGGTATAGATGATAGCTCTTAAAAGTTCATAAAAATCATCAATTTATTATAAAATTTTACTTTTTTTGGCAGTAGTTGCTAATAATTAGATAATTTTAATCCGATTTTTATCCTTTATTAACCTGTTCTCATGGGATTTGTTGCGATCGCTATCAACATTGGCATAGGTGCAGCGTGTGTTATACAAGCAATGCCTATGGCGGGCTACGCCTATGCTCCTGAAATCTGTTTCATTAAAATCCCAAAAAATGAACTCGATTTCACCCAATTAATTGAGTTTTAAAGAATTCACCGGCACATCATCCCAAGAATCGACTGTCCGCAATCGCGCTACCCAACCAGCTTCCTTTTGCGTCTTGGTCAAATTATTCTGAAATGAATCATGACAATCTTTGGCTTGAGATTCGTTACAAGTAGCAATACAGGCATGAATCATCCCAGACGGATCAATTTGCTCATTTACCCAAATAGTCATAGAATATTTCCTCGAAAACTGTAGCGAAAAAAGTTATTCGTCATTTTAGAATACTATTAGAGCCAATCAATTTTGGATTTTAGATTGCCGATTTTGGGGTTTGGCATGAGTGCGGCTCGACTGAGCGATCGCTGAATGTCTCAATCGAACTATTTTGGATTTATTTTGAATTTTAAATTCTTATCTCCTCTTTCGTAGCGACGCCGGTAGAGTAATTCTAACTGTCCACCATATTCTTGAATCCAGGCAATCTGGCGTTGGTAGAGTCCCCGGAAGGTATTGGCAAATAATAGTGTAAAGATTGCCACCACTAACCCTGATGCAGTGGATACTAAAGCTTCACTAATTCCAGATGTTACACCTGCTGTTTTAGTACCTCCCACATCTCCGATATTTAGAGAGGCAAAGGAGTTAATTAATCCTAAAACAGTGCCGAGAAGTCCCAACAGGGGCGCAAGACCAATAATTGTCTCAAAAATATTTTGGGAACGCTTGAGTAAGGGGATTTCGCCTTGGGCTTCACTTTCTAATGCCAAACGAAATTCCTCTGGTGTCGGCTCTTCCAATTCTAAAGCTGCTAAAAAAATTCGAGAAATAGGTAAATCAGTATTTTTCTGCAACTTATCTAAAGCACCAACTACATTATCAAGGCGATAAAGCTGTAGCACCTCTCGCACTACCTTGTTTTGTCGATTATTTATCCTTACCCAAAAGATGATCCGTTCCATAATCAGCGCTACTCCTAACAAAGAGAACGCTAGCAGAGGCCACATGACTATGCCACCTGCTGTAAACAGATTACTAATTTCCATCTATTATTTTTTAACTCATCAACAACGCTAGGTTAACAGATCGTTGAGATGGAGCAGTTTAACGCTGCATTGTAGTTACAGCAACTTTTCGGCTATCCTCAGTTTGGCTGATCGCGATCGCGGATTTTTCCCAATTTCCTCTTCTTGTGCAATAATCGGCTTTTTTGTCAAGACTTTTAACAAAGGTGAATTTCTTAAACCATGTTTCACCGGACGGTCTTCCAAACTATGAAAACTGATAATCGCAATTCTGCCACCAGGGACAAGAGCATTTGGGGCTTTATCCAAAAAGGTTTCTAGGGATTTTAACTCATCGTTAACGACAATTCGCAGAGCTTGAAAAACACGGGTAGCCGGGTGAATTCTCCCATAACGGTATTTGGGGGGAACTGAAGAAGCGATCGCATCAGCCAATTCTGTAGTCGTGTGTAACGGACGGCGTTCTACAATACGACGAGCAATGCGCCGCGATAATCTCTCTTCACCGTACTTAAAGAAAATATCTGCTAATTCTGCTTCATCCCAATTATTAATCACATCAGCAGCAGTTAGCGATCGCCCTCGATCCATTCGCATATCCAAATTCGCAGCTTGGCGAAAGCTAAAACCTCGTTCTGCTTGATCTAAATGGTAAGAACTCACCCCCAAATCGGCTAAAATACCATCGAAAGTGTTGGGGGGAAATTGGTAGTCAGCAAAATTGCTATAAATAAATTGTATGCGAGCCTCCTTCGGAGGAGCTTCGCTAACGCTATATTCAGCTAATTCTTTCCTTGCTGCGGCTAAAGCATCTTCATCTTGGTCAACTGCCGTTACCCGCACATCGGCAGCAGCTTCTAAAATCAAGCGACTGTGACCACCACCACCTACCGTTACATCTAAATAATGTCCACCTGGACGAACCGCCAAACCCTCAATTACCTCTCGTCCCAAAACGGAAATATGAGAAAAAGCCAGTTCTTCTATATCTAGCGGTGTTTGTAAATCTGATTTCATCTTTAATTTTATTTTTATTTCTATTTGGTAAAACTTACACCAAAAACCTCTTAAACTCTTATTCCTCCGTGTCCTTTGCATCCTCTGTGGTTCGATTTAAGTCCTGTTTAGCGCTTATTCCCAATTCCCAACATCAGGATTTTAAATGCAAAAAGAGATTAGATGAAAAAAAACCTGTGCCTCAATCCCTTGCATATCAAGCTTCCCTATAATAATTGAAGAGGTGCAACGAAATGAAACATCAATTACAACACCTGCGCTGCTATCCTCTCTCCAACATAACCCTGTAGAGTCAAAATTATATAGATTGCCCCTACAAACCTCATTTTGGCAGACTAGATAAATCGGCTGTGGTTGGCATCTAGGCGGTTCAATTCAAAATTTTCACGAACGGAGAACACGAAATCTATGACCAGACTAGAAACCCGCACTGAACCAATGGTGCTAAACATGGGGCCACACCACCCCTCAATGCACGGGGTTCTGCGGCTAATCATGACTCTGGATGGCGAGGATGTCGTTGACTGTGAACCAGTTATCGGCTATTTGCACCGGGGAATGGAAAAAATCGCTGAGAACCGTACTAATGTAATGTACGTTCCTTACGTTAGTCGTTGGGACTACGCAGCAGGAATGTTCAACGAAGCCGTCACTGTTAATGCCCCAGAAAAACTTGCAGGTGTCGCTGTCCCCAAACGCGCTAGCTACATCCGCGTCATCATGCTGGAGTTGAATCGGATTGCTAACCACTTGCTGTGGTTTGGCCCTTTCCTCGCTGACGTAGGCGCACAAACTCCCTTCTTCTACCAATTCCGGGAACGGGAGATGATTTATGATTTGTGGGAAGCAGCCACAGGTTATCGGATGGTGAATAACAACTACTTCCGCATTGGTGGGGTAGCAGCCGATTTGCCTTATGGTTGGGTAGATAAGTGTGTGGAATTTTGCGACTACCTATTACCCAAAATTGATGAGTACGAACGCTTAGTAACCGATAACCCTATCTTCCGGCGACGTGTTGAGGGACTTGGTACTATCACCCGTGAAGAAGCAATTAACTGGGGACTTTCTGGCCCCATGTTACGCGCATCTGGCGTGCAATGGGATTTGCGGAAAGTTGACCATTATGAATGCTACGACGATTTCGACTGGGATGTACAGTGGGAAACCGCCGGTGATTGCTTTGCCCGTTACGTAGTGCGGATGCGGGAAATGCGCGAATCTGTGAAGATTATTCGCCAAGCAATTAAAGGACTTCCTGGCGGGCCTTACGAAAATCTGGAAGCCAAGCGTTTAGCCGCAGGTAAAAAATCCGAGTGGGACGCGTTCGATTACCAATTCATTGGTAAAAAAGTTTCCCCCACTTTCAAGATGCCCAAAGGTGAAATTTACGCTCGTGTAGAAAGTGGCAAAGGTGAATTGGGAATTTATTTGGTTGGCGATGATAACGTCTTCCCTGCACGTTGGAAGATTCGCGCAGCAGATTTCAACAACCTCCAGATTGTTCCACATTTACTGCGGGGCATGAAAGTTGCAGATATTGTGGTGATTCTCGGTAGTGTTGACGTAATTATGGGGTCTGTGGATAGGTAGAAAGTGTCTATCTAAACATTTTATAGAGCAGTTGTATTATGCAACTGCTCTTTTTTTTATAATTTTTGAAAACACAATAAATCTTTGAAGACGCGATAAATCGCCGTCTCTACAAAGGATTGATTATTGTACAGACGGCGATTTATCGCGTCTCTAATCTAGCTGGAAAAATTTTTTACTCATATAACAGATGTACGAAATATTTATAGAATTTTAAAAAATGCCCCGTATTTTTGACAACATAGATTTGCAACTGCTACCGATTTTACGAGAAACCCTCAAAGTCTCTTATCGCGCAGACTTTTGCGTTGGCTACTTCAACCTCAGAGGTTGGCGAAGAATTGATGATTTGATTGAACAGTATGTTGGTAGTGAAAATGCTTGTTGTCGTTTGCTAATAGGGATGCAAAGCTTACCCAGTGATGAAGTTCATGCGGCATTTTCCCTTAGTAATGGTGATGGAAGGATTGACAATAGTAGCATTGTGCGGTTTAAAAAACGTATGGCGGCGGAATTTCGCCAGCAGTTGACTATCGGTGCGCCGACTAATCAGGATGAAGCAGGGTTACGGCGGTTGAGTCATCAGTTAAGAACTCAGAAAGTAATTATTAGGCTGTTTTTGCGCCATTCTCTTCACGCCAAGTTATATCTTGTGCATCGTCATGACCCAAATACTCCCACAGTGTGATTCCTGGGTAGTAGTAATTTAACCCTTCCCGGACTGGCGAAACAAGGGGAGTTAAATGTAGATATTTTAGACCATGATGCTTGTAATAAACTGCAAAAGTGGTTTAGCGATCGCTGGCAAGATTACGGTTGTGTAGATATTTCTCAAGAATTAGCTGAAATTATCGATCAGAGTTGGGCTAGACAAGATTTAGTCTCACCTTACTACATCTACCTGAAGATAGCTTACCACTTATCCCATGAAGCGATCGCAGGACTTTCAGAATTCCGCATCCCCCGCGAATTTAACAATTTATTTGATTTCCAAAAAGCTGCCGTACAGCTAGCAGCACGTCATGTAACTAGGCGTGGCGGCGTATTAGTGGGTGATGTGGTTGGTTTGGGCAAAACTTTAGTTGGAACCGCTTTGGCGAAGATATTACAAGAAGATTGTTTTTTAGAAACACTAATTATTTGCCCAAAAAACTTGGTGTCAATGTGGCAAGAATATGCAAATAACTATCGGTTACTTGCCGAAATTATGCCAATTAGCCAAGTACAAAATAAATTACCAAAACTTCGCCGTTATCGAGTTGTGTTAATTGATGAAAGTCACAATTTACGGAACCGCGAAGGTAAACGTTATCGAGCAATTACAGAATATATTGCAGCTAACGAAAGTAAATGTATTTTATTATCTGCTACTCCTTACAATAAAAGTTATCTTGACCTTTCCGCGCAACTGCGGCTATTTGTGCCAGAAGACGAAGATTTAGGATTAAGACCAGAAGCTTTAATTAATGAACTTGGTGGCAGTTCGGTAGGAGAATTAGAGTTTATTAGAAAGCATCAATGTTCAGTACGTTCTTTAGCTGCCTTTGAGAAAAGCGAACACCCTGATGACTGGCGAGAATTGATGAAGCGTTACATGGTGCGTCGCACTCGCTCTTTTATTAAAGATAATTATGCCCACACAGATGAAACAGGGCGTAAATATTTAGAATTTGCTGATGGGAGACGTTCTTATTTTCCCCAGCGTCTACCTCGGAGTTTGAAGTTTCCTTTAGAAGGTTCTAGCAGTGACTTTTATGCTCGTCTTTACTCAGAGTTAGTTGTAGAAGTAATTAATCAACTGAATTTACCTCGTTATGGACTAGGAAATTACGTTATTGCGAAACACAAACAGCCGCCTACAGACACCGAGCAACGCTTTATTAATAGCTTATTTCGTGGCGGTAGGAGGTTAATGGGTTTTTCTCGCACCAACTTATTTAAACGTTTAGAAAGTAGCGGTGTTGCTTTTATTCAATCAATTGAGCGCCACATTTTACGAAACTTTATTTATTTATATGCCCTAGAGCAGGGGTTTGATATTCCTATTGGAACTCAGGAAGCTGAGTTATTAGATACAAGTAATAATGATGAAGATGCCGATTCTGTAGCAGCAGCTTTGTTTGATACAGAAACGGAAGATGATGATTCTGACCTAACCCCCCAACCCCCTTTCCTACTAGGGAATGGGGAGAATTCAAAGCCTCTCTCCTTGCAGGAGAGAGGTTTTCCAGATTATGTGAAAAGTCAAGAAAAAGTTTTTCGTCAAAGAGCAGAATTAATTTACCAAGAATATACAACTCGATATCAACGGCGATTTAAGTGGTTGCGTTCTACACTTTTTGATATTAAAAAGCTGAAACGGGATTTGTTAGAGGATGCCAAAGCACTTATTAATGTACTGCAACAGTGTGGTGAGTGGAATCCTCAAAAAGATGAGAAACTTGCTGCTTTAATCAAACTATTAACAGAAATTCACCCCAAAAATAAAGTACTAATTTTCACACAGTTTGCTGATACAGTCCGGTATCTTGAAGACAATTTGCAGTCGAGTCAAATTACTCATGTAGCTGGGGTGACAGGTCAATCTAAAGACCCGACAGTAATGACGGGAAGATTTAGCCCTGTGAGTAATGGAAAACGTGAGCAAATTTCATCATCAGATGAGTTGCGTATTTTAATCGCCACCGATGTTTTAAGTGAAGGTCATAATTTGCAAGACTGTGCAATTATCGTCAATTGGGATTTACCTTGGGCGATTATTCGCTTAATTCAACGCGCGGGAAGAGTAGACCGCATTGGACAAAATGCTGATAAAATTCTCTGTTATTCTTTTTTACCAGCCGAAGGAGTAGAACGGATTATTAATTTGCGGGGACGACTCCGCAAACGACTGCAAGAAAATGCGGAAGTAGTGGGAACTGATGAAGCTTTTTTTGAAGATGATGATGCACGGGTAATTCTCGACCTCTACAACGAGAAATCTGGAGTTTTAGATGGTGAAGAAGATACAGAAGTTGACTTGACTTCAGAAGCATTTCAAATTTGGAAAAAAGCTACCGATGGTAATCCGGGTTTGAAAAAAACGATAGAAGAAATGGAAAATGTAGTTTATTCTACCCGCGCCCATACTCCGCAACCTGTGCAACCAGAGGGGGTATTGCTTTATATGAAAACTACCGAAGGAAATGATTCTTTAATTTATGTTGACCGCGATGGAAATAGCGTTACTCAATCACAATTAGCAGTGCTTCGGGTAGCGGCGTGTGAAGAATCTACCCCAGCGATACCCAGAGACAAACAGCATCACGAGTTAGTCAAAAAGGGTGCTGAACTGATTGCTGAAGAAGAGAAAAATGCAGGTGGTCAATTAGGGCGACCATCAGGTGCAAGGTTCCGCAGTTATGAACGGCTGAAAAGTTATGTTCAAGAAATGAATGGAACACTATTTGTTAGCGAAGAACTTTTAAAAGCAATTGATGAGATTTACCGTTATCCTTTGCGACAGTCAGCCATTGATACTCTCAACCGTCAACTGAGAAGCGGTATTAATAATCAGCAGTTAGCTGAGTTAGTAGTGGCGCTACGAATGGATGACCGTTTGTGTATTGTCACAGAAGAACTAGAAAAGCGAGAACCTCAGATTATTTGTTCATTAGGATTATTTTCTAATTCGTAATTTTTAATTAAGGCAATAGACGCGATGAATCGCCATCTCTACAATAATCAGTCCTTTGTAGAGACGGCGATTTATCGCGTCTTTATTATCCGCAACACACCCTACAAAGGTTTAAAGATATAATTAAATTATTTTAGGAGTAATTTTTATGGTTATATTATCATCTAATCTTTCTTTAACAGAGTTTCTGCAATTACCAGAAACTAAACCAGCTAGTGAATATATTGATGCAGAAATCTACCAAAAACCAATGCCGCAGGGAAAACATAACAGAATCCAAACTCGTTTATCAACCGAGATTAATCAGGAAAGCGAACCTGAGCAAAAAGCTTTAGCATTAACTGAATTACGCTGCACATTTGGAGGACGTTCTTTAGTTCCAGATATTGCTGTATTTGAGTGGTCACGACTTATTGTTGATGAAGATGGGGAAATTGCCAATAAGTTTAAAATTTATCCAGATTGGATAATTGAAATTTTATCACCTGACCAATTTCCTAACCGGGTGATTGATAAAATTATTTTCTGCATTAATCATGGTACAAAATTAGGTTGGTTTATTGACTCTAACGATAAATCGGTGATGGTATTTCAACCTAATAAATTGCCAGAAGTAAAATATAATAATGATAAATTGACTGTTCTTGATGTATTAACAGATTGGCAAATTACGCCAGCAGATATATTTAGTTGGTTAAAAGTTAAATAGTAAATCAATATCTAAATGATATGGTGCGTTAGCCTTTGGCTAACGCACCATACTGGATTTTAAAAATTAAACTGTTTAATTTGCTTCCAACCAGTTAAGTAAATCCTCAATGGCTGTAAAATCCAATAAAGCCTCGCCAAGTGCTTCTAATTGCTCTAGGGAAAGAGCTTGAATGCGCCCCCGAACCTCTTGTGGTAACTCTCCTACTCGTTTTTGTAGTTGCCTTAACACGAGTGTTTGTCCTTGTTCCTGTTTTCCCCGCTCGTAACCAATGCGTTCGCCTGTGGTAATGTAGCTCATAGTCCGCTCCTGCTCTAATTGCTTAAACTCTTGCCAAAATTCTGCTTCCAAGGCTTTTGGTAAAATCATAACCCAATCATGCGGTGGGAAATTCACTACAAGGAAATCTATTACAGTCTTTAGCCGCAGATAATTATAAGAAAATTTTAGAAGAAAAGAATAAATCTGTTGAGTTGTACAAAGAACACGCTTTTTCACCTAAACAATTACCCGATACAGATACACCTAAAGATACTCGATTGATACACATCCGCAAAAATATTGAACAACTGAACAAAAAATCGCAAGAAAAGTTAAATCTTTTGCTATTGGATGAGTTTAGTAAGCGTTTGGGTATCAAGTATGAGGAAGTTCAGTTAACTGGAAAATCACAGAAGCGGGTTTTGAAGGTTGAGGATATTGCAGCTTTGAAACCGTTTCACTGGGGTTATCATTTTGACAAGGTTTTAAAACGCGGTGGTTTTGATGCAATTATCACTAATCCGCCGTGGGAAACTTTTCAGCCGGATGCAAAAGAATTTTGCTCTGAATACAGTGATATCGTGTCTAAAAAAAAGATGGATATCAAAGATTTTGAGGTTGAACTAAAACGTTTATTAATAGACACGAAAATTCAAAAGGCATGGTTAAAGTATCAAAGTGATTACAACCATCAAAGAGAGTATTTTAGATTTGCCGAACAGTATATAAATCAAGTTCCTATAATTAATGGTAAACGCCACGGAAAAGATGTTAACTTTTACAAACTGTTTTTAGAACAATGTTTTAATCTTTTACGTCATGGTGACGGATGTGGCATCGTTATACCAAGTGGTATTTATACTGATTTAGGAGCTAAGAAGCTTCGAGAGATGCTATTTAATCATACAAAAATCACAGGTTTATTCTGCTTTGAAAATCGTAAGACAATTTTTGAAGGGGTTCATCGTAGTTTTAAATTTGCTATTCTAACTTTTGAAAAAGAAGGCAAAACAGAAAAATTTCCTGCTGCTTTTATGCGTCAAGATGTCCAAGAACTGCAAGGGTTCCCTAAAAATGATGGTTTACCAATTAGTATTGACTTAGTGCGAAAGCTATCACCTGATTCTCTCTCAGTAATGGAGTTCAAAAATGATATTGATTTTCCCATTGCTGATAAAATGACCAAGTTACCATTGTTGGGTGAAAAACTTGAAGATAAATGGAACTTGGAACTACATCGTGAATTTAATACAGCACTTCCGGCGGCTATGAGGTACATCCTCAAAGCTGAAAGCTATGATAGGAGAGGGGTAATGAGGAAAACTGTATTGCATAATAGCCGGAAGCGCTGTATGACTGATGATGCTTTTCTTTTCAAGAAAAAGCCAGAGAAAGGTACATTAGCACTCTATGAAGGTAAAAGGATTCATCAGTTCACTCATATCTTTGCTGAACCAAAGTATTGGATAGATGAACAAGAAGGTAGAAAAGGTTTATTAAAACGAAAGGAAGTAGATAGCGGTCAAAAGTTTGACTATCAAAACTACCGTTTAGGTTATAGGGATATAGCGTCAAGTACCAATCAACGGACAATGATTGCAGCAATTCTTCCCCCTAATGTTTTTGCAGGGAATACAGTAGTTTTGTCAGACCGATTTTCAAAATATGATGAATTAATATTTATTTGCTCTTTACTTAATAGTTTCACTTGTGACTTTGTAACTCGTCAAAAAGTTACATCTCATTGTAATATGTTCTATGTCTACCAACTACCCGTTCCACGTTTAACAAAAAACGATCGCAACTTCAACGATATTGTACAACGCGCCGCCAAACTCATCTGCACCACACCAGAATTTGACGAACTCGCGCAAGAAGTCGGTTTAGGTTCCCATCAACAAGGCGTTACCGACGAAGCAGAACGCGCTAAACTACGCGCTGAACTCGATGGAATGGTAGCACATCTTTATGGCTTAACCGAAGATGAATTTAGCTACATCCTCACAACATTTCCCATTGTGAATGCAACCGTTAAAGAAGCAGCATTGTCAGCTTATCGTACCTTTGTCCCAATGTTTGCAAATTCAAAAGTAGAACTTACGCAAAAGTAGACGCTGTAGAAGCGATTTATGATATTACTTATATTAAAGAATCTCAATATAGTCCGATAACTACCAGCAATGCCTGTCCAACCATAAATTCAAGAGCATATTGACTCGGCGGCTCAGTGCTAACATGGCCTTCGTTGACCACAATCCTCAATTAATGGAGATACCCATGAAAGAATTAATGAAACAGCCTTCATCTTGGCTACCAAATGGAATAAAACTTAATCGTTCTGATCAATTTCGTCTTTTTTCTTTTACTGAAGAATTACAATTTCGTTTAGAAGAACTATTAGAAAAAAATAAAGAAAATTTACTCAATCCAGATGAACAAGCAGAATTAGCTGGTTTATTGAAATTAGAAAAAATCTTCAGTTTTATCAACACTGAACTTGCTTCTTAATTGTGGTTATCAACAATTTTGTTCGTTTAAATGTCCGTAAAAGGGCAAAATACTTGTGTGAATATTGTCACTCTCCAGAACGATCAAATGCAACACCCTTTACTATTGCCCAGATGATTGTTTTAACAACGAGTATGCTGCTTTATACTTAGCAGGACGGGTAAGAGCGATCGCTGATATTGAATTAGAGCCAATCGAGCCTTGTCACCGAGATTTTCTGTGCAATTTGCAAGTTCGCGCCAACTTGGTTGTACCAATTGTCATCCCTAGAGGATTATGGGGATTGCTAGTAGCACATCACTGTCAAGGGCCTCATTATTGGTCGCCATCAGATATAGAAATGATGAAAACAGGGGCACAAACTTTTGCAACAGATCATAATATTCTGGAGAGTTAAGTCACTGTATATTCAAATCACCTACAGTAAAGTGGCAGAAATCTTCGCCAGCACTGATTTTTCTAGTTAAGGAGAAAAAACTATGAAATTTGCTTACACGGTTATTTGGGTAGACGATGTAGTTAAGACCGTTGAGTTTTACGAAAAAGCCTTTGGTCTAGTTCGTCGCACCCTCGTAGATAAGGGGCAATCTATCTGGGCGGAAATCGAAACCGGAAACACTACACTAGCTTTCTCCTCTAGTAGCGAAGCACAGAAGTTATTTCCTGGTGGCTGCCATCACAACGACGCTACACAACCACCAGCATTAATTCAGATATCATTTATTACTCCTGATGTTGGCAGCGCCTACATGAGAGCGATCGGAGCTGGTGCAAAAACCCTAGATGCCCCTAAAAGCCAGCCTGGGGGACAAATGATTGCTCGTGTCCGCGATCCCAATGGCGTGCTGGTGTCGTTGGTGAGTGCCTAAGTAGCAATTGCCTTTTAGCAGATGTCTTGATCTAGATGGCTGCTTCTAAATTTGGCTTATACTGGCCATACGAAAACAGCACTGTCTAGATATTAAAATGCTACTTATTCCTACTGTTACCCCGATTCCCCTTGTAACTGATGCAAATGGCGTTGTTAGGATTAGCAAAACCCGCATCACTTTAGATACAGTGGTTACAGCTTTCCTTGAAGGGTCTACAGCAGAAGAGATTAGAGAGCAGTACCCATCGCTTCATCTTTGGGATATCTATTTCGTTATTGGTTATTATTTACGACACCAAGCCGAGGTTGATGCCTACCTTCTAGAGCGTCAAAGACTTGCCGCAAAGGTTCAACAGGAAGCTGAAAAGCGTTTTAACCCCATTGGGGTGCGCGATCGCCTATTAGCAAGACGCAACCCGCAAGGGTAAATTGCGATGCTGCGTTTTTTGGCTGACGAGAACTTTAACAATCAGATTGTCCGTGGTATTCTGCGTCGGAACAGTAATGTTGATATTGTCCGTGTTCAGGATGTTGGATTGACTGAAGCAGACGACCCAACTGTATTAGAATGGGCAGCGCAAAACAGGCGTGTGGTGCTAACTCATGATGTTGCGACGATGACAACTTATGCTTATGAACGATTACAAGCAGGCTTGGCAATGCCTGGTTTGTTTGAGATCAGTCGTCGTGTTTCAGTTGGTTTAGCGATCGAGGAAATTTTGTTGCTAGATGAATGTAGCTTAGAAGGAGAATGGGAGGGACAAGTTCGGTTCTTGCCTTTGCGTTAACGATTGAAGGCGATTAATTGGTGTAGCCCGTTGTAGACATCACGATCGCCTTAATGAAAATCAATAGATAATTTTCTTAGATGGATCTCAAATCTCAAATTTTATGGATTCAAATCCAGCATTGTGTGCAGCGATCGCTAATCACATTACCACCAATCCTCAACAACGAATTACTTTCGCCGAATTCATGGAAATGGCATTATACCACCCTGAATACGGCTACTATTCCAGCGATGCAGTCAAAATAGGTTTTAAAGATAGTGATTTTTTTACCTCTCCTAACCTCTGTTCTGACTTTGGCGAGTTACTAGCAGAACAATTTTTCCAAATGTGGGAGATTTTAGGAAAACCTGTACCCTTTTCTCTGGTAGAAATGGGAGCAGGTCAAGGATTGCTAGCTTTGCATATCCTTAAATATCATCAACTGCACTACCCAGATTTTTTTACCGCCCTAGAGTACATCATTGTTGAAAAGTCGCCAGCATTAAGGCAAGAACAGCAGCAACGCTTGCAAGATTTCTCGGTGCGTTGGTGCAATTTAGAGGAAATACCACCAAATGCGATCGCAGGCTGCTTTTTTTCTAATGAATTAGTAGATGCTTTCCCCGTCCATCAATTTATCCTAGAAACAGGCGAACTCCGAGAAATTTATGTAACCACAGATAGTAATGAGGAAGAAACCTGCTCATCATTTGTAGAAGTCACAGGAGAACCTTCAACGCCCCAACTAGCTGAACATTTGGATTCACTGGGAATCGACTTGAGCCAAAATGCATATCCCGATGGCTACCGTAGTGAAATTAATTTAGCTGCTCTAGACTGGTTGAGTATAGTAGCAGACCGCTTGCAGCGCGGTTATGTGTTAACAATTGATTATGGCTACCCCGCCAGTCGTTACTATAATCCCAGGCGATCGCAAGGAACGCTACAGTGCTATTACCAGCATCGTTTCCATGACAACCCCTATATTAATATTGGGCGACAAGATATCACTGCCCATGTTGACTTTACGGCTTTGGAACGTTGGGGTGAGAAGTACAATTTAAAGAATATTGGTTTTATCCAGCAGGGATTGTTTTTGATGGCGTTGGGGTTAGGCGATCGTATTGCAGCCCTTTCTTCTCAACAGCAATCTCTCTCACAGTTACTACAGCGCCGGGACTCACTACACCAACTTCTAGATCCTACAGGACTCGGCGGCTTTGGAGTCTTAATTCAGAGCAAAGGTCTGGACAATACAGAAATTTCTCAACCATTACTCGGATTGACCCTGCCAGAGTAAACCTAAAGAAAGAAAAGTTAAAATTCTATTTAAGAATGCAGTATCAGTCTTATCTAGACTAGCATAACAGTGATTACTGTAAAGTTAAACACAATACCAAAGTAATAATTATGTCCACCCATGATCTGTTAATGCTAGTAACCTTACTTACTCCAGGGATTTTACTTTCAGTGATAATTATGGTGACTTTTGCGGCTGGTGGCTAATTGCCAGAGACGTTAGTTACTAATCAGTGAATAGCTATCAGTATTTAAAGATAACTGTTCACTGATAACTGATATTAAAATCAAACGATGGAAACGCGATGCCTACAACAGGCTACGCCTACGCTGTACCAAAGGAACGTGAAAAATGAAGGTGGCATTTCTGGGAACTGGACTGATGGGACTACCAATGGCTCAAAGGTTATTAGCCGCAGATATACAGCTAGTTGCCTATAATCGCACCCCAGAAAAATTAGCACCACTACAAGCATCTGGGGCTGAAATTGTTACACATCCCCGCCACGCCATTCGTGCTGCTGAGTGCGTAATCCTCATGCTGACTAATGCCCCGGCCATTTATAATGTGTTGCTTTCAGATACTGCTTGGCAAACTCTGGAAGGGCGCACAATCATCCAAATGGGAACAATTACTCCTACAGAAAGCCAGGAAATTAGAGATGCAGTTGTTGCAGGTGGTGGTGAGTATTTAGAAGCACCTGTATTAGGGAGTATCCCAGAAGCAAAAGCTGGCAAGTTGAGTATTATGGTAGGGGCCGAGCCAGAACAATATGAACGCCACTTAAAGTTACTCCAAAATTTTGGGACAGAACCTTTACTTATTGGGCCAGTGGGATCTGCGGCGGCGCTCAAATTGGCACTAAATCAGCTAATAGCTTCCCTAACAACTAGCTTTGCTTTGAGTCTGGCTTTTGTCCAGCGTCAAGGTGTTGATGTGGATGTGTTTATGCAAATATTGCGCGACAGTCCACTCTACGCACCTACCTTTGACAAAAAGCTACAACGGATGTTGGATGGCAATTATGCTGATCCGAATTTCCCCACAAAACACTTGCTCAAAGATACAGAATTATTTATCTCGGAAGCGAAATCTCGAAGTTTGGATCTCAGCAGTATTAAAGGTGTTCGGCAAATCTTGCAAACAGCCGTAAAAATGTCATTTGCTGATGATGATTACTCATCACTATTTTCTGTAATTAAAGAATGGGGAGAGTGATCGAGGAATAAATTTTCGTAAGGTAGTACAGCTAACTGTGCTACCCTACTTGAAAAATATTTTTGAGACACATTAAGGAAATCTCCCTACACCCCGGCATCCCTGATATGCTTTTTGAAAATGCTGAATTAAAAAATTTTAATCTTTAAATAACGATATTACTGCCCAGTAGTAGTTGATTGAGGAAATGGTAGAGATTCAGGCTGGGGCTGAGGTTCTGGTTGAGGATTGAGAAATTCCTGCCAAGCCCTAATTTGCTCTTGCGCCGCACTGTAAGAAGCACTACCGCGTGGAATCGATTTAGCAATGTCAATCCCTCTGCCAATATCAGACTGACCTTGAGAGCGTGCTATTTCTAACAATTGCTGACTCCACTGGTCAATAGCCAGATTCGCATCCATACGTAAGATGCTATTATTTGAAACCCGATCTGCCAGCCGTATTGCCTCAACCAATGCTTCTGGTGTGCCAGCTGCGCCTACTTCCTGCGCTTTTTTCCAGTTTTCCCTGGTGCGGATTTCCCCTTCCCAGCCATTTATAGCAGTTTGTGCTTCTTGTGAAAGCGCCCTTCCCGACGAGGCAATTTGTTGAGCTACGCTAATGGCGGCTGTGATATCTCCACTTTGAGCCAGTTCTTGTGCCTGATCTAAATAGGGTTGGTCTTGAATTCGCTGAATCTTTCCTACCCAAGTGCGAATTTTTTTCCGTGCTTCTGGATATAATGCACGACCTCTACGAATTTCGCTAGCCTGAGCGATCGCAGCTTGCAAGGAGTTGATATCATCAAACATTGCTATCTGTTCGGCGCGTTCTAAGTAAGGTTGGTCTTCAATTGTCTCGACTTGGGCACGCCAGCGACCCATTTCTTGCCTAGCTTCTGTGGCCCGGGGATTACTCGCAGGAATCAGCTGCACCTGGGCGATCGCTGCTGTTAAATTAGGGACTGTTCCCTGGCTAGCCAATATTCTCGCTTTTTCTAAATTGGCAACATCTTCAATTTCTAACTGCCAACCAGCAATCAGCTGCTGTGCTTCGTTATACACTGGTCTATAGGGATCAATTTGTTGTGCTTGAGCGATCGCAGCCTCTAAACCAGAAACGTTACCTATCCAAGCACTTCTTTTCGCGTCAGCTATGGCGATAAAGTCATCTGTTTCACCCTGTAATTTCGCAATCTCTGGAATTTGTCTAGCAATATCTAGTGCTTCATCGGCATCCTGCTTGTCTAGTTTTGCCTTTGCCAATTCCAGCATTTTGCGTCCAAATACCGGAATCGCTTCCTGAGCTTTTTGGTAAATGTAACTTTCTTGCCCAATGGACTGAGCTAACTTGATAGCTTCTAATAAATTATCGACAACTTTGCTGTTTGCTAAATTTTCGGCTTTTCCTAACTTATCGCCATCTTCCCGCGCTGTGGCAATTAGACGATTCAATTGGTCGTATTTAGTACCCGCCCAGTATTGATTGTCTACACGCAGCATTTTGGCGGATAACATGAATGCCGATTGCCATCGCCGTTCCTTAACTTCAGCGATCGCACCGTTGTATGTGGCTTCTGCCTTTGACCAAATTAACTGCCATTTGTCAACTTGTTCATCGACTAATTTATAAGCTGCCACATCTTTGGGTATCTTACGAGCAGTAGCGATCGCTTCCTCTAAATTACCTGTTTGGAAACTTTCATCAGCTAGCTTCAAAATATCCCGTGACCATTCTTCGATGAAACGATCAATTTCTCCATGCAACGGGTGATTTTGTGGTAGTTGCTTCACCAGAGCGATCGCTTGCAATAAATCGTTCACTGTCTGTTTAGAAGCCGCCAACTGAGCGCAGTGTAACCGCACCGAAGCGCTAGCTAGCGGCCAGAAAATCGAGGGGCAATTAGGGGCAGAGGGCAACTTTAGCAGCATTGCCATTGCCAAGAATGCTACACTGCCGGGAATCAAAGTTAGCAGTACCAGCCACAACACCCAGCTTTTCATCCAGCGTGGCAATTTCCCAGGATTTCTACTGAGTTGGGCAGTTTCTTTTGAATTACTATTTATAGGTAATCCTTCTCTACTAGACGCTTTGCGATCCGTATGGTTTTTTTTTCGCCGCTTCACTGACTTGGAGTTAGAACCAGTAACTGGGGCATCAAATGGCTGAGTTTCACCGAATTGTTCTGTTCGGGATAATCTTTTGTTTTGATCTGGCTCTCTTCCACTGGCTGAAGACCAACTGTCTGGAATATCCCGCTCTGTCATCTCTCACACCAAAATAATTGAATAGCGCTCTGTTTTAGGTTGATAATTCCATTGTTGACATAGTAACTTTCTCATCATTAAAAAGCTACTTTTTTAAATTTCTCTCTCCACAGAATATCATTATCAATCTAAAAAAATAGTGCTATTTTATACGTTATCCTAAAACAGTAGATTCAGCTTGCAAATCGGCAATTAGTTGAGCTAACTGATCGCTACTTGCCTGATAAACGTTGCCGCAAAATTCGCAAGTTGCTTCAGCACCATCATCTTTAACAATCATATCTTGCAGTTCAGCTTCTCCCAAAATCTTCAGTGCTCCTAAAACGCGATCAAAAGAACAACCACAGTGGAAGCGCAGCATTTGCCGTTCGGGAAAGATTACCAGTCCCATGTCTCCCAACAAGTCGTTAAAGATTTCAGTCAGATTCTTCCCAGCTTGCAACAATGGCGTAAATCCTGCTAGCCCAGCAACCCGTGATTCCAACGTTTCTACTAAAGCTTCGTCTCTAGCAGCTTTGGGCAATACTTGTATCAGTAATCCTCCAGCCGCAGTTACTCCACCTGCTCCCACAAACACACCTAAAACTAAAGCTGAAGGTGTTTGTTCGGAATTCACCAAATAATGAGCCACATCATCGCCAATTTCCCCAGAAACTAGTTCAACAGTACTAGAGTAAGGATAACCGTAACCAATATCCCGGACAACATAGAGATAACCACCACCCACTGCACCACCAACATCTAGCTTACCTCTGGCATTAGGAGGCAATTCCACCGATGGATTCCCGACATAGCCGCGTACCGTACCATCTAAGCCTGCATCTACCAATATGCCACCCAAAGGCCCATCGCCCTTCACCCGGACGTTGACCCTTGACCCAGTTCGCTTCATACTAGAAGCCATTAATAAGCCCGCCGCCATAGTCCGACCCAGTGCTGCCGTTGCCACATAAGAAAGCTTGTGACGCCCCCGTGCTTCTTCTGTTAAACGTGTGGTGATCACACCTACGGCACGAATTCCACCTTCGGCTGCTGTTGCACGAATTAACTGATCCGCCATGAATAACCTTACATTTCTTAACAAGTTCGCTTTTTCTATTCTAAGTTCTCTGCTGGTAGAAATGTGACGCAGCAATAATCAGTGATTGTATTTGCAATATTAGAAGTAGCGATGTCTCACCTTTAGGTAATCCTATAAAAATGCTGGGTAATTTTCAACAAAGCCAACTGCGGATCGAAATTGAAGCACCAACAGATGCAATTCGTGACAGTCTGCTGCATCCGGTGCAACTAGAAAAATGGCTCTTAGGGCAACGCTTTGCGCCAGGAATGCCAGAAGAACTGCTTCCAGGATTCCAGTTTACTACCTGGACTGGGCCAGTTGCGATTCATCATCAAGTAGATGTTGTTAAATCAAACTGTCTCCGCTTGGTACTTAGCGGAGGCATTGACGGGTTTCACGAATGGTACTGGGGAGAAGGTTGGGTACAGTCCCGCTTGGAAGGAGTTTCACTTTTGCCCTTGAATTTCGGTCAAACTTTGAGTTTGTTGAGCTTGCGTCAGTTTTTGGCAACTCAAGGACGTTGATTTGAGTAAAAGGATTGGGGATTGAGCATTAGTTATTCTTTGCTTCCCCAGTTCCTAATTTAGGAATGTGAATCAAATAACACAAGTTGATGATTAGCATTTGATGTTTCAGTCGTGATCGCATTCATAGATAAATGCCTAAAAGCCTTGCTATGCAATAATAAAGAGAAATATCGCAATCAAGCTAATTGAGAATAGTATTAATAAGCCACAAGTTAATGATTAGCATTTGATGTTTCAGCCGCGATCGCATTCATAGATAAATGCCTAAAAGCCCTGCTATGCAACAAGAAAGAGAAATGTCAAAAAGTTTTTGCCTACCTGGAGAATAGTGATCGCCCCCGTATTTCCCATCTGCTGATATTGGTTCATAGATGCGATCGCCTGTCCCATTGCATTAGACTCACTACCCATTGGAATTTTTAACGCTTGGAGTCGTGCAGCAATTTGCGATCGCTGTAACTGATTCTGCTGGGTATTGCCGTCTTTTCTTTAAATAAGCTTTTTTGAAAAACTCCCATAATTTGGCGTTTTCACCCTCCAGGGCGAAAACGATCGCTTTTGCTTTTATTACAAATTAAGTGTCTTCACTATATGTATTAAATGTGCAAATATCAAGCTTATATATAGCTAAAAATATACCAATTAGCGCATTTTAGTGTAAACATCAAATCTTTATAATTTTATCTATAATTTTATCTTTTCTTTATTGACTTTCAATAATTTATATTTTTAGAAGAAAGCTTTTTTTAAACTAATTAATAATTAAGCAGATTTATGATTTCTTATATTAGAATAATTTATCTATTTAGAATTGTTGCTGTATAAAATAACTTTAAAAATTCCCATTTGTATATAAAAATACTTATTAATAAATCAGAATCGCAATTTAGAGTTTTATAAATTTATTTAAGCACAACTCGTATAAAAAAGTTCTTTGGTTTGCTTAACTATATCTTAATTTTGGGTCTTTTCGTTGATTTATCAGTATTAATACTTAATCATCTTAATTTATCCATTTTTTGACAAAATTAAGCTTTTAGAGCGTCATACTTATATGAATATATATTGACGCCTACAATTTTTTGATAAATTAAAATTTATTTTTTATTAACTTTGTATAAACCATCACCATAAAACATCTTTATTGAAGGTGTGTAATACACATTTCTTTAACAATTAGTTGCTTGACCTATTTAGCAAGAGTAGTAAGATACTTCTATGGACAGGAAAAAGTTACCAGATATACAGTTTAGGCTTATATCTATTACTTTGGGCTGACCTGACGTTAATCCCAACAATCAAGTAAGAACTAAAATTATGGAAAGCACATTGTTTACCGCATTAAGCACCAACGAAGAAGCTAACTTGTCTGGTGGCACAAAGCCAGTAAAAATTATTAAAGGCGGCAATGCCACTGGTGGCAATGGCACTGGTGGCAATGGCACTGGTGGAGCTGGTGGTGCTGGAACTGGTGGTGTTGTTTTTGTCAAGAAAATTAATAAGAGTACAGTTAGTGCAGATGGCATTGGTGGAAATGGTGGTGCTGGAACTGGTGGTGCTGGAACTGGTGGTGCTGCACTTGGTGGTCCTGGACTTGTAGTAATAGACGCTTAGGCTTGACGTAACGTTAAGTGTATAAAACTTATCATTACGCTCAAACCTATGGAGCTGAGTAGAGGAGAAATAATAACCTTAAGGCAGGATTAAATATGTTTTTAGACAAGCGAAACGCTGCGTTTTAAATAAGTTACCCTGTTACCGCAGGTTAAATTACTTTTGCAGATGCCTCAATTGTTAATCAACTTAATCCTACCAGCCATCACCTGCTTTCTTATCGAAGTAAACTTAACATAGGTTTATGGTTCTTCTCTACTTTTTTTAAACAATCTTAACATTAAGGTTGTCCACCGATAAGCTTCAATAATTTTTAGCAGCGCTTTTCTATAAACGTAACTGTTCATCTTTGAATAGTTAAGTAGCGAAACAAGCGCTGCTACTTTGCTACTTGATCAATTGAGTATATTTACCAGATTTTTATAACTTTGGATAATGAAACTGTTTTTACCTTACTTACTGCAAACGAATAACCAAATTTATCTATTCGTTTGCAGTAAGTAAGTATGACTAACCTTTTGAAGGTGACTAATAAAATATCTTTTTTTCTCTCTGCACCTGACGCGTCTGGAGCGGTTCAAAAGTCTTTTATTTAACTGCAACACCTTTACTATAAAAGCCTAAGTAATAGTAGGGTAAAGATACCAAAATTCCGGATATTTTTCCTGTAGAGATATGGAATAGTAATCATTTTGGTAGACGTTTATTCTCATAATCTTAAGTGAAAATAGCTTTGTCAAAGTTAAAAACTGATAATTGGTAACTGAGGTTAACTATGAAAAGCACTCAAACATCCCCAATGTTTATCTCACTAACTAAAATCGAAGAAGCAAACTTGTCTGGTGGTGAGAGTATTATTATAATAGGAGCAGACGGAGTAGGAGCAAACGGAGTAGGAGTAGACGGAGTAGGAGCAAACGGAGTAGGAGCAAACGGAGTAGGAGTAGACGGAGCAAGTTTACAAATCGGAGCAAGTGACCGAATTGGACGAGCTAAATCCAAGAGAGCAAAACTAGAAAATCGGCTGAGACGTACTGTAGAAAAGCTAGAAAGGCTACGCTCTCGACTATGAAATCTTAAACGATTAATTAGTCTTAATGTTTAAATGAATCAACTGCCGAACTCGACTGTATGAGTGAAGCATAAGTTTTAGATAAGCTTTTGTTTTACCGTCAATGAAAACTCCTGATCACTCGCTATCTTAAAGTCATCATTCGAGAGTATTGGATTATCTAAGCAATACAATCCACTACTCTTGAATATTTAAAACGTTATATTCAACTCTTTTGGCTCGATAATTTACAATATTATTAGCTCACTGACGACTTCCACCAGCGACAAGGGGGGGTGATTCGTTGAGTTGAATAACTGCTTCTCGATTTCTCAACTCCTGCTACTAAGGCAATGGAATCACAAAGACATCTGAAATTCTCGATATATCCCATCTGCCAGCACGGGGAGAACGAACACCGATAACCATTTGTTTAGAAGTCCAATCCAACTTTAGTCGGAGAATTTCTGCTCGGAAAGAAACATTGATAAATTCTGTTACCGCACCATGTTGCCCACTTCCTAGACTCAGGGGAATTAATTCTCCATTAACCAATTCATAGCGCGTATCAGTGCTATTATCATAAGCTAGATACTCTTCAAAGGTTAGTTTTGGGGTGGTTGTAGTCATTGCTTCCCCTTACAAATTTTTACCTTGGTTTGACAACTAACACCGAACAATTAGCCTCTTCTACAACTTGACTGCTAACAGAACCCTGTACAATTCGCTTCATCCCCATCAATCCCCGGCTGCCAATTATAATCAAGTCAGTTTTGTAAATATTGGCAAGGCGAATAATCTCTTCGGCAGGATCACCAGTTACTAGTTCTAACTCACTGCTGACTGATAACTTTTCCTGATAGGATTGCAGCTGTTTTTCAATCTGAAAATAAGAAAATGTTGGGGACTCTGGCTGAGGACGATCGGCAGGTAGTTCCATTTCTGACTCTGGCGTAGGAAATACATGACAAAAAATAACCTTGGAATCTTTTGAGAACGCCAAATTATCTAAAGTCTCAATTACTCGTTCTGAAATTTCCGAACCGTCCAGAGCTACCAAAACACTATTTAGCACCGCTCTCGTCTCCTAATGAGTAGACCCCTTACATAAGTATCTAGCAAAATTCGTCGGCAACGACACTAAACATTTTTTATTTAGGAATTAGTTTATATATTTGAGGCTGTGCTATGTATCAGTTTCAGTGTGGTGCATTATAGCAACTGGTCTGGAGAAGCTTTTCACGAGTTTCTGGCACAGGAAAACCCTAGTTAAATCAGTGAACAGTCAACAGTTAACAGTTGCCTTCCGTACCCGCCTTGAACTTTAGTTCTAGGCGGGACATGACTTGTACGTTAAGTTAACACCTATGACATTTGTACCACCCTACGTTCGCGGAGCGTCCCGCAGGGATGGGATTTTTTTAAAGAGAAGTCCCTTATAAGAAAAAATTAAGCATTCCAAATCACTCTTCTTGCTGAACTCGGCGGCGTACTGAATCAGCATGAGAAGGTAAACCTTCTGTTGTCGCTAACACATCAATAGCACTAGCGACATTTTGCAGCGCAGTTTGGGAGTATTGAATAATACTAGAGTGTTTGAGGAAAGTTTCTACCCCTAATGCCGAAGCATAGCGGGCAGCACCAGAAGTTGGCAAAGTATGGTTAGGTCCTGCTAAATAGTCTCCTACAGCTTCTGGTGTGGAGTAACCTAAAAAGATTGCCCCAGCATGACGAATCTGTGGTAATAATGCCCAAGGGTCTTTGATTTCTAATTCCAGGTGTTCGGGGGCAAATTCATTTGAGAGTTCTGCTGCTGCTTGGAGCGATTCTACAAGGACAATTAAGCCATAGTGAGCGATCGCTTTTTCTGTGTCTATTCGCCGTGGATGATCTACTAGCTGTCTTTCCAAGGCTAATTGCACGTTTTTTGCCAAAGCCGCATCTGTCGTCAGCAAAATTGCTGCCGCCATTGGATCGTGTTCTGCTTGGGCTAGCAAGTCAGCAGCTACATGCACCGGATTTGCGGTTTCATCGGCAATCACCAGCACTTCGCTGGGGCCTGCCAAAGAATCAATGCCAACGGTGCCATAGACAAGTTTTTTCGCTAGGGTGACATAAATGTTACCAGGGCCAGTAATCACATCCACTTTCGGAATTGTTTCTGTGCCATAGGCTAAAGCGGCGATCGCTTGTGCGCCCCCAATGCGATAAATTTCTTGCACTCCTGCTTCTTGGGCAGCTACCAAGACTGCTGGGTTAATTGCACCCCCTGGCCCTGGTGGTGTCACCATCACAACGTGAGGTACAGCAGCAACATGAGCCGGAATTGCATTCATCAGCACTGTACTGGGATAGGCGGCACGGCCACCAGGCACATACAACCCCGCCCGATCTACGGGGGTATAGCGTTTGCCCAGCACTACCTCATCGTCGCCAAAGTGTACCCAGCTTTTTGGGACTCGCTGACGATGAAACGCTTCAATTTGGCGGCAAGCTAGCCGAAGTGCGCCCAACAACTCTTTTGACACCTGCTGATAGGCTGCATCTAGTTCCGAGCCTGTGACTCGGAGTTCTTCGGCTTTCAGGGTTTGTTTGTCAAATTCGGCTGTGTAATGCAATACAGCTTTGTCGCCTTGGCGCTTCACTGCTTGCAAAACTTCCCGCACCGTTGCTTCTTTGTGAAGCACCTGTTCGTCATGGGTGCGATCGCAGATCCGTTGTAGTTCTGCTCTGACGTCTGCCTGCTGAGTAATGATTCGCAGCATGGAGTAAGGACAATGCCAATAATTATAATATTCACACCTGAGATTTAGTATTGCTCTTGACCCACTGGGGTGTGCAAGCTGACTCTAATTCTCTTCTCTAGCTTAACCTGAATTTTTTTGATACTCTCAAGTCTGCCAGGATCTAGTTTGCTTGAGAAGGCCATTTAATTGCTCAGTCCAACTAGCCTTGGCTTGGCTAGCGGCAGGAAGCAGGGGTGCCATTTCCTGCTACTCTTACGCCCTTACCCTCACTCCTTGCGGGGTGCGGGTGGTGTATTTACACATCTAATCCCCCAAATTTACAGGGGGTAGGGTCTGAGTATAATTTTTCTTTTCCTAACTTTTAGTAGTTAACATCTGTATAGAATCGATTCTATACTTTGAAACCCCTGAAATTTAGCTATTTACAGTTCCTTGCCTTTGACAATACACCTGTTTTTGGGACAGATTGATTATATTGGCAATCACATTGCTTAATCAGGTGATGACTTAGGGTTTGACTATTTTACATGTACCTTATTTTAACGCATTTCCTTAATTGACGACACACAAAATTAAGGACTGGGGATTCGGGAGCAAAGACTAAAGACTATCTTCCCCAATTTCCAGTACCAAATTTCCAATGATAGATTTTTTTTAGGAAATCATAACATTGGCAATTTGGATGCTATATTAGTAAGTCTAGTAGTGTGTGTACATATTAATAGTATTTTTGGAATTGACTGTGGCGAATACAAAGTCTTCTCTCAAGCGTGCCGAAATCGCAGAACGTAACCGACTGCGTAACAAAGCTTACAAATCAGCAGTCAAGACGCTGATGAAGAAATACATTAATGCTGTAGCTGTCTATACAGCTAATCCTACCCCAGAATTAAAACAAGAAGCACAGGCTCGCTTATCCGAGGCTTACGCCAAAATCGATAAAGCGACTAAGCGGGGTGTCCTTCACCCAAACAATGGGGCAAGGAAAAAGTCAAGATTGGCTAATAAACTAAAACCCCTAATTCAAGCAGTTGGTCAATAGTGATTGATGAGTCAGTGCCCTCTTCTGAGTAGAAGGAGACACGATGTTACAAAGCTTACTAAAGTTTTTGTAAGTGGTGTGAAACGCGAAAGGTAATGGCAAGCCAGTGCAATCTTGAGGGTTTCCACACCCCTTAGTCTATCTCTCTCAACCCGTCAACCGCAGGGCTGTCTCATGAGGGAATTAAAGTAGTGGGCGTGGTTTCCTTCTTGAAAAGTTTAGTGATCGCAGAAGAAAGATTCACCTGGACGGTCATTTGTCCTTAGTCGTGATCAGGGCTAATAATTTATGACCAATGACAAAGGGCAAAGAATGCAGCTGATAGACACGCACGTTCATCTCAACTTTGATAGTTTTCAGCCGGATTTAGCAACAGTGCGATCGCGGTGGCAAGAAGCAGGAGTAGTACGTTTAGTACATTCTTGCGTTCACCCAGAGGAATTTTCCAGAATTCAATCCATAGCGCACGAGTTTCCCGAAATCAGCTTTGCCGTAGGATTACATCCTTTAGATGCTGATAAATGGAATCACGACACAGCCGAGAAAATCAAAACTTTAGCGAGTTCTGACTCTCAGGTGGTAGCAATTGGGGAAATGGGGCTGGATTTTTACAAAGCTGATAACTATGAGCATCAGCTGATGGTGTTTGAGTCACAGTTAGCGATCGCATCTGAACTCAACTTACCAGTAATTATCCACTGCCGCGACGCTGCGGTGGCAACTAGAGAAGTGTTGCAAAAATGGCGGGAACTCAAAGGAGAAAGAGTGCGGGGTGTCATGCATTGCTGGGGAGGAACGCCAGAAGAAACTCAATGGTTTCTCGATTTGGGGTTCTACATCAGCTTTAGCGGGACGGTAACGTTCAAAAACGCCAAAGCGATCCAATCCTCGGCGGCGATGGTAAGTAGCGATCGCCTACTGATTGAAACAGACTGCCCATTTCTCGCTCCAGTTCCGAAACGAGGCGAGAAGCGCAACGAACCTGCTTACGTGCAATATGTAGCCGAGCAAGTGGCTAAACTGCGTCAGGAGACAGTAGAGGCGATCGCCCATCAAACCACCCAGAATGCCTGTGAATTATTTGGTCTGTCAATATAAAGGCTGCAATAATTCTCTTTTATTCCGTTGTGCTAAAAAAATAAAACTCTAGAGAGGGAAAATATGGTAATATTATTCCCTCAAAAACATTTTGCTTACGCCATAATGATAAAGGAAGGAACCTAAAATTTCTGAGCCTAATTTTCCATACTGTTATCGGCTTGGCCATCCTCCAAATCTCTACAAGCGGATGCTCTCCACACATGACTAACTGTGCCAACCCAAGTTGAGCTAGATTGCACAACATCGGCTTGGTGTGTATCGAACATATTCAAAATCGTTAAACGAAATTGCCTTGTGAGTACAATCCAGCAAAATGAAGTGATTCTGATTCAAAGCCGACAAGGTACGGATCATTCCCTCAGTCTTAGGATATCTAGGATATCACTGAGAGTATAAATAGCCGGGTGGATTTAAGAAACACCGTCTAGAGCTGCGTCAGAAAATTAACGCGCTTTTTGGAGGGAAAATGAAGAAAGTAGATAAAACTCAGGAATATCTCAACTGTATATTCTTCTTAAATCAAGACTATAGTGGGTTTTTGGCGTCTGAGTCCCCCCGATTACGGGCGATTACCCCCTTGTGCAAATTGTTCATTCCAGCTTTAATGGCTGCGTTTGCCCACACCTGTAAATAGCAAGTGTGTAAGAAGAAGTTCCCAAACAGCTAAGGACACTAGCTAGCAGTGGGAAGCGTCAAACAGCAGTGTCCAGGGGAAAATTTTACCAGGTTGACAAAGGAAGAGGCATGACTAAAGAAACATACATGGAACCCGCCTTTCTGTTGCCCGACTTGATTGAAATCCAGCGTTCGAGCTTTCGCTGGTTTTTGGAAGAAGGGCTGATAGAAGAACTTAACTCCTTTAGTCCTATTACAGATTATACGGGCAAATTAGAACTGCACTTTTTGGGTCATAACTACAAACTCAAGGAGCCAAAGTACAGCGTCGAAGAAGCCAAACGGCGGGATAGTACTTATGCCGTCCAAATGTATGTTCCCACACGGTTGATTAATAAGGAAACCGGGGAAATCAAAGAGCAAGAGGTATTCATTGGTGATTTGCCTTTGATGACCGATCGCGGCACGTTTATTATTAACGGAGCCGAGCGGGTGATTGTCAACCAAATCGTGCGATCGCCAGGCGTTTATTACAAATCAGAAATTGACAAAAACGGGCGACGTACTTATTCAGCTAGCTTAATTCCTAACCGGGGAGCATGGCTGAAATTTGAAACAGACCGTAACGATTTGGTGTGGGTACGCATTGACAAAACCCGCAAACTGTCAGCGCAGGTACTTTTAAAGGCTTTAGGGTTATCAGACAACGAAATCTTTGACGCCTTACGCCATCCAGAGTATTTCCAAAAAACCATCGAGAAAGAAGGGCAATTCTCTGAAGAAGAAGCCCTGATGGAGTTATATAGGAAACTGCGTCCTGGTGAACCACCAACAGTATTAGGTGGACAACAACTCCTAGATTCTCGTTTCTTTGACCCGAAACGTTATGACCTTGGTCGCGTTGGACGGTACAAACTCAACAAGAAATTGCGCCTTTCTGTCCCAGACACCATGCGCGTGTTGACTGCTGGCGATATCTTGGCAGCCGTGGATTACCTGATCAACCTAGAATATGACATCGGTAATATCGATGACATTGACCACTTAGGCAACCGGCGGGTGAGAAGCGTCGGTGAATTGCTGCAAAACCAAGTGCGGGTAGGCTTAAACCGCTTAGAGAGAATCATTCGAGAACGGATGACTGTATCCGATGCTGAAGTGCTAACTCCCGCTTCCTTGGTGAACCCCAAACCATTAGTAGCAGCAATTAAAGAATTCTTTGGTTCCAGCCAATTGAGTCAGTTCATGGATCAAACCAATCCTCTAGCAGAACTGACCCACAAACGCCGTTTAAGTGCCCTTGGCCCAGGTGGTTTAACCCGCGAACGCGCCGGTTTTGCCGTGCGAGATATTCACCCTAGCCACTATGGACGCATTTGCCCCATTGAGACACCAGAAGGCCCCAACGCCGGATTAATTGGCTCCTTAGCAACCCATGCGCGGGTTAACCTGTACGGATTCCTCGAAACACCATTTAGACCTGTAGAAAATGGGCGAGTCAGATTTGATCTGCCTCCAGCCTACATGACAGCCGATGAAGAAGACGATCTGCGGGTTGCTCCTGGAGATATTCCTGTAGATGAAACTGGGCACATTATTGGGCCACTAGTACCAGTCCGGTATCGTCAAGAATTTTCCACCACAACACCAGAACAGGTGGACTACGTAGCAGTATCTCCCGTACAGATTGTATCGGTAGCAACCAGCATGATTCCCTTCTTGGAGCATGATGACGCTAACCGAGCGCTGATGGGATCGAACATGCAACGGCAAGCAGTACCCCTGCTCAAACCAGAACGTCCTTTGGTAGGTACTGGTTTGGAAGCCCAAGGAGCAAGAGACTCTGGGATGGTAGTTGTGTCGCGTACCGATGGTGATGTCACTTATGTGGATGCTACAGAAATTCGTGTCCGCCCTAAACCTAATACCTCAGAAATTAAGTACACCCTTTCCAAGTACCAACGTTCCAACCAAGACACTTGTTTAAATCAGAAACCTCTCGTCCGCATTGGTGAACGGGTTGTTGCTGGTCAGGTATTGGCTGATGGCTCCTCCACCGAAGGCGGTGAATTGGCGCTAGGACAAAATATCGTCGTTGCCTATATGCCTTGGGAAGGCTACAACTACGAAGACGCGATTTTAATCTCTGAAAGACTGGTCCAGGATGATGTCTACACCTCAATTCACATTGAAAAATATGAAATTGAAGCTAGACAGACAAAACTGGGGCCAGAAGAAATCACTAGAGAAATTCCCAACGTCGGGGAAGATGCCTTGCGTCAGTTGGATGAACAGGGAATCATTCGCATTGGGGCGTGGGTAGAAGCTGGGGATATCTTGGTAGGAAAAGTCACACCCAAGGGTGAATCTGACCAACCGCCAGAAGAAAAACTGTTGCGGGCCATCTTTGGTGAGAAAGCACGGGATGTACGGGATAATTCTCTGCGAGTACCAAACGGTGAAAAAGGTCGCGTAGTTGATGTGCGCTTGTTTACTCGTGAACAAGGCGATGAACTGCCACCAGGAGCCAATATGGTAGTCCGGGTGTATGTCGCTCAAAAACGCAAAATCCAAGTTGGCGACAAAATGGCAGGACGTCACGGTAACAAAGGGATTATTTCTCGGATATTACCGGCGGAAGATATGCCTTATTTGCCTGATGGTTCCCCAGTGGACATTGTACTTAACCCCTTGGGCGTACCCAGTCGGATGAACGTTGGACAAGTCTTTGAGTGCCTCTTGGGTTGGGCTGGTCAGACCTTGGGAGTGCGATTTAAGATTACTCCCTTTGATGAAATGTACGGGGAAGAGTCATCTCGCCGAATCGTGCATGGCAAATTGCAAGAAGCACGGGACGAAACAGGGAAAGACTGGGTATATAACCCAGATAACCCAGGCAAAATCATGGTGTATGACGGTCGTACAGGTGAACCCTTTGACCGAGCAATTACCATCGGTGTGGCTTACATGCTGAAGCTGGTGCATTTGGTGGATGATAAGATCCACGCCCGTTCCACAGGCCCATACTCACTGGTGACTCAGCAACCCTTGGGTGGTAAAGCACAACAAGGTGGTCAGAGGTTTGGAGAAATGGAAGTGTGGGCATTGGAAGCCTTTGGTGCAGCTTACACCTTACAGGAATTGCTCACAGTTAAATCTGACGATATGCAAGGACGAAATGAAGCGTTAAATGCGATCGTTAAAGGTAAGGCAATTCCTCGACCCGGAACCCCAGAGTCCTTTAAGGTGCTAATGCGCGAGTTGCAATCATTGGGGTTAGACATTGCCGTTCACAAGGTAGAAACCCAAACAGACGGCAGTTCCCTGGATGTAGAAGTCGATTTGATGGCAGACCAATCAGCCCGTCGCACACCTCCTCGACCAACTTATGAATCACTTTCCCGCGAATCGCTGGAAGACGACGAATAATTCGTAATTGATAATTCGTAATTCGTAATTGAAGAATTAATTACGAATTACGAATTAAAAATTGTTAATTACGAATTAGAAATTGTTAATTACGAATTACGAATTACGAATTAAGTATGAGACCTGCCCAAACTAATCAGTTTGACTACGTAAAAATCGGCTTGGCTTCCCCTGAACGGATTCGGCAGTGGGGCGAGAGAACATTGCCCAATGGGCAAGTAGTCGGTGAAGTCACAAAGCCAGAAACGATTAATTACCGAACTCTCAAGCCAGAGATGGATGGCTTGTTTTGTGAGCGCATCTTTGGCCCTGCGAAAGATTGGGAATGCCATTGTGGTAAGTATAAAAGAGTTCGTCACAGAGGTATTGTCTGTGAACGCTGTGGGGTAGAAGTCACTGAGTCACGGGTGCGTCGTCACCGCATGGGCTATATTAAACTCGCCGCACCAGTAGCTCACGTTTGGTATCTCAAAGGCATTCCTAGCTATATTTCCATCCTGTTGGATATGCCCTTGCGGGATGTCGAGCAGATTGTCTATTTCAACTCTTATGTTGTCCTGAGTCCTGGTAATGCCGAAACTTTAACTTACAAACAGCTACTGAGTGAAGACCAGTGGTTGGAAATAGAAGACCAAATTTATAGCGAAGATTCTGTGCTGCAAGGCGTAGAGGTAGGTATTGGGGCTGAAGCGCTGTTGCGTTTGCTTGCCGATATCAATTTGGAACAAGAAGCCGAAAGCCTACGCGAAGAAATTGGCAACGCCAAAGGACAAAAGAGAGCCAAGCTAATTAAGCGACTGCGGGTAATTGACAACTTCATTGCTACTGGTTCCAAACCAGAGTGGATGGTAATGGCAGTTATTCCCGTGATTCCCCCCGACTTGCGCCCAATGGTGCAGCTAGATGGCGGACGGTTTGCCACCAGCGATTTGAATGATTTGTATCGGCGGGTAATTAACCGCAACAATCGTTTGGCACGCTTGCAAGAAATTTTGGCACCAGAGATTATTGTGCGGAACGAAAAGCGGATGCTGCAAGAAGCAGTGGATGCTTTGATTGACAATGGTCGTCGGGGACGCACTGTGGTAGGGGCAAATAACCGACCCCTAAAATCTTTGTCCGACATTATTGAGGGTAAGCAAGGGCGTTTCCGACAAAACTTGTTGGGTAAACGGGTTGACTACTCTGGACGTTCTGTAATTGTGGTCGGGCCAAAGCTGAAAATTCACCAGTGCGGTTTGCCTAGAGAAATGGCAATTGAGCTATTTCAACCATTCGTGATTAATCGGCTGATTCGTAGCGGTATGGTCAATAATATCAAAGCTGCGAAAAAGCTCATATCCCGTAATGATCCCAGTGTTTGGGATGTGCTGGAAGAGGTGATTGAAGGACACCCTGTAATGCTAAACCGGGCACCAACATTGCACCGCTTGGGTATTCAGTCTTTTGAACCAATTTTGGTAGAAGGTAGAGCGATTCAACTGCATCCTCTGGTGTGTCCAGCCTTTAACGCCGACTTTGACGGCGACCAAATGGCGGTACACGTCCCTCTATCGTTAGAAAGTCAGGCTGAAGCGCGGTTGTTGATGTTGGCTTCTAACAATATTTTGTCACCAGCCACGGGTAGACCGATCATCACGCCTAGCCAAGATATGGTGCTGGGAGCGTATTATTTAACAGCAGAAAATCCCGGTGCGACAAAAGGGGCAGGAAATTACTTTTCTTCGCTAGAGGATGTAATTATGGCTTTCCAGCAAGATCAAATTGACTTGCACGCCTATATCTATGTGCGGTTTGACGGTGAAATAGAATCAGACCAACCGGATACAGAACCGGTGAAGGTGACGGAAAACGAGGATGGTACCCGCACATTACTCTATAAGTTCCGTCGAGTCAGACAAGACGCTAAAGGCAATGTACTTTCGCAGTATATATACACAACCCCTGGCCGCGTTATTTACAACAATGCCATTCAGGAAGCACTAGCAAGTTAATTCGTAATTTCTAATTCGTAATTCGTAATTGAAGAATTGAATTACGAATTACGAACTACGTAGCTTGCTTCTCGCCAAAGGCGAGTATTACGAATTATTAATTATTGATGACTCAGGACTAATGATTAATGACTAACGAAAAAATGATTTTTCGCAATCGGGTGGTTGACAAAGGTCAACTGAGAAATTTAATTTCTTGGGCCTTTACAAATTATGGTACGGCGCGAACCGCAGTGATGGCGGACAAACTGAAAGATTTGGGATTTCGCTACGCTACCAAAGCAGGGGTTTCCATCAGTGTAGATGACTTGATGATACCACCAACTAAGCGATTGCTTTTAGAGGCAGCCGAGGAAGAAATTCGCGCTACTGAAACCCGTTATCAACGGGGAGAAATTACTGAAGTAGAACGCTTCCAAAAGGTAATCGATACTTGGAATGGTACTAGTGAAGCCTTGAAAGATGAAGTAGTCGTCCACTTCAAGAAGACTAATCCCCTCAACTCCGTATACATGATGGCATTCTCCGGGGCACGGGGTAACATCTCTCAAGTCCGGCAATTGGTGGGGATGCGGGGACTGATGGCAGATCCTCAAGGGGAAATTATCGATTTACCCATCAAAACCAACTTCCGTGAAGGACTTACTGTGACGGAATACATTATTTCGTCTTACGGTGCCAGAAAAGGATTGGTGGATACTGCCTTGCGGACGGCTGACTCTGGTTATCTTACCCGGCGTTTGGTAGACGTATCCCAGGATGTGATTATTCGGGAATTTGACTGTGGTACCACCAGAGGAATTCCCATTCGACCAATGACAGAAGGTGCTAAAACCTTGATCCCTCTAGGAAACCGCTTGATGGGACGGGTAATTGGCGAAGATGTGCTGCATCCGGTGACAAAAGAAGTAATTGCACCACGCAATACCCCAGTTTCTGAGGACTTGGCGAAAAAAATCGACAAATCTGGGGTGGCAGAAGTTGTGCTGCGATCGCCCCTAACTTGTGAAGCGGCACGTTCTGTCTGTCAACACTGCTACGGCTGGAGTTTAGCCCACGCTAAGATGGTGGACTTGGGCGAAGCTGTAGGGATTATTGCCGCCCAAAGTATCGGCGAACCTGGTACCCAGCTAACCATGCGGACATTCCACACTGGTGGGGTGTTTACCGGAGAAGTGGCGCAACAAGTACGTTCCAAAATCGATGGAACTGTCAAGCTTCCCCGCAAACTGAAGACCAGAACATATCGTACCCGCCACGGAGAAGATGCCCTCTATGTTGAGGCTAATGGCATCATGCTTTTGGAGCCAACAAAAGTAGGTGATGTTACCCCAGAGAACCAAGAGGTTCATCTTACCCAAGGTTCAACACTATATGTATTTGATGGAAATAAGGTAAAACAAGGTCAGTTGTTGGCAGAGGTTGCCCTTGGTGGACGCACAACTCGGACTAATACAGAAAAAGCAGTTAAAGATGTAGCCTCTGACTTAGCAGGGGAAGTGCAATTTGCCGAAGTTGTTCCAGAACAAAAAACTGACCGTCAAGGTAATACCACAACCACAGCCGCACGCGGTGGTTTGATTTGGATTTTGTCTGGGGAAGTTTACAACTTGCCGCCTGGTGCAGAATTGGTGGTGAAAAATGGTGATGCGATCGCTTCTAATGGAGTTTTAGCAGAAACTAAGTTAGCCAGTTTGCACGGTGGTGTGGTGCGCTTGCCAGAAGCTACCCCAGGTAAGAGTACCAGGGAAATTGAAATTATCACTGCTTCTGTGGTACTAGACCAGGCAACGGTGACAGTTCAAAGTTCCCAAGGGCGGAATAATTACTTAGTCTCCACTGGCAACAACCAGGTATTTAACCTCCGGGCGACACCAGGCACAAAAGTGCAAAATGGTCAAGTGGTAGCTGAGTTAATTGATGATCGCTATCGGACAACCACTGGTGGTTTCCTGAAATTCGCGGGTGTAGAAGTCCAGAAAAAAGGCAAAGCCAAGCTGGGTTATGAAGTCGTGCAAGGCGGTACTCTTTTGTGGATTCCCGAAGAAAGCCACGAAGTTAATAAAGATATCTCCTTGCTGTTGGTAGAAGATGGTCAGTTTGTAGAAGCTGGCACCGAGGTAGTAAAAGATATCTTCTGCCAAAACAGTGGTGTGATAGAAGTTACCCAGAAAAACGACATCCTGCGGGAAGTTGTAGTTAAGCCTGGGGAACTGCTGATGGTAGACGATCCAGAATCAGTTATCGGGCGAGATAACACCTTCATCCAACCAGGTGAGGAATTCCAAGGTAATGTCGCCACAGAATTGCGTTATATCCAGTATGTGGAGACACCAGAAGGGCCGGCCCTGTTGAGTCGTCCAGTAGTTGAGTTTGCTGTACCTGATAATCCAGATGTGCCATCAACTACATCCGTGAGTCAACAAACCGGGCGATCGATTCAGTTGCGGGCTGTGCAGCGACTACCTTACAAAGATTCAGAACGCGTCAAATCTGTTGAAGGTGTGGAACTGCTGCGAACTCAGCTAGTACTGGAAATTGAGCAAGAAGGGGAACAAGACCATAATGCTTCACCCCTTGCAGCAGATATTGAATTGGTAGAGGATACTGAAGACCCAGAAGTTCAACGTTTACAACTGGTAATTTTGGAATCCTTGGTAATTCGTCGAGACATTACCGCCGATGCTACCCAAGGTAGCACCCAAACCACACTTGAGGTACAAGATGGGCTTACCATCGCCCCTGGATCTGTGGTTGCACGTACCCAAATCTTATGTAAAGAAGGCGGGGAAGTGCGGGGTGTCCGACAAGGAACCGAAAACGTGCGTCGCTGCTTGGTGTTGCGCGATGCTGACAGGTTGACCATTAATACTAGTACTCAGCCAAAGGTAAAAGTGGGTGAGTTGCTAGTAGAAGGTACAGAAGTTGCTCCTGGAGTTTTTGCCCCAGAATCAGGACAAGTAGTGGATATCAAAAGTGCCACTGCTGCATCTGGTGAGGAATCAGCCCTGAGTACTAAAAACTACGTTGTTACTACCCGTATCGGTCGTCCTTATCGAGTCAGCCCTGGTGCTGTGTTGCAGATAGAAGATGGCGATTTGGTACAACGGGGTGATAACTTGGTGTTGCTGGTGTTTGAACGCGCCAAAACCGGAGATATTATTCAAGGTTTGCCCCGGATTGAGGAACTACTTGAAGCTCGTAAACCCAAAGAAGCGTGCATTTTATGTCGCCGGGGGGGTGAAGTTAAGGTAGTTTACGCTGAAAGTGGTGATGAAGCGATCGCTATCAAGGTCGTAGAATCAAATGGCGTGGTAACAGATTATCCTCTAGGCCCAGGACAAAATTTGATTGTGCCAGATGGATCGTTTGTGTTAGCTGGACAACCATTAAGCGATGGGCCATCCAATCCCCACGAAATTTTGGAAATCTTCTTTAGCCTGGGTTCCGAAGATGGAATCTATGCTTGTGCTAGCCATGCTTTACAGAAGGTACAGTCATTCTTGGTAAATGAAGTGCAAATGGTGTATCAATCTCAAGGGATTGATATTTCCGATAAACACATTGAAGTCATTGTTCGCCAGATGACCAACAAAGTCAGGATTGATGATGGTGGTGACACCACAATGCTTCCTGGTGAATTGGTGGAACTGCGCCAAGTTGAGCAGGTGAACGAAGCTATGGCAATTACAGGCGGTGCTAGGGCACAGTATACCCCAGTATTGTTGGGTATCACTAAAGCATCGTTGAATACCGACAGCTTTATTTCCGCCGCATCCTTCCAAGAGACAACACGGGTACTTACCGAAGCAGCTATAGAAGGGAAATCCGACTGGCTGCGCGGATTAAAGGAAAACGTGATTATCGGGCGATTGATTCCGGCTGGTACTGGCTACAATACCTATGATGAACCCGGTGCGATCGATGATTATGCTGCTGAAATTACCAGTAGTGTCTTGGATGAAGTCGATGATCCCCTGGATATGGTCTTAGATGACCGCACAGCTCGCACCTATAATTTAGATTCTCCTACTCTTGGGGAATCTGGTTTTGGTAGCAGACGGGCAGAAAGGTCAGTTCTAGATGACGAAGATGAATTAATCGCCGATGAAGTCGCAGACGACGACGATTATGAGGAAGAAGAGGAAGACGACGATGATTTCGACGATGAATAGAGACTTGAAATTTCCCGTCTCTATTAAAAGGTAAAAATTAATAAAGGCAAAAGAAAATCTTCTTTTGCCTTTTTATTTTGCTCTCTAAAAACACATTTTTAAATCCTCAATATTCTGGTTTCTACCTTTCGAGCTAGTAGCCAGCCAATTATGGGGATTCAAAAGTAACGTCCTCATATAAATCTGCAACAGCACACCGAAAATCTACACTCGCCAAATGAATGATATCTTGTTGTTTATATGGATAAAGTACCCATTGTTTCTCTGAGTTGCGGCGAAAGCATTCAACATTTAACCGAGTTTGACTTACAACTACATATTCCTGAAGTGGCTCTATCTGTCGGTAATCAGCAAATTTATCACCTCGGTCAAACGCTTCTGTTGTCGGAGATAGCACTTCTACAATTAACGACGGATAACGCAGAAAGTTGTTAAAAGCTCTATCTCGTTGGTCACAACTTACTATCACATCGGGGTAGTAATAGATATTAATCGATTCAATATGTGCTTTGGTATCTGAGATATAAGCCTGACAACCACTCCCACGCAAATGATTTCTCAGCATAGCAAACAGATTACCAGTAATAATTACATGCGTATTACTTGCTCCTGCCATTGCATAAATATCTCCCTTTCTATATTCATGCTTGATAGGACTGGTTTCTTCTCCTTTGAGATAGTCTTCTGGAGAAATATAGCTATTTGGAGTTGCAACCATCTGTAATGACCTTGTGTGATGCCTTGTATCTAGTTTAAAAGAAGCTTTACGGATTAAATCCGCATAAATCTAGCTATTGCTAGATGCTGTAATTCTCTCAAGAGCTATAATCTACATCTGTTGCACCGAGAGATTAACTTGTGGATGTCATATTAGAACGATCGCACCAATTAAAACAAGCCTTAGTTGATTTTGTCCTTGATGCTGAAGGCGAACTAGCACAAGCACTAGAAACTTATGCAGCCGCACAGTTGCGCCGTGGAAGCGGGGATAGTACACAGCAGGACTTAACTATCGATAGCTTTCTGACAGCCGGGAAAGTCGGTGATAAATCTCCATTACAGTTGTTTATCGAAAGCCATCCAGATTTAGAAGAAAGCGATCGCAACCTGATCAATAGCTGGCATCATAGTTTTATTGGCTTATTTGCCATAACGAATATTCTACCTGATGGCTTTGAATTGACGAACTGGTTGACAGATAAACACTACATCGTCAAGCCAAATAATACTCAAACATTACAGGCAATATCTCGGTTGAAAGTAGGAGAAATTTTACTAACTCGCATTTCTCCTGTTACCGATAGCTACTGGATGTTTTCTGGCCCCTACACAATAATGGGTAAATTAGGTAAACCAAAACTTGCTGTAGCAATTGGTAATTTCAAAGAAAACTATAGAAGTAATCTTTACAGCGATGCTCCAGACTTGCTAGAAGAAGCTTGGCAGTCAGTAGGACAATATCATCAGCAGTTTGTGGACTTTTTTGGCACTGATGAAATCACACTATCTGGATACCAGCTTAATAAAAAAATAGCTGAATTCCAAGAATTAATCACTGAAAAACGCTTTGCAGAAGCAGGAATTGATACTTCTAAATCCTTGGCTGAAGTAGTAGAAGCAGCTGGCATTGGAGACGATGAAATAAAAGCGGCAGCAGAAGAATTTGGTGCTGATTCCAACGTAGTCTCTCAGATGTTTAACAGCAAAACCAGTAATAGCAAAATGGTTATGCCAAAGGTTGATTTACCTGCGGAACTCAAGAAAGCAGAACAAGTAACAGCTCTTTCTCATCCTCGTTGGGGACAAATGTTTTTACCAACATATAGTAAAGTACAAGCAATTTTATCGGCAGAAGACTGGCAAAGTGTTAAAGGGGCGGAAAAACTTGTTCGTTACTACCTCGAAGATAAAAGTATTAATGCTTTTATTTGGCATCGATTAGCGCAACAGTATCCAAGTAAATTAGAAAATGTGTTGCAAACAGTTCTGCAACGTCCAGAGTTCGGTCTTGAAACCGACTTAGACGCACTTTTGCAAGAATTCAATAAACCTATTGAGCCAGAATTACCAGAAATTGCTAGTGTCCCCATACATCTACACAACTTGTTTCAGGAAGCTTTAGGAGAAGTTAACAAATCCAAGCCCAAGGGTAAAGGGCAAAAAAAACCAGCAAAGGGTTTTCAATAAAGTTAACAAATATATCCAATATCTCACCCCACCCACTTAGGGTTTAATTTCCCAGTTAGAGTCATTTGTAGGAGCGTACAGTTAGCTGTACCTCCCAGCATCTATGGAAATATAACTATTAAAAGCGACATAAAAACTAAATATTTGTATTTAAATTTCGGTAGATAGCAGGTGAACAATCTCACCTACGATCTCATCTGGATTTTCAAGCTTGACTAAAAATCGATTAAAGCCAGCATCCAAAGCCTTATGACTTGAGACTTCCCGTGTATAAGAAGTGATAGCGATCGCGGGTAGCTGTCTTAAGGATGGGCAAGAATGCACTCGAATTTGCTCAATTAACCAATTTCCATCATGATCGGGCAATTTCACATTGCACAGCAGAATATCGGGATGAAGCGATTCTACTAAGGCAAGGGCTGCTTCTGCATCGGTTAAAGCAATCACCTCTGCACCATCTGCTTCCAAAATGAAGGTGAGCAAATCTGCGATATCTGGCTCATCCTCTACCAGTAAAATCAGGGTTCCAATAAGGTGCTGAAGCGAATTTAACTCAGTTTCTTGATTGATTTTTTGATCGGTTGCCATGCCGTCCCTTTGTTGCCTGCTATAGTCTAGTATTTCTATTGCAACGCATGGGGGGGGAATAAGTATTCACCCTAAATACAGAAATTTGGGGTGAAAAGTTTTATCAATATGAAGAAGTTAATTCACGGATCACATTCACCGCTCTGTTAGGTAAGCGATCGCCCCGAACAAGTTATCTATGATTGATGTGCCATTGAGCCGCGCCAAGTTGATAAACAGTAAAGCTTTGTGAATCAGCTGACTAATATTTTTTGGTAACAGGTAATTGGAGAAAAGCTATTACCTATTACCCATAACTCATTACCGAGGTTCAGCTTGAGTTGAAACTGTTAATACTTGTGGAGGTGTAGCATCTGGCGGATAGAGAAAGTCAACTTCTACTAAAGAGCGATCGCCTGCTTTCATCTTTAATAAAACTAAGGGTTCCCCTGGTTGACCTCTCTTTTGCACTAAATGCACAAACTGAGTTTGTGGTTGATTTTGGCCATTTCTGTAACGTACCCGCACTGTCCCTCGGAAGAATACTTGACGGGCTGGTGTACTAAAAAAGCGTAACCCTGGTTTGACTAACTGATCCTCCTTGAGTGGTGTTTGTATGGATACACTCACAGTTTGAGGACTTTGAGTATTGTTGTATAGCGGCAACTTGAGATTATATTGAATTCCATAGTTGCCATGAGCGCGATATGCGGTGTCAGGATAGCGCACCAGCATAGGCGCACTTTGAATTTGACCAGTTCCTAATGTGCCATTATGCAGGCTACTTAGAGCGTAAGAAAACGCTTGACCAGCCTGGGGAATAGTTAGATACCTGGCTTTAGGATTATCTATTAATAAAGCTCTCCATCGTGAACCAGCAGCCACTCCAGCAACACGCCCATAAATTCTTGGCTTGCCAGTTTCTTCTAAAGGAGTGGGGGTTTTATCGCGTGGCCCGGACACATCGCTATTATTGAGTAAATTTTGCCACTCTTCTAAAGTAGGCGATCGCTCACTGCCATCGGGATTTACACGCGCAAACATGGCTAGGCTAGCTGCATAGACAGTGCCATTACTTTGTAGTCGCATGAACGTAGATCGACCATTGAGAGGTGGTGTCAATCCCTGCACCGGAATTGGTAAATTTAGTAACATCCGACTTTGCCTTGCTGGAATCTCAATTTGGGCAGGAAAAATCTCTTGTCGCCGTCCTCTCAGTACATCAGACATGACGCGATCGCCTGGCCCGGCAAAAATTGTACCCAAAAGATTTTGGCTAAAGGATGGTAGCTGAATAAATGGTGCATCCGGTTGACTCAAATAACTCGCCGCCTGCCAAATATTCACCTTCACTGCTTCCGAATTAGGGTTATGCAAAATTATTCCTAGATAGAGCGATTGCAAATTCTCTGGTGGTTCAGCTCTAGTAATATGGTGGGCAAAAATATCAAATCGTCCTCGAAAGGGAAAATTTAGATGCGCCGTTGGCACTTTTTTGCCATCTGGTGGAAAAGTGGAGAGTAAAATTCCTTCTTTCAAAACCAATTCTGGACTATTGCTGTTAAACATTGGCACTGTATCCAATTGTCCTTGTAAAGGACGCACTTCTTGTGGTTGTACGACTTCTTCAGGTGGTGGCGTGGCAGGAGTTAATTGAGCAATTGGGAAAATTAGTAACAATGGCAACATATACTTAGATATTTCTTTCACCATACAGACATTAACAACTTGATGAAAGTGCCAGTTTGTTAATAATTAATACGGAATCTCCAAGAATCCCCATCAAATTTTCTTGAGTCAGAACCGGAACGTGGGCAAATATACAACGTACCGTCAGTTGTTTTTAGCTTAAGTACTCTCTGTGAGACACTACGCGAACACAGACAAATTTACCGCAGTCGTGGCTAATCTCAATTGTCTTTGCTCACGCCACTAATTTTTTTAAATCAACTGCTGTCTGCAAAACAATTTCTCCATAGCTAAGTAGAGCAGCGTAAATAATTAAAGGTTTTTAGTCAAGACTAAAGTCCTCAAATGAGGGCTGAAGCTCTGACTACAAAATAATCTCAAGAGTTTTTACATTACTTAATCTAATTCGATTTATTCTTGCCTAGTTACTTAGCAACTGCTTCCATACTTAATTATGTAAGGCTTGCAGCCATGCCACAACAGATGATGTAATCAGGTTGAATTGCATTGATTTTTTCCATTACCTGAGTACTGGCAAGTTGCACATCTACGGGTAACTAGGGTAAAAAACTTAAATCATCTGGTATCAGATCAAGTTTGGTAACTTCAAGTAATAAATCATCAGAAGAATTCGACTGTTGATCTTTTAGGCAAATGTCAAAAGAAGTTAATAGAATTCTTCTCTTCATAACAAATATTATTTAGAATAGAAAAACCCTCCATAATAAATTTACAAGGAGCAGGTGAATGCCAGTAATTGCGGTCGTAGATTACGAGATGGGAAATTTGCACTCAGTCTGCAAAGGCTTGGAAAAAGCTGGAGCAACTCCTAATGTTACTTATTCTCCAAAGGAATTAGAGCAGGCAGATGCAATAGTTCTGCCGGGAGTGGGAGCATTTGATCCAGCAGTCCAACACCTTCGATCGCGTGGTTTGGAACAACCGATTAAAGAAGCGATCGCATCTGGTAAACCGTTCTTGGGAATTTGTTTAGGATTACAAATTCTCTTTGAATCAAGTGCAGAAGGTACTCAACCAGGACTAGGAATTATCAAAGGAAAAGTGCGGCGGTTTCGCTCAGAGCCTGACATCACTATTCCTCACATGGGTTGGAATCAACTGGAAGTGACTCAACCAAAAAGTATTTTGTGGGAGCATTTACCGTCCGATCCTTGGGTATATTTTGTCCATTCTTACTATGTTGACCCAATAGACCCCCTAATCCGTGCAGCAACCGTCACCCACGGGACTCAAACCGTCACAGCTGCGATCGCCCACGAAAACCTGATGGCAGTCCAATTTCACCCCGAAAAATCTTCTAATATCGGATTGCAAATCCTATCTAATTTTGTTGCTCAAGTCCGCGAAAAAATTCCTGCCTAATACTATTTTTGTTATTTGTTGTTTGTCCTTTGTCTAAAACTTATGACTAATGACCAATGATTAATGACCAATGACTAATAACCAATGAGCCTGAGAATTTACGGAAATCGCCAGCTAAAAACTTTACCCGGGAAAGAGACTAGACCCACTAGTGCGAGGGTAAGGGAGGCAGTGTTTAATATTTGGCAGGGAGAAATTGCAGGTTGTCGCTGGCTAGATTTGTGCGCGGGTACTGGTTCAATGGGCGCAGAGGCTTTGTGTAGAGGAGCCAGCCTAGTAGTGGGAATTGAACAATCGAGCCGAGCCTGTGCCACCATCCAACAAAATTGGCAGCAGGTAGGGAATGCCGAGCAAGAACTTCGGGTATTGCGGGGAGATATTTTCCAACAGTTAAAGACTTTATCAGGCAAGAAATTCGATAGAATTTACTTTGATCCACCTTATGCCAGTGGATTGTACCAGCCAGTATTAGAAGCGATCGCTCACTATCAACTTTTAGATCCTAGCGGTGAAATCGCAGTTGAACACGCCTCACAAGGTTGGACACCGCCAGAGATTCCCGCTTGGGAAATTTGCCGCGAGAAAGTTTACGGCAACACATCACTTACTTTCTACAGAACTGTGCAATGAGAAAAGAGGGGGCAGACAAAGGAGCAGGAGGAGAAAATTTTATTTTGTCTCCCTCATCCCCCTCATATTCCCACTCAAAACTCAGCACAGGCTAAACCATAGCTATCCGCTAACAAAACTCAGCACTGCTTACCCCCCCAACTGATTGGGGCGCTTATATTGCTTATAGGCAGCGTAAAACAGTCCAGCAAGGGTGACGAAAACTAGACCAAGGACAATACCTGATAGTAAGGGTTCAACCACTGTAAATCTCCTCTTTGAAATTATTAAATATTCGTTGCCTATTTTCGATTTTACCAAATTTCGTATGAATCCTGCGCCCTACAGCCTTTTTGGAGAGCGACTGCCCACAAGAAAATAGTCTTCTGTGCTTGCAGACACAATCAAGAACTTTTAAGCTATGTGTAGGAAATGAAAACTTTTTAGCACACCTAAACTTCACAGCAAACCTTTTGGATAACCAGATTACCAAACCTGAAATTTTGATTCAGAGGATCGTTTTATTGACGCTGGCTATACTGCTAGCAGTCCCTTTGGGCTTTTTTGGTGTTCAGTTGGTTCAAGCCTCCGATCCATACGTCAAAAGCGTTCTATCCTTAACAGGAAACCCAGTTCAAGGACACGCGATCTTTCAAATTAATTGTGCTGGTTGTCATGGCTTGGAAGCAGATGGGCGAGTAGGCCCCAGTTTGCAAGCTGTCTCAAAGCATAAGTCTCGATATGGACTTATTCGCCAAGTGATCAGTGGCGAAACCCCGCCAATGCCAAAATTCCAACCTAGTCCCCAAGAAATGGCGGATCTTTTGAATTATTTAGAGTCATTGTAAACGTTAGAATTTTTAGTTGTGGGATACATAATAGGACTTTGGGATAGAGGTATAGTGAGGGTAGGCGCAGCCCTTCGTAGACATCGCTCTACCAAAAATATAATGGGAAAAGTCAGATTCAAATGGGACTCGCTATAAAGTGAGTATTTCTGGTTAACTAAAAAACCTTTGTTAGGAGAAGGTTATCTCAAAGCACCCTAGCTCAGTCTGATAACTTCGTCTTCTAACTTGCAGTGGCGAGAAGTGTTATTAGTTACTTGAGCGGGAGCATCCCAAATGTGTAAAAACATAATTTCTCATTGCGTACTCCTTTGGAGAACCCGCAGGGTACGTAACGCAGCAAAGCAATCGCAATTAACTTGTAACTATATTTGGTAAAATTGCAAAATTGGGATGCTACCATTTGAGCTTTGTCCTTTTTTTTTCACATCTGGTCGTATTTACGTAGAATCTTTGATAAAAACTCATATAGACTGTATATTTTAAAATATGTTAAAGCCACTATTTAATTATTACGAAAGTGAAGTTAGCGTACCTAACTCGGTAAGATTAAGACAAAAGCTCCCAGTGAGTGAGCTAGGGTTTAGCTTCTTTAACAGACCAGATATTCTTAAGATGCCCGAAAGCTAATGACTGAAGCGATCCAAATCGGTAATCGTACAATCACAGCTAGTGAACTGATTTCCTTACTGGCAAGTTACCAAATGCTGCCACATTTGCAGCGCGAATTGATTATTGATGAGGCAATAGAGGAAAATTCACGCTCAGCCAAGGTAGCAATATGTACACCTGAGGAAGTAGCCCAAGCTAAACAGCAGTTTTACGCTGAAAAACAGTTCAAAAATGAAGAAGACATCCAGGCTTGGATAGCACATCAAGGGCTGACTCCCGAACAACTAGAAGTTATTATCACTCGTAAGCTTAAAATTGAAAAATTCAAGCAAGCTACTTGGGGTAATAAACTGGAATCCTACTTTTTTCAGTCCAAGACAAAACTAGACAAAGTAATTTATTCTCTACTGCGAACCCAGGATCTAGGAATAGCCCAAGAACTTTACTTTCGCATTCAGGCAAAAGAAAACTCTTTTGCTGACTTGGCGCGTGAATATTCACTGGGGCCAGAAGCCCAAACTGGAGGCTTAGTAGGCCCGATTGAACTAAATGCACTACATCCGATAATGGTGCAAATGCTATCTAGCAGTCAACCAGGTCAGATATTGCCCCCTACCCGCATCGCCGACTGGTTCGTGATTTTGCGGTTGGAAAAATTTATCCCCGCACAACTGGATGAATTTATGAAAGCGCGACTGCTGAATGAACTCTTTGAAACCTGGCTACAAGAACAGCAAAAGCAAATCATGTCTGCACCACCATTAGAGGCGGGGACAAGACAACAGGGAGAGGGTGATCAACCTTTAACCTAAGTATCGAAGGTGACTTCTATGCTTGGTTGCCTTCAAAACTGAAGATAGCGATCGCTCCGTTAGTTTTACAGACTGGACGAGCGATCGCTTTTGATATGCGTAAACATCTTGTATTGCATACGCATCAATATGTACAAAAAGATTATCTGATGCATACGCATCAATGTCAACTATTTAGGATGGGTTACGTTAGGTTAAAGATTCGAGAGCTAGCTGAAGAGAGAGGTTTGACACTAAAAGATGTTGCTGATCGCTCAGGAGTCAACTACAACACTGTTAGAAGTTATGTCCAGCGTGGTACTCTCAACACCGTTGACCTATCTGCTGTATTTAAAATAGCCCGTGCGTTTGAAGTGACTTTAGAACAATTGGTGGAAGTTTTGGAAGAGTAGGCGATCGGATTGCACAAGGAATTGCTACAGAAGAAATTCTTCTTTTTTGGGACTGTTATACTGCTTTAGCTATTGGGAAAACTATATTTGTAGAGATTTATTAATTTATCCAGGCGAGAGATATGCAGTTACAGCAATTGCAGTTGTTCCACATTGTATTAGGTAGTGTATCTTGCTCCAACCCTAATCCACTTCAGTGGATAGTCATAGTGACTTTAGTTGCTGGAAGTGGGGTTTTTGTTGTGGGTAGTGGAGTTAGTATTGTAACTATAGGAACTATTTTAGTTACTATGATTAGTGCTGGAGCTAGTTTTGAAGCGATATCAGTAGCACTTGGAAGTCATATAGCTGTAGCTACTGGCTCGCTAGAAATGCTTTTTCAATTGGTAGCTGCGATTTTTGGTATTTTAAGTTGTTAGGACTGCGATAACCCTATAAAATTCAGAACCTGAACCAAATATCGCTATTGTTAGACCACAAGATTCTGTATACAGCACTTCCGGCAGCTATGAGGTACATCCATCTTAAAAGCTGAAAGCTATGCTAGGAGAGGGGCAAGGAGAAAACCTGTATTGCATAATAGCGGGAAGCGCTGTATAATAATCGTCATCCTGAACCAGAAGATATCTTTTGGCTAATAGAAGTTGCTAAAACGAGCCAAAAAAAAGACTTAGAACTCAAAACAAAAATCTACGCGACTGCTCTTATACAACAGTATTAGGCTATTGGTGACAAGTTAAGGTTATAAACTATTTGTCAATAAGCACTTGTACTTGAATTATTGTCATAAATCCGGGTTAGAAACACCATTTTTAAGCTAGCTTAAGCGTCATATTTAAAAGCATCGTTTGCCCTTGTACTCAAACCAGAATATTAAGCTAAATTTGATACTCATTGTTTCAGTTAATTTCTAGCTTAATTACTGTTGACAAAACTAATTTTGGCTTAACTTGTCACTAATGAATCATGAGTCTGATGAGGAAACTCTTAATATTTCGGATATAACTCTTTCGACTCATCAACTCTAGCTCATCAACAATTACCAAAGCGTCGTCATAATCGTCCATCAAGAATAGACTTTCTTAAATCCCAAAGTTCTTGAGTCATAAGTCATAGCAATTTATTCAATACTAAATTCAAGATAAACAAAAACCCACTAGCTGTTATGGGAGCTAGAGGGTTTTATTTTGTAATTATGAATCCTGGCATCGAGCTATTTTTGCGTAGGGCTACCCCTAAACTATCGTGGCCGCAGCAGCGTTTCACCTCTGAGTTCGGGAAGGATTCAGTGTGGTTCCACCGCGCAATAGACACCAGGAAAAGTTTTAATTGCTAATTCGTAATTAAAGAATTAGAAATCAGAATTTAACAGCAACCCTGAAGACTGCACAGTAACACGAAACCAAATGAGTTGTGAGGTCAAGCCCTCGGTCTGTTAGCACGGCTCGGCTACATACATTGCTGTACTTCCACCTACCGCCTAAGAACGGGTGTTCTTCCCGTGACCTTACCCACTTACGTGGTGAGAGCACTCATC
>NZ_DASQZC010000506.1:0-10451 GCF_035638895.1 Nostoc sp. | reverse complement strand
CGCCCATTCTCAATGTCAACTCGGACATCTAAATCACCTTCAACTCTACCGACGGGTGATATATCTAATGATTGAATTCCCATATTTGTCCTTTGTTATTTGTCCACAAAGTTTTGATAGTCAGAAGCTAACCCTTAAACTTCTCTGTTTCTCCCTTGTCATTGGTCATTTGTCTTTTACTAATGACCAATGACCAATGACTAAACTGTAAAAAAGTCTTCTTCTGCCCAAGGTGGTGCTGCATCTTTTGCAACCATTGTGAGTAAGGCGTAGTCTTTTTTGTTAACTCCTGGCGGTAATTCTTTAGGAACTCCCATCACTGTTTGGGTTTTAAATACAGTTCCAGGTTTAAGGTCAAAGAAGGGGAATTCTGGTTCTGTGCAACCTAAACAAGGCATTCCGGCGCGAGTTTTGGAAGAGACGCGATTCCATAAAATGCGGTTGCAGGAGGAATGAGTCATGGGGCCACGACAACCCAAGTCGTAAAATAGGCAGCCTTTACGTTGTCCAAATTCGGCGGTTGATGCTTTGTAGGCAAAGTGAACGTTGCGGGTACAACCTGTTTGGGTATAGGTGTTGAAGAAGGTTTGGGGACGATTTAGTTCATCGAAAGCAATGTCTGCTATGCGTCCAGTAGCGATCGCAACTAATATCTGCGTAATCCAGTCGGGATGGGCGGGACATCCAGGTATATTAATTACAGGTAATCCGGCTTGAGACACAAAGTCTTTACCTAAAAAACCGCCTTCTTGACGTTTGAGAAATTGTAAACCTTCCGATTCGCTGGGGTTGGGTGACATGGCGGGAATTCCTCCCCATGTGGCACAGTCTCCCACGGCGACGATAAATTTAGCGACTTTGGCAAGGTCTGCTAACCAATCTTTCATGGCGCGATCGGCAAACCGATTCCATTCGCCTGTACCCTTGGGGGCATTAACAACGCTGCCTTCAAATACCAAGATATCTAAAGGAATTGTGCCAGAAATACAATCCCGTAGCAGTGTTTGCAAGTTGTTGCCTAGTTCCACTCCCAAGGAAGGATGCCAAAGTAAATTGATGCCAAAGTCGGCAATTAAATCGCAGACTGTCGGTTCTTCGGCGTTGAGAAATGACATGGTGTTGCCTGAACAAGCACCACCTTGCAGCCATAGTACATTAGTCATCGGCTAGGTGTTTTTGTATTGTTTACCATGCATGATGTAGGTGATAATGCTTGTAAAGTCTCACCTGTTTATCAATATTTATTTTTTAATCTTAAGATATTTTTTGGTTTAATTCACTTTCATTAAAAAAGAATTAATCATTAACAACAGCTAAAAGTTTAACGAAATTATTTTAAATTATTATGTTTGTTATACTCGTAACAGATTTAACAAATAAAAATAGTAAAAACAAAATTATTTTTTACTTATTGACGTTAAATAACCTCGCGTACTGAATTGAGACTGTTAAAACTCTGTAACAATTACTGCTAGCTGTTAATCAGTGCAAAAAGATGAGTATTTTAAGCAGTCAGATTCTAATGCAATAACCGAGTCAAATTTAGCAAAATATTGGGGTGCAAAGTCTTGCACCCCGTCAGCTATATATCAGTTGTTTTAAGATTTTGATTGTACAGCTTGCCTAACAACTTGTTCGTCGAAGCCTAACGCTTGAGCTATTTGCTCAATACTAAACCCCAACCCTAATAAGTGGGGTATTGCTTCTAACTTAGCTTCTTGTATACCTTCTTGTTTGCCTTCTGCAAAAACATCTTGGTAAAATCTAGTTTGCTTTAACTCATTTGCTCCAAACATTTTTTTGATCTCCTCCTGGCTCAATCGCGGCAACTTGTAGATTAATATCGTCTCTATCAATTGTATAATTTCCCTAATAGTAGCGACATCTGAAATTTGCTGGCGGGCGCTGTTGACTATTTCTATAGCTCTTGTTGTCGCAGTTGATTCGGGTTCAATGATGAGTTTAACTGTCTCTATGCCGATTGATGATGCCTCAATTGAGCTTAATTCGTCAAGATAGACGCGAGTTACTCGTTGTGAGTTGAGTAATTCTGTATATCTTTCGGTATCTCCAGTATCAACGCTGCGGTTGGAGAAGATAACAACACCACGCCAATTGTTGGTTAATTCGGTTTTGTCAAGATAGTTAAAGATTTCGGTAAATAAACGCGAGTAGAACTTTTTGTCTGGTTGAAATTGCACTTCGGCAAAATAAATGGGTAGTTCTGCTGCATTTGGGAGGAAAACGCCATCGATTCTAAACGCTAGTTGTTTGACTTCAACTGAAGAAAATTGGTAAACACTAGCTAGTTGGGGCGGTTGGTTAATCAGTTCAAAGAAAGTAGTAGGGATACTCTGAAAGATCCGATAGAAGATACTGTCTGTTTTCAAGGGAGCTTGTTTTACAGTTGATGAATATATTTTACACTTCAACGATCCCGTGGCGAATCTTTGGAGTATACAAAAACTAGCTGGTAAGATAGTGCATATATGTATGTCAACAATTCAATAAAGAATATTTGGATTGTGTCGAGTGATGATACAAAAAGTATTTTAAAAATATTAGGTGTTTAAAATTGACATTAATATTAGCAATTTCCCCCTAGAATTTTAGAAATAGGGTGTTTTATAGTAAAAAAATTGATTGGGCATGGGGTATTGGATATTGGACATGGGATCAAATCTTTTCCTAGTCCTTAATCTTTAGCCCTAGTCTCAGACAAAAAGGGGAATTCCGCCTAAAGGACTCGAAGCCTGCGTAAATCAGTATGGCCCGTGATTAGACACATAAAGCGTGTCTTGATCATTCGTGGGCGTTGACAGACTCAATTCCCAATAGGCTAGAGTACGGCAGAGTTATGACCCCCAGCATTACAGATTCGGCGGTGAAGGCTGCGTTAGCAGCTGTTGCTTCAGAGTCAGCCTCAGCAGAAGAAAAAATCCAAATGCTGATCGAGATAGCACAGGGTTTTCAAAAAAAGCCGAAAGCTGCCCAAGACTTGCGAAATGCAGTTGGGTTATATTACCGGGCCTATGAAATGTGTGGTGAGGAGTATCCCCTACTGAAAGCCAGGGCCCAAGTGGGCATGGCAGGGACGTTACAGGCAATACCGGATGCTGACTACCAACTGTTGCTGCAAGCGAAAGCAGGTTATGAAGAGGCGTTACCGATTTTACAACAATTAGCTTCTCCAGAGGAAGTAGCAGAGACGCAGATGAATTTTGGGCTGGTGTTGCAGTCGCTTGTACCGTTCAATTTGGCGCGGATAACCGACAGTATCCAGGCTTATCATGAGGCGTTGCGGGTGTTTACCTGGGAAGATTACCCTCAAGAATACGCGATTTTGTATAACAATATTGCGATCGCTTACCTTTCTATGCCCCTAGCATCAGAACGGGAATACTTGCGTCAAGGGTTAGCTGTGCAATCATTTGAGGTAGCACTAAAGCATATTAATCTGATTGACCATCCTAGAGAATATGCGATGTTGCAAAACAATTTAGGTAACGCTTTGCAATATTTAGTGAGTTCCCATCCTGTGGAGAATAATTTAAAGGCGATCGCAGCTTATGATGAAGCGTTAAAAGTGCGTAATGCCAAAGATACACCCGTAGAGTACGCTAACACAATTTCAAACAAAGCCAACGCCCTATTCAACTTACCAGATGACCAAGAAAAACCAGAAGCTGGTAATCCTCAAAATCTTTTGCAAGCGCGTATCTACTATCAAGACGCTTTAGAAATATTTACGAAATACCAACAAATTGCCCAAGCAGAGGTAGTAGCCCAAGCACTACAAGATGTAGAAGCAGAAATAGGGAATAGGGGATAGGTTATTTATTCTTTCTCCCTCATCTCTCCACTCCCCACTCCCTACTCCCCTAATTCCTAACAATCAGGACAGAACAGCATGAGAGACATTTTAACCTATCCAAATGTGATAAATTTTATCACAAGTTTAGCAGATGGTGAATTGAACATAGCAACAGAAGTTTCGTGGCTAATCATAGCATTAGTCTTGTCTATGGTCGGCGGTGCAATTGGTGGAATGCTGTTAGCTGGGAAAGATATAGGCTATCAGTTTTCAGCAATGCTTGGTGCATTATTTGCCCCGGCGGGTGCAATTCCCGCCATCCTCTTAGGGCTTGCTGCCTTAAATTTCTTGACAAATTATTAGGAGAAAAATGTTAGAGATAGGTTGGTTTTCTGCTAAGTTATTTTTTAAAGGAAAGCTACTACGCGACCCAGTGTATTTTGTTAAGCAAACTACTATTGGTATTGCTATAGGTTTCTTACTGCTAGTGTTACTCGCACAAGCTCCAATTCCCTTCTACTTACCAATAATATTATCTAGCTTAGTGACGGGTATGATTATGCCATTTCTCCTCAAAGACTTCAAAATGAAGTGATTAGTCATTGATGAATAACTAATGAATAATGACCAATGACTAATGACCAATGACAAACCTTGAAGAATTAGTTCAAGAAATTAATCGTTTTGAGGCAATTATATCTGAGTGGGATGAAAGCCAACGGTGTGTAGCGGTGGGTCTAAAAAGAGCAATTGAAGCTTTGCATAAAGCTGCATTAACTAGTTTGATTAAAAGCCTAAAACAAGAATCAATGCCAGCTTTGCGTCATGCTGTTGCAGATGAATTAGTGTATGCAGTACTACTGTATCACGAACTAGTAAAACCACCGAAACCTCCACTTTCACAACGTATTCAGACAGCCCTTGAAGAAGTTCGCCCAGGTTTAAAAAGCCATAATGGGGATGTAGAACTAGTGGCAATTAAGCCACCAGATACCGTAGAAGTTAGATTAATCGGAACTTGCAGCAGTTGTCCGACTTCTACTTTGACTTTATCTCAGGGAGTAGAACAGGCAATAAAAAACCAGTGTCCTGAAATTACTAAAGTTGTTGCAGTCAATAATAGCTCTGCTGTTAAGAACGCGAATTCTGGTTTAATCAGTCCATTCTCTTCAAAAATAACTTGTACTTGGATCAAAGTAGCAACTATTGATGAAGTTCCTGAGTTTAGCGTAATCCCAGTACAACTTGCTGGTACTTCACTAATTTTACATCGTCAAGGCGTTACAGTTAAATGTTACCGTAATGCTTGTACCCATCTAGGATCTCCCTTAGAAAAAGGTAAAGTTGAAAATGGTATTATTACCTGTCCTGCCCACGGATTCCAGTACAAATTAGAGACAGGTAAATGCTTAACCGTGCCTGATGTTTCGCTTCAGTCGTATCCAGTCAAGGTTAAAGACGATAAGGTTTTTGTGAAACTACAAAAATGATAATGCCAAGGTAAAATTTCAGCAAATATACTTGGCAATTAGTCAATCATGGCTAATTTGCTTTTTCATTTCAGTAGTTCGCACATTCATTTTAGTGTTTTGTGCAAGCAAAATGCCCGAATGCTTTCTCAATATCTCTAAATTCATTCTCATTTGTGTAATTCAGGTATTGATTTTAGTGTTTTGAGAAAGTAAAAAGGCATATTACTTTCTCATTTCAGTAAATCGCGCACTCATGCTAAAGATTCGCTATGTAGCAAAAATTACTAAAAGCCATATTAATTTTTTAAGTTTGATTAATACAGAAGTTTATTAAAGGTTTTAACTGAATTTGAAAGCATAATGCAAAACCGTTACTGTTGTTACATGCTAATCAACATTAATGTTTTTAAATAATTATCAGCGTCTATCTGCGGTTCATGGATATCCCAATCATAATTAATTCCATATCACAATTACCGCTAGAAGCAACAGAAAATCCTCAAGATTTACCTCTATCACCTCAAGGTGCGGAGGTAATTTTAGGCAATATTATTGAACCCGAACAATTAGTCATACCTGTAGCGCCCAATGCCACAACGATGTTTGGGCCTCGTGGTGCTTGTTTGTTATCAGAAACTGGCCCATTATGGGTATCAGATACAGGACATCATCGATTATTAGGATGGCAGAATTTACCCACTAGAGATAGTCAACCGGCTGATTGGGTAATTGGCCAGCCTGACTTTTATCATGAAGGACAAAATGCTAAAACTACACCGGGAAAGGCAACCTTAAGTGTACCAACAGGAATTTGTGCTTGCGGCGAAGGATTAGCTGTAGCAGATGCTTGGAATCATCGGGTTTTGATTTGGAACAGCTTACCAGAAGATAACAATGTTCCAGCAGATTTGGTGTTAGGGCAAGTTAATTTTACCGATAATGAACCAAATCAAGGAAATCAAGCAGCATCTGCTAGTACAATGCACTGGCCTTATGGTGTTTTCTATCATCAAGGACGGCTATTTATTGCTGACACTGGTAATCGAAGAGTATTAATTTGGCATCAATTACCAACAGAAAATGGTCAACCTGCTGATATAGTTTTGGGACAACCAGATATGATATCTCGCAATGAAAACGGCGGTGCTTCTGCAACCGCAGCGAGTATGCGTTGGTGTCACGACATCACCTTTTGGGGAGAAAATCTGGTTGTTAGCGATGCAGGTAATCACCGGGTAATGATTTGGCAGAGAATACCCACAGAAAATAATACACCTTGTGCAGTAGTTTTAGGACAAAAAAACTTTGATTTTGTGGAAATGAATCAAGGAGTTTATTTGCCAAGTGCTAGTAGTTTGAGTATGCCTTATGGTGTGGGTGTGGCTGGCGATTGGTTAGTAGTTGCAGATACTGCTAATTCCCGTTTGTTAGGGTGGAAGAAGCCAGAATCAATTTTATCACTGCAAGGTGCGACGGCAAATGCGCTTGCAGGACAAATAAATTTTCAAAGTAAAGGTGAAAATCGTAATTTCGGACTACCAAAACGAGACAGCTTAAATTGGTGTTACGGAATAAAAATTTGTGGCAAAACAGCAGTCATAGCTGATTCTGGAAATAACCGAATTTTGCTGTGGCAGTTTAATAATTCGTAATTTTTGAAAGTCAGATTTATATGCCGACTGAAGAAATTAGAGTTCGCGGTACTGTTCAAGGAGTAGGATTTCGCCCTACAGTATATCGTCTGGCTAAAGCTTGCAGTTTGCGTGGAGATGTTTGTAATGATGGTCAAGGTGTATTAATTAGGGTATCTGGTGGTGAGGAAGCAATAACAGAATTTGTTGCCAGATTGCAAACAGAATGTCCACCGTTAGCAAAAATTAATCAAATAACAAGAATTATTTATAAAGGTGAATTTAAATTTGATAATTTTGTGATTTCTACTAGTGTCAGTAATGCCATTAAAACAGAAATTACCCCTGATGCAGCTACTTGTCCACAATGTCAACAAGAAATATTCGACCCCTTTAGCCGCTTTTATCGCTATCCCTTTACTAACTGTACTCATTGCGGCCCCCGCCTGAGTATTATTCGTGCAATTCCTTATGACAGAAGTAACACCAGTATGTCTGCGTTTACTATATGTTCAGAATGTGCAAAGGAATACCATGATGTCGAAAACCGCCGTTTTCACGCCCAACCTGTAGCTTGTCATGCTTGCGGCCCTTCAGCTTGGTTAGAACGCGCCGATGGAAAATCGGTTACTGCTTCCATGTTCTCCATGTTGGATGATGTTGATGCCGTTTGTACCTTGTTGCAAAAGGGTGAGATTGTAGCAATTAAAGGGTTAGGTGGTATTCATCTGGCTTGCGATGCAACTCAGGAAACCGTTGTACAAAAACTGCGTCAGCGTAAAAAGCGCTATCATAAACCCTTTGCTTTAATGGCACGAGATATTCAAGTAATTGAACAATATTGTAGTGTCAACGCTAAAGAAAAAGAATTATTGACAAGTTCTGCTGCACCAATTGTTTTACTACAAGCGACAGGTAAAAAAGTAGCACCATCGATAGCATTGGGGCAAAATACCCTTGGTTTGATGCTACCTTATACGCCATTACATCATTTAATTTTACGGCGGATGAATCGCCCAATTGTTTTAACAAGTGGCAATCTTGCCGATGAACCACAATGTATTGATAATGACGAAGCAAGAAATAAATTAGGGATAATCGCTGATTATTTTCTCTTTCACAATCGAGAGATTATTAATCGGGTAGATGATTCGGTGGTGAGAGTTATCGGCGATAAAGTCCAAATAATTCGCCGTGCCAGAGGATATGCACCAGCACCAATTAGTTTACCACCAGGATTTGACAATATACCGCAAATTTTAGCAATGGGCAGTGAGTTAAAAAATACCTTTTGCTTATTGCGTGAAGGAGAAGCAATTCTCTCTCAACATTTGGGAGATTTAGAAAATGCTGCGGCTTTCAATGCTTACGAAGACACTTTGAATTTGTACTTAAATCTATTTGAGCATCAACCAAAAATAATCGCCATTGATAAACATCCTGAATATCTCTCAAGCAAACTTGGTAAAGAACTCGCAGATACAAATCAAATCAAAATTCATCAAATTCAACATCATCATGCTCATATCGCTGCTTGCATGGTAGAAAATGGGATTCCTTTAGATGCATCTCCGGTATTAGGGATTGCTTTAGATGGTTTAGGTTACGGTGATGATAGTACACTCTGGGGCGGAGAATTTCTTTTAGCAGATTATCGGAAATTTCAGCGACTAGCAACATTTAAACCAGTAGCAATGATTGGTGGTGAACAAGCAATTTATCAGCCTTGGCGTAATACTTATGCCCAATTAATAGCTGCTAACCTTTGGGATGACTGCCAACAACAGTACGCTGATTTAGAAATCATAAAATTTCTGAAAAGTAAGCCACTCAAACTACTCAATCAACTGATTGAGAAAAAAATTAACTCTCCTCCAGCGTCCTCAGTGGGGCGGTTGTTCGATGCAGTGGCGGCGGCTATCGGTATTTATAGAGATGAATGTAGTTATGAAGGACAAGCTGCGATCGCAATGGAAGCTATAGTAGATGTTAGCAGCTTAAATAATAATGAAGAAACGCTAATATATCCTTTTAATTTTAGATTTTCAGATAGGATTTATTATATAGACCCGCGTCCAATGTGGCAAGCATTGTTCCATGACTTACAGCAGCAGATTCCACAACCAGTCATGGCTGCCAAATTTCACAAAGGTTTAGCTAATGCCATTGTGAAGATGGTTAAGCATCTTTCTCAAGAAAATCTGATTTCTCAGGTAGCTTTAACAGGAGGAGTATTTCAAAATTGTATATTGTTAGAGCAAGTTACCAAAGGATTACAAACATTGGGGATAAAAGTACTTACTCACAGCTTAGTTCCAGCTAATGACGGCGGGTTATCTTTAGGACAAGCAGTTATTACAGCCGCACAATTCATACATGAGTCTTGATTTGTGAAAAAACTCACAAATAATTCTCTCTGTGTTCTCCGCGCCTCTGCGGTTAGTTTATCTTAAAAAAAATGTGCTTAGGAATCCCCGGACAAATTATAGAAGTTACCAACGTTAGCCATAAATTAGCCCTAGTTAATATTGGTGGTGTTAAGCGTGAAGTAAATATTGCTTGTATCGTAGATGAACAACATCCCCCCGAAGCTTGTATTGGAGATTGGGTATTAGTCCATGTTGGCTTTGCCATGAATCGAATTAACGAACAAGAAGCAGCAGAAACATTACAACTCTTCCAAGAATTAGCAACAGCACAAGTAGGGATTAGTACTTAAATAATTCGTAATTCGTAATTCGTAATTCGTAATTAAGTTTTGTGACAGGGATTTAGACCCACGGTACTCGGTTAAATAATAGACTGTTTTCGTCTCACCCAAAGGCACAGAGAAAAAGTTTAAAACTCATGCCTTTCTTTCTTTCTTTCTTTCTTTCTTTCTTCGCGCCCTTTGCGTCCTTCTCTAACGAGACGCTGCGCGTAGCTTGCTTCTCCGTAGGAGTATGCGGTTCGTTGAAAAAAACTCCTTACCACAAAAGCGAAATTAACTGATACACATCCTATGAAATATGTTGACGAATTCCGCGAACCTCAAAAAGCTGAAGCCATACGCCGCGAAATCGCCAAATTATGCAACCAGCTAGAAAAACCCATCAAAATCATGGAAGTATGCGGCGGACATACCCATTCCATATTTAAATATGGTATCGAAGAAATTTTACCCCAAGCCATTGAACTAATTCATGGGCCTGGTTGTCCAGTATGCGTTATGCCAAAAGGCAGATTAGATGATGCGATCGCAATCTCCCAAAATCATAACGTCATTTTTGCCACCTTTGGCGACGCAATGCGAGTTCCCGGTTCCAAAACTACTTTACTGCAAGCCAGGGCGCAAGGTGCAGACATTCGTATGGTGTACTCTCCCCTAGACAGCCTGCAAATTGCCAAAGATAACCCCGACAAAGAAGTAGTCTTCTTCGCATTAGGCTTTGAAACCACAGCTCCCAGCACCGCCTTCACCATCCTGCAAGCAGCAGCCGAAAAAATTTATAACTTTAGTATGTTTTCCAATCACGTCCTCGTGATTCCCGCCCT
>NZ_DASQZC010000505.1:0-2046 GCF_035638895.1 Nostoc sp. | reverse complement strand
GATAGGATAGTCTCTATCTAGCCCGTCTAGTAAAGCCAGCGCTTTTTGCGCTTGGGTTCTTTCAATGTAATCACTCGCCAAAAGATAACGAGCGCGATTTCGGTCTAGCGATCGCGACTGCTCGGCAATCTCTGCTAGTTTAGCCGCCCGTTCTGGCAGAGATTGTGATACCAGTGGAAAGACAGCTGATTGAGCAATGCTACCGTCTGATGTTTGCTCTGTTTGATTTTGACCCAGTTTGAGCCATTTCCCCAGAGACTTGCCAATTTGAGGTGCTGATACCATTGCCCCAGCTAAAAAGGCAAACAGTGCCGCACCCGCAATTATCGAAATTTGCTTTTTCTGTAGTTTCTTCAGCATGAATACCCGCTGAAAAGTTCCGATGAATTTCTTGAAACTTTAACACTCTTAGTCATCAGTGTTACCAATTTTTTATTTTAGATTTTTAATTTTATGTAGAAAAATATTAATTTTCAATCCTACCGTTGTTAGTAATGAGTAATTAGCACACATTAGATACTATTACATCTATATTTCGGTATATCATAATAGTTCAGTTAAGCAATTTTTCCTTCTCTCTCTTCTCTCTCCGTGTCCTCTGCGCCTCTGTGGTAGCCTTAACCCAAGCGTATTGTATCAACAATAGCGCCCTAATTATGCAAGGTTATTTGTGGAACAGCTTACTTATGGGATGAAAATCCGTCCAACTTCCGTGTAGTTCTCACTCAATATTAGGCACGATTTCAATAATACAGTCAGCACATCGGCTGCGGTAGCTAGCTTCATTACTATGCGTAGGCGTAGCCCGCCGTAGGCATTGCTTCCAAAATACTACTATGCGATCGCAGAAGTAGCAAATGGAGTCACAGAAGTAGCAAATGGTGTCGCAGAAGTAGCAAATGGAGTCGCAAAAGTAGCAAATGGAGTCACAAAAGTAGCAAATGGAGTCGCAAAAGTAGCAAATGGAGTCGCAAAAGTAGCAAATGGAGTCGCAAAAGTAGCAAATGGAGTCGCTGAAGTAACAAATGGAGTCGCTGAAGTAGCAAATGGAGTCGCAGAAGTGGCAAATGCGGCGCTCCCAACATAAGCGCGTTTTTAACCGTGGTGAAAAAGCTGTCCGCAGTCGCCTAAATTAGAGATAATATTTCCAAAGCAATAACTTTCAAAAGCCATGACTCAAGCTATACCCAAACTAGTAACCTTTGAGGAATTTGTCGATTGGCTACCCGAAATTCGACGAGTCCGCTACGAACTACATAAAGGAGAAATTGTTGAAATGGCACAACCAGTAGGGGAACACGAAGAAGTTAAAGGATTTCTAGGTATCGAAATTCCTTTTGAAATCAAGCGTCTAGCATTGCCCTACTTCATACCTAACCAAGTTATAGTTAGACCTCCTGAAAAAGATTCTGGTTACTTCCCAGATGTGTTGGTGCTAAACCGTGCAAATCTGGAAAACGAAAAATTATGGAAAAAAGAATCTACCGTTAGTTTGGGTGCATCAATACCTTTGGCAATTGAGGTTGTATCAACTAACTGGCGAGACGATTATTACTTGAAGTATGCTGACTATGAAGAAATGGGTATCCCGGAATACTGGATTGTCGATTATGCTGCCTTGGGTGGACGTAATTTTATCGGCAATCCCAAACAACCGACAATCTCCGTCTGTAACTTAGTTGATGGCGAATATCAAATAAGTAAGTTTCGAGATAGCGATCGCATTGTTTCCCAAACTTTTCCTGAATTGAATCTTACCCCAAACCAGATTTTTCAAGCTGCTGTGGTGTAGCCTTTAAGTCTTATCGTTTTGCTAATTCTGGAGTCCGTCCCTTCAAACCGATCATCAACTTCAGCATAAACACTTTTAATACAGGTACTCGCTGCAAAAGCCATAAACCCAGCCGACGCACCAATACCACAGGTAAGAAGTTATTAGAAAACATCCGATCTAATAAATCGGTGAAACCTAAAATTGTCAGGTTTTCCAGCTTGCGCCAGCGTTCATAACCTTTGAGAATTTGAATGTCACCAATATCTTTACCC
>NZ_DASQZC010000504.1:0-1922 GCF_035638895.1 Nostoc sp. | reverse complement strand
AGTAGGCGTTCGACAGCGGCACCTGACACGGTCTACGTAAGTGATTGTGATATCATGGGATACGTCAAGGCCGCTCCGGGCGCGTGTACAACACGTCCGGAGCGGCCTCTTGTTCCTAACGCTTTACGCTGATGCGACTTGCAGGATTTGTGGAGGCATCGAAGCCTTGCAACAATTCAAAAGGTCGCGCTCTGCCCGGGTCAGCGCCTTCGTCTGAAGGACCGATGCACGGTCGGTGGTGAGCTCGGTAAGGGAAATCCTCTCCACCTCTTCACGGATCTGTTCCCAGCCAAGCTGCGCCCGGTTCTCCGCGACCCGGACCAGCAGGTAGGCAAGGACGCAGATGTGCACGTGGGCGGTGATGCGATCGGGTGCGCGGTGCTGGACGGGCTCGAGGTCCAGCACGCTCTTCATCGAGCGGAAGGCACGCTCCGCTCTCCAGAGGTCGCGGTAGCCCTGCACGAGCTCTTCCGCCGGCAGGTCGAGTTCGTTGGTCATCAGCACGTACTTTCCGTCGTGCCGCGCCGCCGCCGCGACCTTGGCCGGGTCGATCCGGAGCGTTCCGTCCGCGGCCTTCACCAGGTAACGGGCGTAGCCGGGCGTGGAGAGCATAGAATGCGCGCCGCGCGTGTCGCCGGCGCCATCGCCTTTCTTCTGCTTCGCAAGCTTCGCCTTGAGCCGTTCCAGGATGGTGGCGCGCGTGCGGGCATCGTGCTCAGCCCGCGCCTCGCTTCGGCAGAGCAGGTAGCGCAGGGTGCGGCCGCCGTCGGCGATCTGCGTCTCCTTCACGCCCAGTCCTTCGCGTACCGGGCGGTAGCGCCCGCGCAAGGAGAGCATGTGCGCCTCCAGCGCGGGATCGGTCCGGATCGGACAGCCCAGGAGGTACCCCAGGCGGCGCGACTCGAGGAAGTCCAGGTTTGCCTGGCTCACCATCCCCCGGTCGCCGACGAAGAGGAAGCGCCGGGGCCGCAGACCCAGGAGGTCGCGCGTGACCTCCTCCACCGTGGTCTTGTCGATGCGGTTGCCGGGATAGACCCAGTGGCGCACCGGGATGCCGTCCCGGTTGATGGCCAGCGCCACCACGATCTGCGGCAGGTCGGGGCGCTTCTTCTTGGAATGGCCGTGGCGCCGCAGCCCTCCCTCGGGGTCTGCCTCGTCGAGATAGAAGCTGACACTGGTCGTGTCGTAGAACAGGACCGACACGTCGGCGCTGAGCAGGTCGGTCACCTGGAAGTACAGGTGCTCCTGCAATTCGGGCATGGCGCCGTGGAGGAAGTCCATGGCGCGATACAGGTGCTGTACGTCGAGCTCGGCGCCTCCGCGCTCGAGCCCGGGGATCCAGGCGCTGTCGCCGGCCCAGCGGGAGCACGCAAGCTTCGAGGCCGGGGCAAGGGCGCGGTGCGCGACCAGGGCGAAGATCGCCCGCTCCACCGGCTGGGCGAAGGAGCGCGCTTCGAGCGCATGGGAGAAGAACTCGTCCAGCTTCAGCTCCCGCCAGAGTGAATCGAGCAGATGCGTGCCGCCGAGGCTCCACGTGCGGGTCACCCGCAGCCCTGAGGCGGCCGGGGGCTGGGTGGGATCGATGTACCGGCTGAGCTGCTCGACGAGGCGCCGTATCTGCTCGAGGTCGAGCTGATCCGTACGGCCGAAGGAGTGAAGGATGCGCGTCTGGACGCGGCCTTTCGCGTCCCGCTCGCCTTCGACGAGCTGGAGGTAGCGGGTGTCAGGGCCGCGCTTGCGGGGTGAGACGACTTCGCGGAGGTACATGTGCAACAGGATACGCGTGATCCTGATGCATAGTCAAGCACCTAATAGAATCCATGTACAACACGTTTTCAGCGAATCCAACGTTTTGAAGAGAAAAACCTCACCAACGGGGCCAATCCGGACTGCCGCGTGTAGCTACGACTGTCGAACGCCTA
>NZ_DASQZC010000503.1:0-10819 GCF_035638895.1 Nostoc sp. | reverse complement strand
TCTGAAAACCTAGACTGTGGAATTTATTTAAGTTTTTCGTGAGCAGCTAAAATAATTTTTTCCGTTTCTTCCCAACCAATACATTTATCAGTTACAGAAATCCCATATTTTAATTCTTCTTTACCAGTAATTGGTTGACTACCCTCATACAAATGCGATTCCAGCATCATGCCAACTATTGATGTATTACCATCTACTATTTGCTGAATAATATTTTCTAAGACAGCACCTTGTAATTTGTAATCTTTATTGGTATTGCCGTGGCTACAGTCAATAACAATTCTAGGTAGTAAATCTGCCTGTTTTAATTTTTCTTCTACCAGTTTCACATTCGCTGTATCAAAATTAGGTTGACTACCACCCCTTAAAATTACGTGACCATAGCCATTACCTTTAGTTTGAAAGACGCTAACCTGTCCGTTTTGATTAATTCCGATAAAATTATGCGGGTTTCTAGCTGATTGTAAGGCATTCAAAGCTACTTGAATATTACCGTCAGTACCGTTTTTAAAACCCACAGGCATGGAAAGTCCGCTTGCCATTTCGCGGTGAGTTTGTGATTCGGTCGTGCGTGCCCCAATGGCAGACCACGTAATTAGTTCACTAATATATTGAGGTATGATTGGATCTAGTGCTTCTGTGCCAGCAGGTAATCCCAATTCTGTAATTTTTAATAATAGATCCCGTGCAATTAATAACCCATTTTCTACATGGAAAGAATCATCCATATCTGGATCGTTAATTAACCCTTTCCAGCCTACGGTTGTTCTTGGTTTTTCAAAGTACACTCGCATAATTAGTAGCAGCTTATCCTGGACTTGCTCGGCCAATCTTTTCAACCGTTCAGAATATTCGAGTGCTGCTTTTGTGTCGTGGATTGAGCATGGCCCAACTACTATAAATTTTCTGCGATCCTGAAAATCTAGGATCTGTTCTATTTCCTGCCTATATGCTAAAACTCTTTGCTCGGCTAATTGTGTTAAAGGTAATTTTGATTTAACTTCATTGGGAGTTAATAAAATGCGATCGTTGTCAATGTTAGCGTTGTCGATATTACTATTAAATAATTTGTTGTGCATGGGGATGCTCTGGCAATTTTATATACGCACTTCAAATAAAAAGTGTAACACAAACCCCTGAAATTTTTATATAGCTGATTTTTGGTTTGACAAATTTATCACTAAATTGTACGTAAATAAGGTAATAACTGAAAAAGGGGAAATATTTCCCCCCTTTTTTTACTATTGGGCTACCTGCTCAGTAGTAGTGTATATAATTACTGCCATACAAACACTTTAGCTTCGTATGGCCCCAAGTCAGTTATGATGCCATCGTCACCAGCTTCAACATCATAATTGCCTGTCCACTCGTGCCATATACCAGGGCTGGGAAAATTAGGAACATGATAGCCAGCTAGGAAATTTTCTGAGAAATTTGTAATTACGACTACACGAGAACCTTCATCATTCCAACGAGTATAAGCTAATACTTTTGCCTCTGGATTTTCGTGGATAAAATCAATATTTTCTGTGTAAAGGGCATGATTGCTTTTACGCAGGTTGGTTAAGCCTTTGTATGAATCAAATAAACTCCGATTTAAATCATTACCTAACAGCGTCCAATCGATTTTGGATGATTCAGGTTGCTTGGGTTTATACTCACCAAATTCCTCTCCCATCCAAATCAAAGGTACACCAATAGCAGTCATTAAGATGGCTACTCCTAATTTAGCTCGCCTAAAGGCTTCTTCGTTAAAAATCTCACGGTTCCCCAGTTCTACCATGACATGGTTATGGTCGTGGTTGGTGAGGTAATTTACTACATTGGTGGCACCCAAGAAGCCTTGGCGCTTACAGTCAATGACATCTTTGAGACGCTCTAAATCAAATGTATCACCGCAGATATGTTCTAGAATGCAGTGATAAAAACTGTCATGCCAGCAACCATCCATTGGCCCATCTACATTGGTAATGCTGGTAGTTTCAGGAATGTGTTCAGCAACACTATAAAAAGGCTTCGCGCCAGCAGTTTTTTTTGCTTCCTGAACAATCCAGTGCATGAAATCGTAGTTAGCAATTTGCCGCGCCGCATCATAGCGAATACCATCAAGATGATATTCTGATATCCAAAAACGGATTGCCTCACCAGTAAATTTCCACGCTGGATGAATATCTAATTTTTCGTCATAATGTTCATAATTAAACTCAGGTCCCCAGTTATTATCAGGGTCACGAGGTTCGTGATGATACCAATAATCGTGGTCAATTTGTGTTAACGGGGCAGATGCTTCTGAGTGGTTATAAATTCCATCAAGAATTACACGAATACCTCTACCATGACACTCATCAATCAAATTTTTTAACTCAGCAGTAGAACCATAACTAGATTCTGTTGCAAAGAAGTGACGGGGGTTATAACCCCAACTATAATCACCAGGATATTCTTTAAGTGGCATCAACTCAATAGCGTTGATTCCTAGTTCGCATAAATAATCTAACTTTTCAATGACGTGTTTGTACTTACCTCGTGCATAAGGGTCATCCTCGCCACCAGAAAAGTCACCAACATGCAATTCATAAATTACTAATTCGTGGTCAGCAGGTAAAGGTTTATCATCATGTTGCCAAACATAAGTATCGGTAATTCTTTCGCCATCTTTGACCCGGATAACACCATCATCTTTTCCACTCAGTTCATCTATATCAGTTGCCTGAGGATCTGTAACATCAACCGATTGTTCTGGTTCAAAAAACCATGAATTTGACTGGACACGGAATTTATATTTATAAACGCCGTCTTCTAGTTCAACGCTTGTACGAAAATAACCATCATCACCTTTCTTCATTGGAATTTCTTGCCAATCAGAAAAAGAACCAATTAATGCTACTCCTTTGTTATAAGGTGCAAATAAATTAAATTCAATTGGCTTTGCCATAGAACTGTTTGTAATATTAAGGGTTTATAGAAGTATTCTCGGATACTAATTAAATTTACAAATCGCTCCAGAGAAATAATTTTATAACTAGTGCTTCTATCTTGAGGATGAATTTATAAATATTTTATAAAATAGCTACTTATTGGCTATATTGGACTGTTTCTAAAATTTAGTTTTTAACTAATATCCAGATTATATTTAGTATGTTTGCTGCCAATAATACTAAATTTTAAAAGTTTTTATTAATTTTTTAATTAGCAGATATTAAGTAAAACTAAAATGGCTATTGCTAAATATCTGCTGTATAAGATTACTCAATTTTGCCGTTAGTTTGTTGCAGATAACTTAACAACCAACCTGCTGCTGTCGCCCTGCGAGTTTGCCGAGGCCCAAATTCCCCAATTTTGTAACCTTTGAAACCCAGCTTTTCTTTGAGCAGTTGTTTATTTTCAACAGGAATTGAACGAGTCAACTTGACTGTTGCGGGGCGAGATTCAATAAAATTTGGTGGTTGGGGGTAATCATCTTGCCATTCTGGTGCAACTAGGCTAGTGTCCCATTGTGCAGTTGAGGAATCATAGCGATAGCCTAAATAATGCCATAGCAACTCGTTGACTGTGGCATCATCAAGTTTTTCGTCAAGAATTGCCCAAATTGTTTCTGTATTGAGTGGTGGCAAGTTAGACATAAGCAATTCAAAATTCCAAGTTTGAAAACTGACTACTGATTAATTAAATTCACTACAGTTAGTAGGTATTGAAAAATACTTTATCACTACTCTGCGACACTCCCAAAGATAGGGATAATTTTATTTTTATCTACGCCTGCTGGAAGATTTATCCGCTACAAGCATTAGACAAACTACTAAAGTGAGCCTCAATAAGGAGATTCGCTAACTCAGGAGGAAAATTATGCAAATAGGGGATATGTTCAGAAATATAATTGGTGGCAAGCAGAAAAAACGTGATGAAGAATCGGATAATGGCGATCGCCAGTACAAACATCGCGGTGATGATGACGACGATGACCGGAAGTACGAACATCGCGGTGATGATGACGATGACGAAGACCGGAAGTACAGACATCGCGGTGATGATGACGATGACGAAGACCGGGAGTATAAACATCGCCATGACGAAGACCGCCAGTATAGACATCGCAGCAATGACGACGATGACGAAGACCAGGATTAATTTCGCTAGTTGGAGTTAAAAACAGCTTGTGTATACACAAACTCGGTAGACTGGAAATCGTAAAGATTATACCAGTCTATGCAGAATTCCACAGCACTGCCAAAGATCATCCGCGCCCATGTATTCATTTCTGGCCGAGTCCAAGGAGTCGGCTATCGCTATTCCACTGTAGATACAGCTAGGCAGTTGGGATTAACCGGCTGGGTGCGGAATCTCCCCGATAATCGAGTAGAGGCAGTCTTTGAAGGAGCGCAAGATGTTGTAGATAACATGGTTCGCTGGTGTCACTCTGGGCCACCTGCTGCTGTAGTTCAAGATGTTGTGGTTGAGTATGAAGAACCGGAAGGGTTGCAGGGATTTGAAGTTAAGCGGGTTGATTAATCATTGGTCATTTGCCTATGGCAACTCCTTCAGGTGTAGGCGCAAAATTCCTTGAACTACTTGTTGTACAGCTTCTTTACTCAAGCTGCCATCTACCCGTACAATTCTTGAGGGATAGGATGTTGCTAACTCTGCGTATCCTTGCTGAACGCGCCGATGAAAAGCGATTGTTTCTTGTTCAATGCGGTCTAACGCCATTCCATCTCCCCGTTTACGGGCTAGTCCTACTTCGACATCGACATCTAGCCAAATAGTTAAGTCACTCTCTAAACCAGCAGTGGCAATATGATTAAGCTGATTGATTAAACTCATGTTAAGACCGCGACCATATCCTTGGTAGGCAATGGTAGAGTCAGTGTAGCGATCGCATAAAATATATTTCCCTGCTTGCAGTCGCGGTTTGAGTTCTTGTTCAACGTGTTGCGATCGGTCAGCAGCATACAACAAAAGTTCTGTCACTTGTGCAACTGGTTTATCCTCCGTCTTCTCTAATAGCAAGCGGCGAAGATGTAAGCCTAACTCTGTTCCACCGGGTTCACGAGTAACAACCACAGCAATACCCAGGCTTTCCAACCACTCAGAACAAAGCTGCATTTGGCTAGTTTTACCACAGCCTTCTACCCCTTCAAATACAATAAATTTGCCATTCATATTTTTTATGTTCACTACTTTAAAAATAACTTTTGGATATAAGGCAATACGGTTCAGTTAAGCATTTTTTCCTTCTCTTTGCGTCCTTCTCTTCTCTACGAGAGGCTGCGCGATGGCGGTAGCCTGCGGCAAGCCGCTTTGCGTCTACGTTAAAGAAATTGACTTTGACAAACGGTTTTACCCCACCCTAACCAATACGGTTCGGTTAAGGCAAGAGACGCGATAAATCGCCGTCTCTACAAAGGACTGATTCTTGTAAAGACGGCGATTGGTACAAGCATTCCAGAAAAAGTACAAAAACACTTGTTTGAACCATTCTTTACTACTAAACCAGTTGGGAAAGATACGGGATTAGGTTTGTCTATTAGTTATCAGATTAACACTCAAAAACATCAGGGAACATTAGAATATATTTCTGCTCCTGGACAGGGGACAGAATTTGTAATTGTAATTCCGCTAACCCAGCAAGCTATTTAATTGTCAACATAAATAGAAATTAGTTCGACACCCATAGGATTACCTAAGTTAGGAATTAGACTATCATTTTGAAAAAAGGATGATAGATAATTATGGTATGTCAAAACTGTCAACAGGTTATAGAACAGCTAAATATTAATATCGATCTGTTCTTTCAAAAATTAGAGACAGCTTCAAATAGAAGGCAAATCAGTGAAATTGACAAGGAAATTATTTGTCAATCTCTATTAGGACACTCTCGACAACATATAGCTAAAATCTTCAATTTATCTGACCAACAAATTAGAGATAGGCTGAGTAATAATATTTATCCTAGAATAGCAGAGCTGATGCAAATTGACCAAGAAGAAATAGCTGGGAAGTGGGTTAAGCTGCTTAATTTCTTACTTCATCTTAATAACGGATATAAATTGCAGACTGCTCCTCAATTAAACAATGATAACTTTCAAGGTAGTTTTGGCAGACAAATTTTTCTTTTTCCCCCAAATCAAGATATTGTAGAGTTACAAATCCAAGGAAATAAATTTTATCAGCAAGGACTTTATTATCAAGCATTAAAGTGCTTTATTTGGGCTTGGAAAAAAGAAATAGAAATTTATGGTACAGGGAATCCAGAAATTTTAATTTATATTAATAACTGCTTAATTGAATATAAGCAATCTCTTTTACGAGAGAAAAAAATTCATATTTATACTTTGGCTGTGGTTGTGCCATTTTATCATAATCAAGGTCATGTAGCATCTGAAACTTTACGAGGTATTGCTCAAATTCAACTCTAAATAAATCTTCAAAGCTTTGAGAAAATTTCACTAGAAAAAGAGATAAATTTAGATGATATAAAACCCGACAAGTTTTTTACTCTAAATAATACAGATAGTCAGATAGCCTTGAAAATTTTAATTGTCAATGATCCTAATAATTTATATGCACCATATAGCCAAACAGCAGAGAATTTAGCCAATTTAGCGCCACAACTAAACCTGATTTCTATCATTGGTCATTATTCAAGTGAAATGACTAAAAAGGCACTAAATTTATATTCTCAAAATGGACTAATTTTAGTAAACTCTAGCAGTACATCTAATGAACTTTCTCATTTATCTGGGGGTGGAAGTTTATCCTTTTTTAGACTGACTACTCAAGATAGCATAAATGCCACGCAATTAGCTCATTACTTGACAGAAACATTGTCTGGTAAAAGTCATAAAAAAGTAGCTATTATCTATAATAAAAATAGTAGTTATAGCACTTCATACAGAAATACTATCAAAAAATGTCTTGAGCAATATAGTGAACAGCTTATTTTTCTAAAAGAATGTAGTTATATTAGCGAAAAATATTATCAGATTCAAGCTTATCTAGAAGATATTAAACAGAATGGCGTTGATATTATTATTATAATTCCTGATGGGGGAATTGAACCTAATTCCCTTGATAATGCTGGACTGATTAGTAGATTAAAAATCAATAGCTGTCTAATAGCTGGTTCAGCAACTTTTTACCATGAGAATGTTTTACATTGGATTGATGAACAAAGTCAGTATAATTTGGTAAATAAAAATGACTGTCAAATTATAGCTTGTGTTCCTTGGCATTGGCACAGCAAAACAAATGGGTGCAATAATGAAAATCAACTAGGGCAAAAGTTTTGTCAACTAGGCACTCAATTATGGGGAGAAGAAAATTTAACATGGCGTAGTGCAACAGCTTTCGACTCAGTGTTAATAATTCTGAGAGTTTTAGAGCAATTTCAGATTTCAGATAGTCAATCTTTATTGATATATATGAATAAATATTTCAAAGAAGATAAAAAGCAAGTGAGAGGAGTTACAGGAATTATTCAATTTGAAAAGAATGGCGATCGTATCAATCCTCCAGCAGAAATAGTAGCTGTAAAATGGAATGTACAACAGTCTAAATGGCAGTGGACAATTTAATAATTATATTTTCAATTAACTATATCTAAGATTCCACATCTGTAGAAAAATATTCCATACCTGAAGTAGAAAGACTTCATAACTCATTGTTATGCTACCTGTATAGCGTTGAAAAAACAAAATCATGTTGAAATTTTTTGCCGATCGCGGTGGTACATTTACAGATATTATTGCTGTTACTAATAATCAAGCAATTATAGACAGACTCTCAAGACATCCTGAACGTTTTTTAATTGTCACTCTGCCTAATGAGCAATGGACTATAGTCTATAAACTACTTTCAGAAAATCCCGAACAATATCAAGATGCAGCCATCCAAGGTATACGGGATATTATAGGTATTTCTGGTAACGAAACCATTCCTACTGAAGTTATAGAAGTAGTAAAAATGGGGACAACAGTAGCAACAAACGCACTCTTAGAAAGGAAAGGCGATCGCGTCGTTCTTGTGATCACTAAAGGGTTTAAAGATGCCCTACGAATTGGCTACCAAAACCGTCCTAACATCTTTGCCCGTCATATCATTTTACCAACCATGCTTTATGAGCAGGTGATTGAAATTGATGAACGTTACGATGCTCATGGGAATGAATTAATTCCTGTAAATATTCAACAAGCCAAAAATGACTTACAAGCAGTTCATAACACAGGAATTCGGAGTTGTGCTATTGTTTTTATGCACAGCGATCGCTATCCCAAACACGAACAAGAAATAGCCAAAATCGCGCAAGAAATCGGCTTTACACAAATATCTGTATCTCATCAAGTTAGTCCGTTAATGAAATTAGTCAGCCGAGGAGATACAACAGTAGTCGATGCTTATTTAACTCCGATTCTACGTCACTATGTCAACCAAATAGCGAGTCAGTTACCTGGAGTCAAATTAATGTTCATGAAATCTGACGGCGGTTTAGTTGCAGCCGAACAATTTCAAGGCAAAGATAGTATTTTGAGTGGCCCGGCTGGAGGTATTGTCGGTGCAGTCCAAACTAGTAAAAGAGCAGGTTTTGAGTTAGTTATTACCTTTGATATGGGAGGGACAAGTACAGATGTTGCCCACTTTAAAGGAGAGTATGAACGACAACTAGATTCAGAAATTGCTGGGGCGCGGATGCGAGTTCCTGTATTAGCAATTAATACAATTGCGGCTGGAGGCGGTTCAATTCTCTTTTTTGATGGTTCTAGTTATCGTGTCGGCCCTAAATCTGCTGGTTCAAATCCTGGCCCTGCTTGTTACCGACGCGGGGGGCCATTAGCGGTTACTGATGCTAATGTGATGTTAGGCAAAATCCACCCGCAATATTTTCCCTCGGTTTTTGGAATTGATGGAAATTTACCTTTAGATAAAGATACTGTAATTCAGGAATTTACACAATTAGCCCAAGATATTCAAGGCGCTACCTTAAATCATTCTACCCCCGAACAAGTAGCAGCTGGATTTATTGCGATCGCAGTGGAAAATATGGCGAACGCAATTAAAAAAATTAGTCTGCAACGGGGTTATGATGTCAGCCAATATGTGCTTTGTTGTTTTGGCGGCGCAGGTGGACAAGTTGCTTGTTTAATTGCCGATACCTTGGGAATGAAAAAGATATTTCTCCACCCTTATGCTGGTGTTCTCTCTGCTTATGGAATGGGATTAGCTGATGTCCGGGCGATTAGAGAAGCAGGAGTAGAACAGCCTTTAACCCAAGCATTAATCCTTAAATTACAGCAGTTAATGGAACATTTAGAAACTCAAGCTAGAAGTGAAATAAATGAAGTGCGTAGTCTTGTAGAAATAGTCCGAAAAGTTAACTTAAAATATGAAGGAACCAACTCTACTTTAACCGTTAACTTTGCCGATGATGTGGTATTGATGCGGCAAGAATTTGAGGATGAACATAAATCCCGCTATGGTTTTATTCAATTAGATAAAACTTTAATTGTTGAATCCGTCTCAGTAGAAGTAATTCAGAAAATGGAAACTCCCGAAGAACCCTTAATTACTCGTACACGTTCTATAGTTAAAACTCCCGAAGCCGTTGAGATAGTAAGGATGTATACTGCTGAAAGATGGCATGATACGCCTGTTTACCGACGAGAAGATTTACAACCAGAAGATATTATTAATGGGCCTGCGATCGTTGTTGAAAAAATTAGCACAATTGTAGTAGAACCTAACTGGCAAGCAATATTAACTGAATATAATCATCTAATTTTACAGCGTCTATAAACTGCTTATACAGCAAGTATTTGTGGTGTCCAGGTTAAAAAACAGCGATTACCTTTCTGCTCCGTAACTTTTGCACCTAGCCTATCATAAAAACTAAGCCCGCGATTGTTGCGAGCATCAGCATTCCAAGCAAGATGGGTACAGTCATTGTCTTTTGCTAGTTGAGCTAAATAACTCATTAACGCGGCTCCTGCTCCCTGGCTTCTCATATCTTCGTCCACATACAAATCATCAAGCCAGACACTCGGTTGCCCTACAAAAGATGAGTATCTAAATCCATATAAAGCAAACCCAACCACACACTCTGAGGTTTCTGCAAATAAAACATAAGAGAAAGGTACTGTTCCAAAAATTGTTTTACATATCTTATCCTCAGTAACTTTAAGTACACCAGAATAAGCACCAATGTTTCTATCAAATTCAGACTTTTTTTGGATAAAGGAAAAAATTAGTGATACGTCATCAGGTGTAGCAGGCCGAATCTTCATTGAACTACTTTAATCACTTTAGTAGATAATCTTAGCAAAGAATAGGAATCAAACATGTACACAATATCTCAACCTGATCCCGTCCGCTTAGAAATATTCAAAAATCTCTATCAATTTATTGCTGAACAAATGGGAATTGTTCTCCAAAATACGGCAGCATCTGTAAATATTAAAGAAAGGCTAGATTTTTCCTGCGCTATTTTTGACTCTTCTGGATTATTAGTTGCTAATGCCCCCCACATTCCTGTACATTTAGGCTCAATGAGCGAAAGTGTCCGTAGTTTAATTAACGAAAAACGCGACACCCTAAAACCAGGAGATGTCTATCTATCTAATAACCCCTATAATGGCGGAACTCACCTTCCCGACGTAACTGCAATTACCCCTGTTTTTCTAGAAACTCCTGAAAATACTCCATTCCCTACTCCCCTCTTTTTTGTTGCTTCTCGTGGACACCAAGCAGATATCGGTGGAATTACTCCTGGTTCAATGCCTCCTCACAGTACGACAGTAGAAGAGGAAGGAATTATTTTTGATAATTT
>NZ_DASQZC010000502.1:0-3575 GCF_035638895.1 Nostoc sp. | reverse complement strand
TCAAGTCTTACTTTCTGCGCCTCTGCGTGAAGCAAACTCATATTCTTAATCAGTAATCTCATGTCCGCCTTACCGACATCCCGCCCAGAACTAAAGTTCAACGGCTCATAGCTGAAGTCCACTTAAGTGGACTAAATTGCTGGTTGAGTCCACTTAAGTGGACAGTGGCTCTGAGACTCGGAATTCATTCCGAGGCGGGATAGAAACGTAGTGCAAGATTTATTAATAAAGATATGGCTGCGACAAGACTTGTGTGTACACCCTAGCCTCGCTTACGAAGAGGGGAGACAAAGCTACGCTTTGGCGGAGTGGGGTTCTTCGAGGTTAATAAATAATCAAGCAAACATTATTATATAACCCTTGCAGCACCATAATCGCCAAGGCTTTCACTTGATATCATCGCAGAGACGCTTGTCGCTCTCATTCAAATTCGGGTTATTCTGCAAATAATCATGCAGCCAATTGCAACCCCGCACCAGTAATTGGTCTAGATTGTCCACAGGCCACAACCGCGCTGTGTTGTCTAATGATGCCGTGGCGATGGTTTTGCCGTCCGGGCTGAAACTCACACTTCTGACACTGCCTTGATGCCCTTGTAACTGGTTACGTTCTTTAATTTTATTGAGAATAGTATCCAAAGCAAAAATAGGGCTAATGGCTGGATATTTTTCTAAAGGGCGACTATCTTTTACCAAAGTTTTTAACTCTTTCCCACTCTGCATTACTGCTGCCAGGGATTCTAACTCGCCGGCATACTCAAACTGTCTTAAAGCATTAACACCTGCCCGTTCTAATTCTGTTCCCTTTTGTGCTTCTTTTTGTGCTGTCTCTGCTCCTTGTAGCGCTGCTTGTGCTTGACTCAAAATAGTTTGAGCCTGTTTAGTTTTAGATTGTGCTTCCTGTTGTTGTCTATTTGCCTGTTCTGCTTTCTCTTGAGCAGTTTTGACTTGTTCGTTAGCTGTTTTAATTTTTTCCTCTGCTTGAGAATTTTTATCTTGTAATTCTGCTGCTTGCTGCTTTACGCTCCCTAAATCTGCCTGTGCTGCCTTAAATTTCACTTGTGCGACTTGCTGATTCTTCTGCGCTGGTTGAAACTTTTGCTCTGCATCTTTCTTTTTAGTTTCTAATTCTTGCGCTTTATTCTGTAATTCTATCTGTGCTTTTTGCGTAGCTTGCAATTCAGCTTGAGCCGTTTTAACTGTATTTTCTGCCTGTTGCTTTTCATCATCAGCATCTTTAGCCACTTGAATTTGACTCAATGCATATAAGGATGATATGCCTGCAAATAATAATAAACATACCGCTAACCCAGAACTTAAAGCTAACCGCATCCGCCCTTGGCGAATTTGTCGCTTGGCTTCTTGTTGAGCATCAACTAATATTTGCCTCGCATCTTGTTCAAGCTTCAGCTTCTCCTCTGCTTGCAAGCGTTGTTCTCGCTCTCTAGCTAATTCTGCTAATATTTCATTACCCTGTTGCTGGCGAATAAACGACACTAGGTAATCATGCACCAATTGATAACGGTCAGCCGGCGATTCTGGTAACAGCAATACTAACCTTGATGCCACAAAAATATCTAACACCAAATCTAGTTTATCGGCTTCTGCTGGCAAATCTGCTACCAACTCAGCACGAGTCTTCAGGGGACGAGTCCCATTCTCATCTGTGAGTAAATATAAAACCAGTTGTGCAACCTGTTCATTCTCCGCGCCACAATCATGGATGACTTCTTCTAAAAATCGCTCAACGAGTTTTTCTTTAGTACCAAACTGACGATACTTTTCTAAAGTAGTAATTTTCTCAGTTTGCAATTGCGTCCCCACAATTTGTAACTCAATTGGGCGTACCTCCCCCAAATCACCTGCTAAATCCTGTACTAATCGATCAATGAGCGCAGGCTCAAGATAAAATTGAGAACGTTCTGTCAAACTCTGCACAACAGCCATAGCATCGGCTGGCGAAAAATTACCCAAATAATAGCGAATATTTTTATCGAGAATATTCTTATTAATTACATTTAAATCAAACAGACGCTCCAATTCTAATAAATAATGTAAATAATCTTCCCGTAAAGACAGAATTACTTTTACAAAGGGAATATCTAGACAAATTCGCAAGAACTCATAAAATGCTCGTCGTTGACCTTGGTCTGGATAAACAAAGAAAAATTCCTCAAACTGGTCAAACATTAAAACCGTCAACAAATTCCGGTCAGCATTTCTCCGCAATTGTCCTAAAATAGTTACTGAAGAATCAAGATTAGCAAATAATTGATTACCTCTGACTTCCTCAAAAGCCTTAGCCAAACTCTGCCCCAACATCCCCACCCAATCTGTATAAACTCGCAACAAAACAGGTAAAGCATCTCGCTCACCAATTGCTTGCTGTTGCAACGCCGGGATTAACCCACCTTGCAAAATCGAGCTTTTCCCCACTCCTGACTGACCATGAATTACAGTTAATTTATGCTGAGTCCCGCCAATTCTTTCTCGCAAACGTTTAACATCTTGTCCTCGACCAGAAGCAGCAATTTCTTGAGCAATGGTTTCAGGATTTTCTACTTGCAACTGTGCAGAATTAATTGCCTGTCGCTGTGGGTTGAGATAAGATGCACCAACAAAAGCGCGAAAACCATACTGTTGTTCAATTTGTAATTGTTTTTGCTTAATATTAAAAGCTTTAAGATATTCACCTTGTTCAAAATAAAGTAGGCGTAACCTCTCTAATATAGATATATATAATTGTGGGTTGTAGTGATGATTACTTTCATTTTTTGCAGCTTCTAAATTAGTAATTGCTGCTTGAATTTGACTTAAGCCCTGTTGTGATTTTGCTAAAATAAACCGATACAAAGCAAATTGATATGGTTGTAAATTAGGTATTGCAGCTAATATTTGCAATGCTTGTCCTGCGTGTTTATGAGCTTCATTCCACTGTGACTGGTCTAAGGCTACCTCTGCCAAAAATCCGTAATCTTGAGCTAACTGCAACGATGTGCCATAATTTTGATGTAGCGGCAGAGATTTTTCCACAAGGCTTTGCAACTCTGGCCATGCTTCTAAACTTCGTAGCACTTCACCCAGTTTAGTAATATGTTTTGCAACTAAATCTGAACGTTGTGCTTGTTCAAAAATTTCAATAGCTTGCTGAAAGTAATTTCTAGACTCTTGCCAATAGCGTTGATTTTCGGTCTGATTTTTTTCAGATTGGCGATTATAAGCTGAAGCAATATTAATGAGTAATATACCTTGCCGTTCTAAAGCACTACTTTGTCGCCAGAACCCCAAGCTTTGTTGATAATGTGCTAAAGCAGAATCTATGTGGTCATGTAGATAATCATTTAAACCAAACAAAAACTCTAAACTTGCTTTAAGTCCTGCTTCTAATACTTCTCCTCGATTTTGCAAATCTCGACGGGCGGTTTCTAGTTCCCCGCACATTTGGGGATTGGGTGTAATATCACCTGCAAAGATTTCATCACTTTTTTGCTGGAGGAAATTGACTAACTCATCAGTAGGGTTTTCAAACTCGATGATAGTTGCCCAATTCTCTAAATCAGTAGCTAATCGAATAAA
>NZ_DASQZC010000501.1:0-4485 GCF_035638895.1 Nostoc sp. | reverse complement strand
CCATACCCACTCATCAGAGATGTGGCAGCGAGGAATCATGTCAGCTTTCCCTTTAGAATTATGGTTGGCGGAACTGTATGATTTTGCCCCTCTCGAACCCGAACAGGTTTATCTCAGCGCTTTGGGTACTGCGGTGGAAACCCTACTTTCCGGTGGGACGAGTGTAGTAGACCATCTGGTGTTAATTCCCGGACTTGAGTTAGAAACGATCGCCATTGCAACTCGCGCTTACATAGAAGTGGGAATTCGCGCTTTTATCGCCCCCTTAATTCAAGATGAGTCCCTCAGCGCAGGTATCCCATCTGGCGAATCAACCCAAACTCATGAACCTTATTTTCGCTCAACTGCGGCAACATTGGAAATTATTGAAGAGGCCGTGAGACAGTTTCATCGCCCGGATGAGGGTATAAATATTTTAGTTGCACCAACAGGGATACAATTGTGTACTGATGCTTTATTTGAAGGATGTAGTGAGTTAAGCGATCGCTATAATCTTTGTCGTCACTCTCATTTACTTGAAACCAGGGCACAGGAAAAACTCGCCCAAGAAAAGTACGGTTGTACTGCTGTAGAACATTTGAAAAGAATCGGATATTTGAGCGATCGTACAACTCTAGCTCATTGCGTCTGGTTAAATGATGCTGATATCGCCATTCTCGCCGAAACTCAATCTACAGTTGTTCATAATCCTTTAAGTAATTTGCGTTTAGGTAGTGGCATCGCTCCCATTTTAAAATATCGCCAAGCTGGAGTAAATGTAACTTTTGGTTGCGATGGTGCTTCTAGTAATGACTCTCAAGATTTGCTAGAAGCAATCAAAATGGGTTCTATTTTACATAATGTTACAGACTCAGATTATCAACACTGGATTACACCCAGGCAAGCAGTAGAAATGGCATCATTGGGAGGTGCAAAGGGATTGAATATAGCAGACACACTCGGTTCCTTAACTGTGGGTAAACAAGCCGATTTGATACTTTATGACCTCACAAATTTATCATTATTACCCCGTACAGATCCCATTGGCTTATTAGTCTTAGGTCGTCCTACCAATGTTGTTAATAGTGCTTGGGTAAATGGTAAGCAAATTGTTGCTGATGGCAAAGTTACCACAATTAACGTTGATGAATTGCGACAAGAATTATTTAACCGCAGTCAATGGGAGACAAAGCGCAAGTCTGAAACCGTAGCGCAAATTGAGGCTCATTATCGCAGAGTGATGGGGTTGTGAAAGACAAATAAATACAGAACTGCGGTAAAAAATTTTTGCTTTGGTATTTAATATACAGAGAGTATCTCTTCTTCTAATGCAGACTTTGTTGTAAGTCAGAGACTAATTAAAGCATTCCAAAATTTTAAAATTCTTGAAATGCTCCAAAGAAAGATCCTTCAGATTACTCCATACGTTTTAACTGGTTCTGGGGAGCATATTACTGGAAAAAAACAATTATCACACTTGGAAACTTAGGTGATGCAATTGCTTATGAATATTATTCCTAGACTAGCCTGTGTGTAATGATCTGTAGGATTGTTTGCACTCAGGCTTTTTTACTTCTTACTTTCCTAGAGTGAATTCGTAGTGAACTATGAAGGATGAATACCAGTGGCTGAGGTAATATGAAACTCTTAGTTAGAATGGCTGTTATTATTCCATCCGCTAAATAAGGTACTACGACAATTGACATGATTGTTTTACTACAAAAATAAAAATTCACTTTCAATGAAATGGAAATGTTAAATATAAGAGTTAGATAAACTCAAATAAAAATAAAAAGTTACATTAAATTCTTTACGCAAAACTTAGATTAAAGTATATTGGATGTTCACCTTGAATATAAAACATACAAGAAAAATATGACTTGGGTTGAACCAAAATCTAGCAAGAAAGCAGTAAGCAGAGCAGGTGATAAATTAATAAATTCGGATTCATCTGAAGAAGAAAAACTAGAATCATTAGATATCGTTAGCAACTGGAGGTCATCATATACATTTACCTTACATATTATTGCAAGTTTATTAAGGTCTAAGGTAAAAAATGTTGAGAAAAATGCAATAATTACCCAAAGATTAAAGCGTATCCCATCAATACTAGCAAAACTCAAACGCCTTCCTAATATGAGATTACAGACAATGCAGGATATTGGAGGATGTAGAGTAGTTTTATCAGATGTAAAAAAAGTCCATGCTTTAAGAGACTTGCTATTAGCTAGTAAAACAAAAAATGAATTGGTAAAACAAGATGATTATATCGAAAATCCTAAAGATTCAGGATACAGAGGGATACATTTAATTTATAAATACAAAGGTAAAAAAGATAATATATATAATGGGTATACAGTTGAAATACAAGTAAGAACAAAGATACAGCACTCATGGGCTACAGCAGTAGAAGTTGTAGGGGTAGTGGTAAATATGTAGTGATAATAAATTTAGGCACTCCTGCAAGAATTATAATAATGAATAAAATACCAGATAGCGCCAATATGGTTTTCTAGCTTTTTAGAGAAGGATAAAGTCTTTCTAACCAAACGAGAAATTCTTTGGCGCATTGTATTATTAAAACGTTCAATATGGTTAGTCTTGCCACTTTCTTTCCCTACTGCCTGATGACGTTTGTTAGGAATAACTTGTGCATAAGCGGCCCAAAAATCTGTATAACAAACAGCGCATTGACGATAAACTGGTGGTAGAGAATTCCATAATCCTCTAGCTCCATCTTCGCTGCGATCGCCAATGTAAACTCCAACTATTTCTCTAGTCCTTTTATCCAAAGCTAACCAAATCCATTGCTTATTACCTTTATGACCTACAAATGACCAAGCCTCATCACATTCAACAGTCAATTTGCCTCTTGGTTTGGCTGAAACATTTATATGAGTCGGAATCTGAGTATATTTATTATTGACATATTTTTGTAACCAAGTCTCTGAAACACGAGCAGCACGAGCAATACCTGCAAGAGATATTTTTTCGAGTAAAAGTCTATCAATTAGTTCTATAGTATATTTACTAATAACTTTATTAGTAGGATTTTCTATAAACTGTCTTTTACAGTTTTGACACTGGTATTTTGGTTTTTGATTATGAATACTGCCATTTTTGACGGTGTGTTGGGAACCGCAATTTGGGCAAGTAGGTCTGGAGGCTGACATCAGTTCTAAGACAATCAGATTTTCAAATACTGGTATAATAAAAATTAACACACTCTCGTTCAAGTATTTATTTTAAATATTTATCACTTGTGGATATATAAATTACTCAAATAAATATATTTCAAAATTTAAACAGCTAAAAATAAATAATTTGAGTAATTAAATCTCCGTTTTCACTACATATTTACCACTACCGTTGTAGGAACGTTCTTAAAACAATCTCTAAAATCAGGAGAAGGTTCTGACAAATGGTTATATTTTTTTAAGTTAGTAAGTTTACTTTTGGCATTCATAGAAAATTGTTTACCAGAAAATATAAGCAGCGAAAGGTTAAAAGAAATTAAAGAGGAAGTAAATTTACTAGTAGTAGAACTAGAAGTTTTTAAAAAACTAGAAGCATTTTCAGTTTCAACTCATCTAATAACAGATAATGGGAATAGTGATGTTTGTGGTTACTTTTTGATCCTGCTGAATATTGATCAACAAGATGTTCAAGTATGGTCTTACAAAGAAAAATACCGTTTTCAAGCAACTGAAGATTATAAGAATTTTGAGAAAAAATACAAAGATACAAAAGAGGTAGATATAGTATTAGTTAACGCCAAATCAATAAAGACATTAAAAAAAGCATATCCAAATTATTTTGCTGACTCTAAAGAGTTTTTAGACAAACTTAAGGAGGTTCTAGCAAAAGAAATATAATTATAATAACCTGCCATACTATTCCACTACAGATAGCGATCCTCAAAATCTAGAAGCGCGGGCTGGAATTGCTCGGTGGAATACAATCACTCAAGCCAAGACATAGCTAAATGTTGCAGTAACAGCGTTATCGTCGTTTCTGGGGGAGACGGCTATGCATTAGTATTTTTTAGAACTGGCACATCAGCCGCAGAATTGCTTGCTTACTTGCAGATGCAGCTGAAAAAGCCTGACTTTGTGCAAATAGAAAGAGAGTTATGTCTAGCTTTATCAGATCCAGCATTATCTAAAAAATTTAAATTGCAAATTCTGTACCCTCTCCCTATATGGAATTAACCTCCAGAGTACCGCCATGTTTTTCTACAATAATTTGAAGTGCGATCGCTAAATCCTTTTTTACACCATCAAAACCCTAGTAATTCACTACAAACCCATAAAAACACGCGGATTTTTGTGTATGCTTTGTGGCCAAGTGTCTTTGCCATACATTTCCGGGAGTAAACATGGAACGCGCTATTTCTGCGTTGGGGATTTTAGTTTTTATTGGTATATCCTACGCCTTCTCGGTTAATCGTCGTGCGGTGCGTTGGCGCGTAGTAGCTTGGGGTTTGGGATTAGAGTTTGCATTGGC
>NZ_DASQZC010000500.1:0-15121 GCF_035638895.1 Nostoc sp. | reverse complement strand
GCCGCATGGCAACTGCTGATTTAGAGCCAGTATCTGTGGAAAGTCGCCTTCCTTGGTTTAAGGCGCGATCGCCTTCACAACGTCCACTTTGGGTAATCGAAGTAGAGGGAGTAATTGCTGGATGGCTGAGTTTCCAATCCTTTTATGGGCGGCCCGCCTATAGTAAGACTGCCGAAATTAGTATTTACATAGCCCCTGGCTTCCATCGATGTGGTTTAGGACGACAACTATTAACACAAGCAATTAATGAAAGTCCTAGTTTGGGTTTAAAGACTCTACTATGCTTTATTTTTGCCCACAATCAACCAAGTTTAAAACTTTTTGAAACATTTGGTTTTCAAGCTTGGGGAAATTTACCTAAGGTTGCCGAAATTGACAGCCTTGAACGGGACTTAGTAATCATGGGACTCAGAATTACTAAACCTGTTGTTTAATTGGATAAGAATAATATTAACAACGCTGCAACTGCGTTAACAACACAACAATTTCATCAATTGCCTGCCGCAGAACTGTTGCAGGTTGTTCCGATTGATTCACGATAATACTAAAAACCAACGGCTCATATTTAGGCGCATTCATATATCCAGATAGAGAAATTGCACCTGTTAACGTACCTGTTTTTGCTTGGACAATCCCCTCAGCAGGTGTATCTTGAAAGCGTCCCTTCAAGGTTCCACTTTTACCCGCCACGGGTAAAGATGCGCGATATATATATGCTGTTGGTGTTCTTGCTATTCCTCGCAAAGTTTGTACAAAAGCTTCTGGTGTTACTAAGTTACGACGTGATAAGCCCGAACCATCTACTAAAATATAATTTGCTGGATCAACTCCCAATTGAGTTAAACTTGCTTTGACAACTTCCAAGCCTACATCAGCGCTAGTCTGATTCACTCTGGGTTTTTTCACAGCTAATGCTCTTAGAAGTGCTTCAGCATAAAGATTATTACTATTTAGATTTGTCTCTGCTAATAATTCAGATAAAAGTGGCGACTCTACAAATGCTATTTCCTCTTGATTGACACCACGATTTGCTACTGATATTTGTCCCAAAGCAATTTTTTCTGTTGCCAAAGCTGCACGAAAGCGCCGTAAGAAGTAATAATTAGGGTCAACTACAGGCAAATCTATTAAAGACGGTTCAGAATTCGTTGTCAGCTGTCCTTGAATTCGTAATACTGTTCCTGATAATTCACGGTTAACATTGACGTAGCTTGGTTGATTTTGGGCAACGGTTACTGACTGATTAATTGTTCGCCACTGTCTCGCCTCACCAGGATCAGTCCACACGACTTGTAAAGATTTACCTACAGCTTGCGGTACAAGTTTTAAGCTAAAAATATTTTGATTTAGAATAAAGCTGCTGACTGGTGCGCCATAGTCTGACTGCACATCTTCCCATTGCCAGGTGGAATTAACAATATCACCTTGAATATAACTATCATCAGCTATCAATTGCTGAATTTGAGTAATACCTTTCTGTTTTAGCTGCTGTGCTAATGTTTGCAGTTGAGTATCGCTTAAGCTGGGATCTCCCCTACCGACAACCCGTAAAACACCATTGCCATCCTGATAAATAGAGGTGCGAATCCGAAAATTAGCACCCAATTGCTGCAATGCAGCTGCTGTTGTTAGCAATTTGAGGTTAGACGCGGGAGTAAAGTATTTCTGAGCATCCCGACTGTAAAGAATTGGCCCCGTTGACAGAGGTTGCACCAAAATCCCCCAGCGCACCCGACTAAATAAGGGACGATTGATTACAGCATCTATAGCTGTTCCCACTTTGGTAGAGCAAATTGATTTTGTAGTAGTTGTTGGCGGGACTTGGGTTTGTGCTTTCGCAATAGAACTAAATCCTATCTGGCTAGCCAAAAATATTAACAAAACACCCAGTGGTTGATTGAAAGCCTTAAGTCTTACCAATTTTCCTTATCCTAAAGAGAGATATTTTTACTTTGCCAAAAACTTCTTTCCGGAGGAGAAGAATTGGCTCAGTAAAGTTACTTAACTAGTATAGGGAAGATGTTCACATGTTTCATACATGGGTGATGTCTACGACGGGCTGCGCCTACGCACAAACATAATTTATGGGACTACAAAATAGAAACATAAATCAACCTGCACATACAGAAATACGAAATCGAGGCAATGGTGTGAGTACATTTTTATCTGGTGTAGCTGTATTACTCTCTACTTTGGCTTTGGGATGTAGCGGCTATGTAGCTTATGAAGTCTTCACGTTGCGGCAGACACTAAATGCTAGTAATACAGTCAGCAACACCATTCCTACTCAAGTGCCAAGTCTTACAGCTACAACTTCTCCACAAGCAACGATCTCACCATCCCCAGCTACTGTTACAACTTCAGCAATTAGCCCTGGTCAATTTGTGCAGCCTGCTTTTGGCAAAAAGGCAGAAGTTGAGTTACTTTCAGCAAAGCGAATTAAAGATCCAGAAACTGGAAACCGTGATGTGGTAAATCTGCAAATGCGGATTCGTCGCCTTGCCACAGACGGAGTTGTTGGTGGTGATATTATATCGGTTGCTAGTACAACAGCGCGCAATCCTGAGACTAGCGTAACCTACAAAGGAGTTGCTCTTAATCGTTCAACAGGAAGCGTTTCTTTGTTCCAAGTCCGTCCACAAGCCTCCGCAGATGCTTATATCTGGCTAAGAGTTCCCGATGGTGTTAATAACTTGGATATTTTTGTGCCAGATACAGCCGCATTTAAAAATGTACCAATTTCTAATTAATGGTCTATGGAATTAATTTTGATAACGTGCAAGATTCCCAACTTCTTTATGAAGTCAGGAATCTGAACAACTCAACTTAAACAAAATTATTTCTTACTTTAAATTAGCAACCCCAAATTAACGATGCTAGATGGTTGAGGCTGTAATTGAAAAAAGATTACTCCTCTTCCTCTTCCTCTTCGTCTTCTTCCTCTCCGAATACTCCGTCAATAAGTTCTTGTGCGCGTTCATCTGAAATTTTTAAAGCTTCTTGAAGTTCAGAGATATAATCTTGTTCGTGTTCGGGTACTTCTTCGTCAATCCCTACCACTAAAATAGCTGTGATGTATGCAGCTTCACGATAATTTCTGTTGGGTAAGGATTCGATAGACTGGGCGATTAAATCTTCTGGTTCTTCTTCTTCAATCAAGCTGACGACTTTTTCGGTCAATTCTTCAAAGTCTTCTTCAGAGTAATCTTCAAATAAGCCAACCCGACCAAGAAATTCACTCAAAGCATATTCTTCTGTTGAAGAAATACCTTCACCATCAGCAGCCGCGGAAAACAATCCAAGGATTGCGATCGCAACTTCTGGTTCTAAAGCAACTGAACTAACACTACAGCCTTTGGGCAACTTGCGTTTAGACATAATTATCCTTTAAAAGTTACGTGATATTTCAGGAAGTCATATTTTGCGGTTTATCATGCTTCCTCGATTTATGATTCCCAAAATAATGCAGAAATATACATTGGGATGAATCTTTTTTTCATAAAAAATACGCAGAGAATATATTACTCTGCGTATAAAAACGGTTAATTTGCCTTGAGCGATCGAGGTTTTTAGTACTTGTGTACACGGTAGTCTAAAGGGCTACGGTATAGACACATCTTGGTAGTGGACTGGATTTACCCCCCTTATAAAGCAGGGCTAGGCTTGGCTGAGGCGCTGTTAGATTTCTCCAGTCAAAGCGATTTAATGAATTACTTAGGAAATATCTTTTTACCTCAACCTAATCAGGAAGATTAAGCGACATCTACGCAAAAGGAAAGGGAGCATAAGTAGGGGAATTCCTGTATCTTTCTCCCCTTCTCCTTGCTCCCCTATCTCTCTAGTCTGAATTATCAAAAAGCGTTACAGCTTCGTCCCACACTCAGCACAGAAGTTGTGGGTAGGAGCATTTTTGGCATTGCAGTTGCTACAATACACTGGCTCTGCTGCTGCTTTGGGCGGTTGCTTCTGCAAGCCGACCATTTGAGCGTTGCTCTTACCAGGGGCTACCATTGGATAGCAGTTTTCGTCTCTGGTGACGTGGACATTCACAATCACCGGGCCTTTGTGTGCTAGCATTTCGGCGATCGCATCTTTTAATTGACTGCGATCGCTAATTACCATACCCTTAATGCCATAAGCTTTTGCCAATAACTCTACGTCTGGCATCCCTAGTTCCATATCTGAGGATGAGTAACGCTCACCATAGAAGGCTTGCTGCCACTGGCGCACCATCCCTAGCCAGCCGTTATTAATAATTAGTGTCTTGACATTTATCCCATACTGTGCAAGCGTTCCCAGTTCCTGCAAACACATTTGGAAACTAGCATCACCGCTAATACAGATGACTTCTTCATCAGGAAACGCCACTTTAGCGCCCATTGCCGCAGGTAAGCCAAAACCCATCGTTCCCAAACCAGCGCTAGAAATCCAGCGCCTTGGGCCATTCTTCAGGAATTGTGCTGCCCACATTTGATGCTGTCCGACATCTGTAGTGTAGAAAGCGTTGGGTGCTTGGCGACTGACTTCTACAATCACTTCTTGGGGTGAAATGCTGTCGGGATGGTGCGGCACTATTAGAGGATACTCATCGCGCCAACGGTTGACTAAATTTAACCACTCTTGGTTTTGATTAGGTGTAGCCTTAGCGCCTGTTTCTTTGCAGCGACGCAACAAGTCTACTAACACGTTCCGCACATCGCCGACGATGGGCACTTCAGGAATGCGGTTTTTGCCGACTTCTGCGGGATCGATATCGATGTGAATTACTTTGGCGCGGGAGGCGAATTCGTCTAACTTGCCTGTAACGCGATCATCAAATCTAGCGCCAACGCAAATTAGCAAGTCACAATCACTAACGGCAAAGTTAGCGTAAGCTGTGCCGTGCATCCCCAACATTCCCAAAGCGAGGGGATGATGTTCGTCAAATGCACCGATCCCCATTAAGGTTGTGGTGACAGGGATATTGAATAATTCAGCTAGTTCTTTGACTTCTTCATGGGCACTAGCTGCGATCGCACCACCACCCACATACAGTAGAGGACGGCGGCTTTCAGTAATCAACTGGATCGCAGCATTAATCTGCCGGGGATTTCCCTTCACTGTGGGACGATAACCGCGTAACTTCACTGAGCCTGGTTTTACAGGCACATAGTCAAATTCTTCTAAAGCTACATCTTTGGGGACATCAATCAAAACTGGCCCCGGACGCCCACTGCTAGCGATGTGGAAGGCTTCGGCGACAATTCGCGCCATATCTTTAGGGTCACGCACTACATAAGAGTGCTTGACGATTGGTAGTGTAATCCCGTAAATATCGGTTTCCTGAAACGCATCTGTACCAATCGATGGGCGTGCTACCTGTCCCGTGACTACAATCATTGGGATTGAATCCATGTAGGCGGTGGCGATGCCTGTCACTAAGTTAGTTGCCCCTGGCCCCGAAGTACCAAAGCATACTCCTACTTTTCCAGTTGCACGGGCGTAACCATCGGCGGCGTGGGCTGCGCCTTGTTCGTGTCTCACCAGAATGTGCTTCATAGCACCAGTTGCTTCCACCTTATACAGGTCGTCGTAAATTGGTAGAATTGCCCCACCAGGATAACCAAAGATATAATCAACGCCGTGGCGATGAAGGCTGTCAAGCAGAGCAAAACCGCCAGATGCACGTTTGGGCACGACTGGGGGGCTAGAAGGACGAGACTGTTTGTGATTCTCGGTTTGTGGGAAACTGATTTGAGAAAGCGATTCTCCTGCGGAGACACTTTGTGAACGCACGGTCAAACCTCAGACTATAGCTAAAATTAATGTTGAATTCTGTATTTAAGATTTCATTTTAATTGAAAACTTCAATCAAAATCTTATTAATTTTTATATTAAATATAAAGCTAGATTATTAGCCTACATTAATTAAATTACGTTTTGCAAGACTTTGCGGGTATTTTTCCAAGCCCAAACACCGACAACTACGACAACAATACTCATTGCTACCAGCACAGTTCGCAAGCCCAGAGCATCAGTTAATGGCCCAGTAATGGCCAGAGGTAACGCCAGAGCGATGTTAACGGCATGATTTTGAAAGCCAAATACTTTACCGTGCATAGTAGATGGTGTTTGCTGTTGAATTAAAGTTTGCATGGGTACGCCAATTAGGGAAGCACCTACACCCAAAAATGCACAGAGTCCGAGCGCCAATAATAAGTTGTGCGTAAAAGTGAACACCCCTAAAACTAGTGAAATTATCAAAAATCCAATTAAAGGTAGGGGTTTATGATGCAATTTATCACCCCAATGGCCTAAAATCGCCGCACCCAATACCATACCCACGCCTGCTGCTGCCAAGAAAAAGCCAAACTGTTTTTCTTGTAAACCAAATTCTTCGGCTAATTGAATTGTCAGCACCGTTAAGGCTGCAAACACACAATATAAAGTTGTAAGTTGCAGCATGGCGTTCAATATCAAAGGGTTTTTCCTGAGATAACGCAGGCTTTCGGTGAATTCAGCCCAAAGGTGATTTGATGCTTGATGCTCTTTTGATTTGGGTTCTTTAAACTTAATTGGCTGCATGATCGCAGCCGATAATATGTATAATCCGCCAACTACAATCTCTTGACCGTATTGTTCTCCCATCAAGCTTTTCGCCAAACTCAAAATCGGCTCTCCTATAGCAAAGCCAACAATTAAAGCTCCCATCATTGTGCTGCTAAAGAGCGCATTGGCTGCCAACAAATTTTCTCGCTTCACCAACAAAGGAATGGCTGCTTGTTCAGCTGGTGCAAAAAACTGCGTCACCGTGGAAATGGCAAAAGTAAGAATTAACAGAATCAGGAATTCTCGTGGCAAAAGGGGAAGGCACAGTGTTAACAGTCCACGCACAATGTCTGAGCCGATCATAATCAGCTTTTTTGGCAAGCGGTCAACAAAGAGACCACCGGCAGAGCCGAACAAAATTGCTGGTATTGTAAACGACAGCATCAAGGTTGAATACATCGAGTTTTGTGCCAACCCAGGAAGCGGTGAGTAGTTCTCCAGCAGAGCAATCATTAAAACGAAGAAGACCTTATCTGCTAACTGGGACACCAATTGCCCAATCCACAGGAGCATAAAAGCACGGTTTTTTAGCAGTGCGCTAAACCCGTTATTAACAGCAGCTGGTTCAGTTGGAAACATTTAGATACTTTCTTTGGGTAGATGGGGAGTGGGGAGTCGGGGAACTAATGACCAATGACTAATGACTAACTCCTGTTTACTTACTCCATTGTCCGGATTAATTTGCTTCATAGTGCCTTAACAGCATAAGCAAAAACTCAGTTGCTGTCAGACGACCTTTGGGTGGAATAATTTCAATGGATGAATCTACCCAGCAACCTTGTACAATTTGGGGCGATCGCCAGATGCACAAATGCTCGACCGCTGGCTCTGCATAAAAGTTATTTTGCCCACAACCTAGCAAAGAAGAACTCCAATGCGTAAAATAATCATGACTCATCCGGTGAATAGGAAAATTACCCTGTAGTGGTACTCCCCATCCATCTATAGCAATAAACGCTTTGACATGACCACCCAAAAGTTGCCACAAATGCGCTGCCCCTATTGCCCCGACTACGCCAGCACTAAAGCTAATAAATATAATTGGTGATTTTAAGGAGTCGGTCAAGCGATACCTGCGGTGAGCTAGGTTAACGCGCAAAAACTGCAAAATATGCAAGGCTGATAAACTCGAAAAATCTTGACCTGGATAAATCAGTATATTTGCGGTATTTGGAGAAATTGAGCCATTATAAATATCTAACCACCCCGATAGAAAGGATTGGGTGAATGCTGGATCGTGTATTCCAGGGCAAATAATTATACTCATCTCTCTATTCCGAAAATTGGGCATCGGGCATTAGACTTCTTATGAACCTATCCCACTAATAATATTTGTGCTATGAAGCTTAAGCTTATTGAGAACTTAAAATGAAAAATTAAGGTTTTCAAGCACATTTTACGAAAAGAAGTAGGGATTTTTAGAATAGTGGGATAGGTTCTATATAAGTCAGCTTAGAGGATGTTTTAAAAGTCCCGAAAGGTATAATTTTGCAGTTATGCACTGGGTTAAGTGCAGCGCCAAATCAAGGTTTCGCCATTTACTGAGATGTTTTGTTGTCCTAACTATAAGTTCTCTCCCTCATAATGATTATCATTTTGAAATGTCAAACTAACCCTTGAGCGTGGGAACTGCGGCGAGTTATTCAACGTGTGGGAGTGTCAATTCTCTTTTGGATGACAATAGCATCGGCAATTGGCCGCTCTCCAGTGGAATCAGACGGACGGTTAATCAGCTGTTGATTAATAGTTATGGTTGTGGAGCCACCGCCATCGAGGTTGAGAGCATCGGTTGCTCCTAGCGATCGCATAATCCGAGCGCTTTCTTCAAAACTCGCGCCCACACTCCATCCTGGCTGACGGCCGTCAACTGTAACTAAAAGTAGCTTTCCTGTTGCCGTAATTCCAGCTAGTGTCCGAGGGTTACGTCGGACTCCAAATCTGTAGTAAAATTCGGGATTCTCCTGCCAGTGAAATCCTTCTGTGAAAGCAGTAATATCTATTTTTCCATTACGTACCAACCTTGGCCCACCATTGATAACTCCCAGAGCCTTTTCTATTGGTACTTTCACTCCATTAGCTAAAACACGAGTATTAATGTCAATTTTTGAGCCTAGTTTCGCGTGATTCTGCAACCACTCAACAGCATCACCAGTGCCTGATAAAACTGAACCATTGCTGGGGATCTGGCCTCCTCGCTGCTGTCGAAACTCGATCACTCGATCTGATGCATCAAGTACGACTTCCGCTCCTTCCCCTGGCTCTGTAGTTTGGCCAAAGATCGGTGTAAATTGAATTAGCTCGCTGCTATCTGTGCAAGTAAAGTCATGCTTGGACTTTTCAGTAGGAATATCTCCACCTAGACCACCGCAACCTCGAATCAGACCAGGCTTGCGGTTCAATCCATCGACCTCGCGTGTTGCACCATCCTTTGCTATTACAGTAGTTTTAGACGTGAGAGCAGCTATACGGGCATCTCGACCAGAACGGTCAGGGAGGATAAGGCTCGTTCTGCCATTAACTGCCTCGCTCACCACCTTTCCCTTAATAATCGAAATACCTGCTAGGTCGCCTGGAGTACCATCGTTTGCTCCAATGACAAAATATCCTCCGTTCACTGCTGCTAAAGCCAATGTTCGAGTAGAAAGCTGGGTCAAAGGTTCATTACCAGGGACAATTTTAGTAGCGAGTGCGGGAGCAAGTTTAAGGTCAAATTGATTTAGGTCGATCTCCAGTACATTTACAACCCACGGCCCAGTTGTTTCTTTTCCGTCTTCTGCTGTGTTAACAACTCGCAGCCCTGAATATCCAGCAGATGCAAGTTGATCTCGTAAATTAATAGCAAGAGCTTCTGTATTAAAAGCGCCAACACGGACTAAATAACCGAGCGGGCCAACTTCCGGATCATCTGGCGCTCGTCGCAGTATTGGCTCTAGCCGAGGCTGGTATCCTTGAGCTTTCAACAAATTAGCAGCAGTTTGAGCTGCTTGTTGGGTGGCTTGGAATGTCACATCGACTGTATATACGTCACGGTCTGACTGTTTGCCCCTAACAATAACCGTGTGGGTAAGACCACGCGCCATCTCATTCGATACCCGTGATTCCCTCAAGTAAGGCTTTCCTAGAGGGAGCGAGTGCGGATAGTATTTGTCCGTGTGCTTTGATTCTTGGTTAGCACTGCTAACAAGTGGTTCGACTACTGCTAGAAAGAAAGAGCAGGGAACTACTAAGTATAAAGCTATTGTCTTGTCAAGGAGACGGGCTTTCCAGGTCATGAGTTACTATTTTAACTAGATGGGTGTAAAATCCATCACAAATACTTTTAGCTTTTAGAGCTTGAAAGTGTTTGTGGGTGTCAATAAAATGTAAGAGCAGATTGTTTTTGAAATATGTGTTATTAATCCTGAGTAAATTTAATAGCAGATATTTAATGAGAAGTTGTGAGCAATTAAACATTGGGTTAAGTCGTTGCACTATTTTGACTATAAAAGACTACCTGATATCGTCAGGATATAAATGTGATACGTAGCAAAGCTAAAGCTGAGTTTTACCAAACTGATGAGGATATAGTTACGCTAGTTCAAGAATTTGAAGCCTGTACCTTGCCTCGGGCTAACTGGAACCACGCTACTCACCTCACTATTGCTATGTAGTATGTCTCTGCGTACTCTGAGGCAGAAGCAATTGTAAGTATCTGTACTGGAATTCAGCATTAGACATCTCCAGAAATTAATTATGCATTACCTGAAACCCTTGTAGAGACGTTGCAATGCAACGTCTCTACATTCATTTTCGGAGATGTCTATTACAAACAATGCAATGCGATCGCAACTAGCATTAGCGGTGGATATTATGAAACTTTTACTCTCTTTTGGATAACCATCGCACGTCGCTTTTTTACTGATAATCGCAATAGGTCTGTCTTAGCACTAATCAATGACTTCATACTTATTTACGGTAAGCAAAAAAGTATATTTCGTGTATACTACAGTGAGCGTTTAATTATGTCTTGGGAAGCTCGTCAAACTTGGTTAGCTCCAGACTTAAAGTCTTTTGAGTAAACTGCTTCTATATTAAATTTTTCCTAAGTCCACAATGGTAATCGGCGTGACTAGATAAGAACTGATTAGTATAAAATATTAGTTGTAGTACATATTTTGATGTATTATTTTAATTTTTACACCTATCCTATCCCCCTGGATAGGATACTATTTTAGTAGTAAGGGAAATATTTAAGGTATTCCCTAACTTTAAATTCTCTGCACTCTGGTTATATTGAGGAACTGATTGTGGTTGCCACGCCGGAAAAAGTACAACACACTCACGAGCATCTATCAGGTAAAGACCGTGTAGCCGTATTGCTTATGGGCTACGGCGAAGTCGAAAGCTACGAAGATTTCGCCAACTATAACGAACAGGCTTTAAATCTACTTACAGCAAAATTTGCACCAGTGCCGACCTGGATTTATCCCCCTTTGGCAAAGCTTTTGGCGCTATTTGACCGCCATGAGTGGGGACACACACACCACGATTTTATTTCTCCACACAATGCCATCTTTGAACAGCAACGGGCTGGTATCGAAAAGAATTTACAAGAAAAATGGGGTGATAAAGTCCAAGTTTTCAAGGCTTTCAACTTCTGCGCCCCTTTTCTACCTAATCAAGTTTTAGCAGAAATTAAAAACCAAGGCTTCGAGAAGCTACTAATCTACCCACTGCTGGTTGTTGATTCTATCTTTACCAGTGGTATTGCGATCGAGCAAGTTAACAATGCTCTTGTTGAGTTGGCTGATGGTGAAGAACACTGGGTTAAAGCACAACGCTACATTCCTTCTTTCTTCAACGAACCAGCTTACATCGATTTGATGGCTCATCTGGTTGAGGAGAAAATTGCTGAGTTAGGCGCAGCTTATCTACCTTCTCAAATCGCTATTGTGTTAATGAATCACGGCTGTCCCCACAAAGCTAAAGGCTTTACTTCTGGAATTGCCGAAAGTGAAGCAATGTACGATTTAATTCGGGATAAGTTGATTAATCGTTATCCTTTAATCTCGGTGGGTTGGCTCAACCACGACACGCCCCTAATTGATTGGACACAGCCAAATGCAGAGCAAGCGGCAAATAACCTGATTCAACTGGGCGCAAAAGTGGTAATTTTTATGCCAATTGGCTTTGCCACAGAAAACCACGAAACTTTATTGGATGTACACCATATCATCCATGCTTTGGAAAAACAGCATCCTGGTACGAACTACGTGCAAATGGCTTGCGTTAACGATCATCCAGAATTTATGGCAATGGTGGCCCAATGGGCTGATGCTCATATTGCAGAGTTGTTGTCAGAGCAAACTTTGGCAGTTAATCCCCAACTCGCTGGAGATCACCATCATCACCACCATCATCATTAACGTGCGTCTTTGAGAAAAGCGCACAGATAATTAAGTTTAGTTTTATGGGGTGGGCAAAATTTTGCTCACCCTACATTTTTTATGGCGTACTTTCATGTATAGATGCGGCTCAAGTTTTCATATTGCACCAATATCTAACTCGACTTCATTAATTGAGTTGAGTCTAGATTGGGCAAAGCTTTACCCAAACTTGTCCGATCCCAATTTGTTCTGGAATCACCTTACCATTTACCCAACGGACAATTAGCCGTAGGTGATTTAAAGCATTGCTACCATTAAATTCGAGTAGCGTAAGTAAAGCTTTAACTAATTTACACCCCGCAACTTGCGAGTGTTATCAACTAAACTCTGAGCAAATTGGTCAAATCTTTGCGAAAGCTTCTCATCTACTAGCTTGCCTTCAGGACTGAAAGCACCCCAGGCTTGTCCGATCGCAATTTGTTCTGGAATCACCCAACCATGCACCCATCGGACAATTAGCCGTAGGTCGTTTAAAGCATTACTATTAGACTGACCCCCTAATATGCTGATTAATCCTGTCACTTTATCAGACAGTTGCTCAAAGCTCATCAAATCTAGGGCATTTTTCAGGACACCACTAAGGCTACCATGATACTCAGGTGTCGCTAAAATTAATCCATCGGCGCGGCTGACTGTATCTTGCAAGCGCTGAACATCTGGGTACTCTGGATACTCCTTTGCGCCAGTACAAAACGGTAGCTGCAACTGTCTTAAATCAATAATTTCTACCTCTGCTCCAAGGGCTTCTACCCTTTGCACTGCTAGAAGTAAAGCAACCTGGGTATAGGAGTTGGGTCTTAAACTACCACCAATGCCAACAATTCTCACCATAATTAATTAACTCACAAACTATTTACTAGCTACTATTACCAGATTTATGAAAAAACGGAATCGTTATGACTATGCTTATATTAGCGATTTGTGTCAGAATGTGTCAAATTAATATCTACTGGGGACTAGGGGCTGGGGGTTGGGAAAGAATTATTTTAATCTTAATGTCTAATACCCAGTCCCCAATCCCTAATATCCAATCCCCAATCCCAAATCCCCAATACCTAGTGTGGAAGTTAGACTAGATAAGAAAAGTGTAATTTCCAGTTATTACAATTTTTGGTAGAAGAATAGGCATAAAACCATAGCTCAACTTGTGCCAGCAGACAAAGGGTAATTATTATGACAAATTTGGGAAAAAAACCATTGATAAAAAGACAGTCGCCAAAGCGTGGTGCTTGGGTTGGTGCGATTGCAGCTAGTTTGATTATGTTACCAGGAATTTTTGGGAGTACTCCTGTCTTGGCACAAAAGGCAGAAAGCACCTCTTTAAATTATGGTGACTTGATCAAGAAAGCGAAGGCGGGAGAAATCCAAAAAGTAGAGCTTGACGAAACTGAACAGCTAGCAAAGGTTTATCTTAAAGGGCAAAAAGCTGATACACCACCGCAACAGGTGAGACTTCTGGCACAAAACACAGAGTTAATTAACATCCTCAAAGATAAGAATGTTGATTTTGGCGAAGTTTCCTCAGCTAATAGTCGAGCTGCTGTTGGACTGTTGATCAATCTCATGTGGATTTTGCCACTGGTAGCTCTAATGCTATTGTTCCTGCGTCGCTCTACTAATGCTTCTAGCCAAGCCATGAATTTTGGTAAATCCAAAGCTCGCTTCCAAATGGAAGCAAAAACTGGCGTAAAATTTGAAGATGTAGCCGGGGTTGAAGAAGCTAAAGAAGACCTCGAAGAAGTTGTTACTTTCCTGAAACAGCCTGAAAGATTTACCGCAGTAGGCGCACGTATTCCCAAAGGAGTGTTGTTAATTGGCCCTCCGGGTACTGGTAAAACTTTACTAGCAAAAGCGATCGCAGGTGAAGCAGGTGTACCATTTTTCAGCATTTCCGGTTCAGAATTCGTGGAAATGTTTGTTGGTGTAGGTGCATCTCGCGTGCGCGATCTCTTCAAGAAAGCCAAAGAAAATGCCCCTTGTCTAATATTTATCGATGAAATTGACGCAGTAGGTAGACAACGGGGTGCTGGTATCGGTGGCGGTAACGACGAGCGCGAACAAACCCTCAATCAACTGCTCACCGAAATGGATGGTTTTGAAGGTAACACAGGCATTATTATTATTGCTGCCACTAACCGCCCAGATGTTTTAGATACAGCGTTACTCAGACCGGGACGCTTTGACAGACAAGTGATGGTCGATCCACCCGATCTCAAAGGGCGACTGGAAATTTTGAAAGTCCACGCGCGGAATAAGAAAATTGATCCTAGCGTATCATTAGAAGCGATCGCTCGTCGCACTCCTGGTTTTACTGGCGCAGACTTAGCCAACTTACTCAACGAAGCTGCCATTCTCACCGCTAGGAGACGCAAAGAAGCTGTCACCCTTTTAGAAATTGATGCTGCTGTCGATAGAGTCGTTGCAGGTATGGAAGGTACCGCCTTAGTAGACAGCAAGAGCAAGCGGTTGATTGCCTATCATGAAGTTGGACATGCTTTAGTTGGCACATTCTTGGAAGGGCATGACCCTGTGCAAAAAGTTACACTTATCCCACGGGGACAAGCACTGGGATTAACTTGGTTTACTCCCAACGAAGAACAGGGATTAATTTCGCGTTCCCAACTCAAAGCCAGGATTACTGCTACTTTGGGTGGTCGCGCCGCCGAGGAAATTGTTTTTGGTAAGCCAGAAGTTACTACAGGTGCAGGCAATGACCTGCAACAAGTTACAGGAATGGCGCGGCAGATGGTGACACGCTTCGGGATGTCAGAATTAGGCCCATTGTCACTAGAAAATCAGAGTGGAGAGGTATTTTTGGGACGTGACTGGATGAATAAATCAGAATATTCTGAGGAAATTGCCGCCAAAATTGATTCACAGGTGCGCGAAATCGTTAACAAATCCTACATTAGAGCAATAGAACTGTTGCAAGAAAACCGCATAGTTTTGGAGCGTTTAGTAGATTTGTTAATAGAACAGGAAACAATTGAAGGCGATTTATTCCGCAAAATTGTTGCTGACAATACCCAGGTAGCCGATGCACAAGTAGCTGTACCTCATTAGGGAATATTTGACACTCCCTAGTACGCTGTGGCGGAGTTTGCCTA
>NZ_DASQZC010000499.1:0-2166 GCF_035638895.1 Nostoc sp. | reverse complement strand
TTTAGATAACTTTGATAACACTCCCAAACTGTTGCAGTTAATCTATTTGATTGCTCGTTATAGTAAGGAAAAACAGCGTTTGATTTTATCGGAAATTAGAAGTTGCTTTTCAGATAAAGGTGAGCATTTGTTTAATACTTTGTTGTCAATGTTAGGACTATCTATATTAATAAATAACCCGAACTCTCTGACAAAAGAAAATCAATACTTAAATAATATAAGTTATCAAAATTTTGAAGAATTATCTGAGAATCAACAGATTGAATTGTCTTTCGTACAACGTCCACATTTTATTCCACATCTACGAAAACAATTAAGCCTAGATTTATGGAAAAATTTAGTAAATGACTATCCATTTGCTGCTATTTTTTTGTGGCAACAAGAAGAAGTTTTTAATGGTGATGAAATTGTAAATCTAATTATTGACAAGGTTATAGAAAACCCCAAAGTTATATCTGGCTATCCAGCGATCTGGGGACAGTTTATAAAAGAAATGCCTGAGCGCGAACATGAATTGCGTAGTGCTTTATTAATAGCATCTTTAGAAATTATATGTGAAGATACATTCTTATTTAATTTTTCCCCTTTTGAGTTAAATCTGCCATTAGAAGCTCCTTTACTACCCCATATAATAAAATCTTTACTGAATTTACTTATAAGGCACAAAAATGCTTTTCGTAGTAAAGGGATTGACGAACAGCTTGAATATACTAGTAAAATAATTTCTGAAATGGTAAAGGAAGCCTCTTCTTTGAGTCAAATTTCTAAAAACTTGACTTTAGCTCCAAGTATTAGAGCAGCAGCAATGATAGCACTTCTTCTACATCCTGATGGAACTAGGGATTTTACAAGTTTAAAACAGCAAATAGTGGAATTCTACAATTCTGAAGTTGGAACTTGGTATATAAAGGCTATTACATCTTGTTTATGTCTACTTACTAAAGAAGAGGATACAGCCGCAAAATGGATTGCTAGTAATTTACTTGACGCTGCCAGAACAGATTATGAAGGTAGGCAATACCTTCAAAGGCTGTTAACTCTCTGGCGCGAGAGTTCTTCCGCACCTATTCAGAAAGCTAATGTACAAGAAAAATGGCTATCTGGAACATAAACAATTCCTATTTATTGCTTTTTACTATTTGCTTCTTTGAGGCGATCGCTCTCCTAGCTCTTACAGAATCAAGCATTGTTCTCCTACCTCTGTAGCTATTTTAAATCAGTCACATTTTGGTGCGATCGCTTTGAAAAGCATAAAAAGGCAATTTAAGATTTTAATCAAGCTCTCCTCATTTTGCAAAAATATGACAACAGATTATGAAATGACCATTCTATGTGTTTTGCTTTGCGGCAAGCTGAACATCTTCTATATCAACATTGAGGTGTTCAGCAATCTTCTCCACACTCATCCCTGTTTTTAATAATAGAGGCACGGTAAGTTTCAACATTTCAGCTTTCCGTTCTTCTCGACCTTTTTCTCGACCTTCCTCCCGACCCTCTTCTCGACCTTCGGCTTTCGCTTCCTGATAAACCCTTGTTTGTTCCAAAGTCAGTCCCAGCATAGCTTCAACTTCCTCATTCTATGTGCTTGACTGTGCGGTAATCTGGACTGTTTTTATATCAACATTGAGGTGTTGAGCAATCTGCTCCACACTCATCCCTGTTTTTAGTAACAAAGGCACGGTAAGTTTCAACATTTCAGCTTCCCGTTCTTCTCGACCTTCTTCTCGACCTTTTTCCCGACCTTCTTCCCGACCTTCTTCCCGACCTTCTTCTCGACCCTCGGCTTTCGCTTCTTGATAAACCCTTGTTTGTTCCAAGGTCAGTCCCAGCATAGCTTCACCTTCCTCATTCTATGTGTTTGACTGTGCAGCGTTATGGACATCTTTTATATCAACATTGAGGTGTTGAGCAATCTGCTCCAGATTCATCCCTGTTTTTAGTAACAAAGGCACGGTAAGTTTCAACATTTCAGCTTCTCGTTCTTCTCGACCTTCTTCTCGACCTTCCTCTCGACCTTCCTCTCGACCTTCTTCTCGACCTTCGGCTTTCGCTTCTTGATAAACCCTTGTTTGCTCTAAAGTCAGTCCTAACATTGCTTCAACTTCCTCTCTACTCAAGGTCGAAAACTTATAAACGGCGATTGTGGTTATGATATCTAGTATTTCG
>NZ_DASQZC010000498.1:0-4169 GCF_035638895.1 Nostoc sp. | reverse complement strand
ACCAATCAGTCGCTCAACCTCAGTCCTTTGCTGAAGCCTCATTTGATGACTGATAGCGGGTAATAGTTTGACCTCAGTTTCATTGCCAGGGCGAAAAGAGCGGCGACGAAACATAAACTTGAAATGCCGTTTATCCTGTGGTGGCAAAGAATCCCAAGTTTTGGCATCCCATCCAGGCGGTGTGAAGTCAGCTGATATAGGCAACAAGTTTTGTATTTGAGATTGAAGGAGGGCGATCACTTTACCTTGTTGTTCAAATTTTTCTAGTAGCTCTGGAATTGCTTTTACTGATTGTTTTGCGATCGCTTCACAAGTCAGAAAATATTTGCGGATCTGCTTACCCTCTTCACTCTTAGCCAGCATCCCCATCTCTTTGAAGCACTCCACTGTCAAATAGATTTTTTCTGCGGGTCTACCTGATTTAGAGTTTTCCTCAGAAGTGAGGAAAATATCATGGGGCAAGGCTTCTGGCAATTCCTCTGGAAGTTGTATGAAATAATCAAACTTTGCCTCAAAGTATCCAGTAAGCATTCTCTTGGCGTTGTCTTTTCGGCTATATCCAAGCACTTGCCAAGCCCAATCAAAATCTACAATCTGGTTGCTGTCGTGTAACTGTTGAGCAAGTTCAAGCGTAAACCCTCTATTCATTGCCTTATCTCCTTTGTATAGGCGAAAGAAATTAGCCCCAACTGCAATGGGGTGATATTTTGAGCGGTCATGGTTTATGAAAAATTTTTCAGAAACGGTGATTTATGCGTCTTTTTTGGGTGTCATAAGCAGAGAGTTAACATAGCAAACTTATATGACTAATCCTCAAAAAAGACCCTTGCAGCCTGTTCCACCTCCAAAGCAAAGCAATCCAGCAGTTGATGAACTGGCTGCTTTGCGTCAAGAGATAAGTGAATTTAGAAAAGATTTTGCAAAATTTAGCAAAGAACTGTCGCTAAAAGTGGCGCTCGGCATAATCGGATCTTTAATTTTGATTCGTGTAGTTGGTGAATTTTTAGGAATTTTTAGGGGGTAGTATGCTTGGCTTGTCCACGCCTTTTCTCCACATAAATCCTCAAGATTTTCCGCTCCATATTCTTGTCGGTAGCGGTTTTTCTGATGACATGGAGTTTGCTGTTGATCTACCTACTTCTAGGTGGATTCCTAGAATTGGCGAAACACTTATTTTGCCGATGCGGAACGAGGAAAGCAATATCGACTATCAGTGGGGTTTTATAGTCAAAGATGTTGTTTACGACTTTGTTGCCAAAACTGTTACTGTATACTGCGACTTTCCTGCCGATGGACAATGGAAACTAGATTTTCCATTGCGTGTCACAAATGAAAAACCCTTGTGAACTTGCGATCGCCTTCATCCCTCTCGTACAGAGACAACGCTAGGTGTTGGGTGAATGTTAAATTGGACATATACTTTTTTGTAGATTTGCCTGTAGTGACCGCTACAGGTTTTTTGTTTTGAGAGTGATCGCCACTGCGAGAATGGCGATCTTTTTTAAGAATACATCAATTTCAGATGCATTGTCATTACAATTAGACTAACATAAGTAACACAATCTGAATTACATAAACAAAACCCGCCTACTTATCGTTTGGCGGGTCTTCTTTTATTGATTGCAGTATGTGAGTACGCCATCGCCTGAGAGATTCATTCTCCTCCCTCAGGCGGCCGATTCCCCCACTTCTTGCTCCATTTTTTGCTTGAGGGACAATATTTCAGCCTCATGAGTCTTGAGGCGTTGGCGAATTTCCTCTAGCTCATCACCTTGGTTTTCTCCTTGCCCGATATATTTGTCGATCAGCGCCAACAGAGCCTCTGTTGCATTTTTTCCTTCAATTTTTGCTCTGTTAATAAACGCATTTTTTTTCTCGGTGCTAATTCGCACCATTAACCTATTATCTGCCGTCATAGTCTTTTGCCGGATTCCTTTATGGGTCGTCTAACTTCAGCCTATCAATACGAAGTTGTGACGACAACTGTACTAACACAATAATCTAGATCCTATGGTTAAGCAACTATTTTGTGCGTACATTTGTCTTGACAATGTGCATCAAATTGTCATACAGTAAATACAGACAACAAAAAGCGATCGCTGCTCCTGGAAAGATAAGCGATCGCCTTTTGCCAAAACCCCCCTAAGCAGGAGATTTATCATGCATCAATTGTACACAGTTGAACAGCTTCAAGCCAAATCACTTTTTGAACTAAAAACCATCTACGCCCAAATCGGTGCAAGCGTTAAGGTTGCAGACAAACGCTTTAAGAGTGCTTGGGTGAATGCGATTGTCACTCATCAATCTTCCCAAGTTCAGAAAGTAAATGATCTTGCAGTTGCTCAAGTTGAATTAGAGAAAAATGTTTCTCAGCAAGCTCAAGAAATTTCCCCACCTGCTGAATGGGATTGCACCGTACCGAAATGGATCTCTCCTGCTGCCATCTGCCCAGACTGTAACGGTCATGGATGTGGAAACTGTAATTATCGTGGTACTCGTGCGGTGGATTTGTGTACGCCAGTGGATGAATACCGTCTTCAATATCTAGCTAAAACTGACACTCAAACTGCTTACAACGCTTACAACGGGACTGAGCCACTGGGGATTTTATTTAAGGTGCGAAACTCCGAGGAAGTTTGGGAAAATGCACCTACTACTTATTACTGGCAGTGTGGTAGTGAAGTGAAGTACTGGAGTGCAAAAGAAGCTATTGTTGCACTGGAAAAATTAACTTCACCGAGTGTAAGCGTTGTGAACGAAAGCATGGAATTGCTTGCAGCGTAAGCAACTGGGTGGGCAGTGTCCCACCTAAAAATATTAAAGGAATTGTAAAAAATGCAAAAACTAATTTCTGCACTCATCAAAGCTAAAGCTGAATTTCAGCCCATTCACAAGAATAAAACCAACCCTCATTACAAATCACAGTACGCCGATTTAGATTCAGTGCTAGACGCTGTTACTCCGGCTCTTAATACTCATGGGCTAGCGATAATTCAATTAGTTGGGATTGTTGATGGTAGAACCGTACTGGAAACGCGCCTCTACCATGATTCGGGAGAATTTACGAGCAGTGTTTTTCCTCTGCCAGAAACGAGCGATCCACAAAAAATTGGTTCTGCGCTAACTTATGCGCGGCGCTATAGCTTGTGTGCAATTCTTTCTGTAGCAGCTGATGAGGATAACGATGGTAACGCCGCATCAGAAAAGAAACCTGAGACTAGGGGACGAATGCTTATTAAAGGTTCTTCTACCAATGGAACGGCAAAGACTGTAGTACATCCACAAGACTTACGAGTTAAACAAATTCGTGAAATATTGGGCTACCCCCGCGACTTAATTGTGGAGTGGTTGCAATTTCAGAATGTTGAGCGCCCAAGTCAGCTTGAGGTGAGCTTAGTTGATGAACTAATCAAAACCATGTGTTTAGCTTGGGCATCAGACAAAATCGACCATCCCAATCATGCCCAAAACAGTTACCTCAAGCACGTAGCTGCTGTAGTAGCTAAGGGTGCTGATGAGGTGCAAGTAATTCAAAACTGGATGCAACATATCCAATCGCCACATCAAGCCGAGACTTTAGCCTAGTTCCACCAAAGTTTTATCAACAGAATTTTATGAAACTGAAAACTTCTCTTATAGCTGCAAGCGCAGCTCTATTTCTCGTGCTGTCTTTTACCCCTCCCGTACAAGCTACCAACGACGAATGCAGCCAAAATACCATCTGTCATCGGGGCGACAACAGGAGATAACTATGAATCAATTAACCGACGCTCTGAGCATAGCAGTCACAGAACATAGGTATGACTTCGTGTGCAACATCACGGCTGAAATTGTCGCCACCCTTGAAAAGCAGGGTTTGACCTTTGATGAGTTGCTGGATGGTTTAGCGAATTACGCATTTCTCCACTCTAAAAGCACAGACGCGGCTTGCTTCCTTGTTCGAGCCTGCTTATCTGCAAGAAAAGCGCAGATGTGACGGGTGAACATGGATAGTCCAGTTAGCTTGCGCCGACACAAGCGACATTCTCCCAGACAGATGCAATATCGTAAATCCCTGCTGATTGAAAAGTACGGCATGAAGTGCTTTTGGTGTGAAGTCGCACTCACAACATATTCGCTAACCATTGACCATTTCATTCCACTTTCTAAAGGTGGCAATAACAAACTCA
>NZ_DASQZC010000497.1:0-1809 GCF_035638895.1 Nostoc sp. | reverse complement strand
TTACCGGTGGGGAGTCATGGACTCCAAGACTCAAGGTTGCTCCGGGGAAGCTCCATGCCCAAGCAAAAACGAAAGCCCAAGTGGCAAATCACGATTGAAAGCATCTACGTTTTCGGTAGAGAAGAGAGGCTTGAAGCAGCGTACGAACAGATCATCCCTGCTGAAACCATCCAAGTCAAAAGCAAGGAGGTAAAAGATGCAAGGGATGAGAATAGGCCTCTACGCAAGGGTATCGAGCGAAAAACAAGCTCAGGAACGAACGATTGAATCTCAAATATTAGCCCTCAAAGAGTTCGCTATCAGCAAGGGCGATGTTGTCGACCCTGACCTTTTCTTTGTTGACGACGGTGTAAGTGGAACTACGCTAGAACGCCCAGGCCTTGACAAGTTACGGGATAAGGCCTTTCATGGAAAGGTTAATAAGGTCTATGTTTTAAGCCCCGATCGCCTTTCACGAAAAAGCGCCCATCAGATTCTTCTGATAGATGAATTGAAGCGCCTCAGTGTGTCAGTAGTTTTCTACAACCGTGAGATAGGTGATACCCCAGAAGATCAAATGCTCCTTCAAATTCAGGGAGTAATCTCCGAATATGAGCGGGAAAAAATTCTTGAGAGGTCGAGGCGTGGAAAGCTATTTGCCGCAAAAAAAGGCAAAGTCAACGTTTTAGGCGGTGCCCCATTTGGGTATTATTATCAGAAGGTTTCTGAAGGCTGTGAGGCAGCTTATGTGATCCATATTGAAGAAGCAAAGATTGTCCGTGAGGCTTTCAAGCTTTATTGCATAAAGCAATTCAGCATCGGAGAAATTGCACGAGAGTTTACCCGAAAAGAGTATAAGACTCGGACGGGTCTGACGTTCTGGGAAAGATCAGTGATATGGGGAATGCTGCGAAACCCTGCATATGCTGGCAACGCCGCTTTTCGTAAAACCACGAGAGTGCGGAGAGACAAGAAGACAAAGCTTGCGATTGAAAGCAAACACCCGCTAAGAAGTGAAAAATCAAGTCCTCGGGATCGCCCAAAGAGCGATTGGATTACTATTCCAGTTCCAGCCATCATTGATGAAAGAACTTTTAAAATAGCAGAGGTCAAACTTAAGCAAAATCAAAAGCTATCCCCACGAAACAACAAGCGCTATAACTATCTTCTGAGCGGACTTCTTCGTTGTAAGACTTGCGGCTACTCTATTTATGGGAAGCCAGCATCGAACAGTAAATATAAGCGTCTCTATTATCGCTGCATGGGACAAGATGGTCATCGCTGGCCAGGAGGTAGAGTCTGCAAGGGGCACCCAGTGAGAGTCGAAGCGATTGACGAACTGGTTTGGGAATCGGTGAAGGAATTGCTGCTTGATCCAAGTAAAGTTCTCGAAGAATATGAGACCAGACTTAGCAAGGCGGCCTCCAATGATAACGAGTCAAAGACGAACGCCAAAAAAGCCCAACTAAAAAATCTCACGATTGAGAAGGAGCGCGTGGTGGACCTCTATCAATCAGGCCTAATAGACAAGACTGATGTCGGGTCAAGACTTGAGAAAATAGCCTCAAAATACAATAAACTGACCCAGGAAGTAGATTTTCTACAACATCAAGCAGATGAACGAAAAGCATTACTAACCGTAGTTCAAAACGTTGCCGATTTTGTGACAAAAATGCACAAAAACTTCGACTCATGCACGTTTGATGAACGCCGAAAAATCATCAAACTTATAGTGGAAGAGGTTTCCATAGACACAGAGAAAGAGGAGATCGATGTGAAACATATTATACCAACTGACCCTAAAAAGTATCCATTGTGTCCGGGGACTCA
>NZ_DASQZC010000496.1:0-2861 GCF_035638895.1 Nostoc sp. | reverse complement strand
CCCAGCATTAGCTAAGGGTGTAAACGTGCAGAACCATCGCTTAGTACATCCTGCTGTGCAAGAGGTATTCCCTGATTTAGTAAATTAAGGTGTGCAAGGATTAGGCGATCGCTTATTTTAATAGAGGTAGCGATCGCTAATCAGACTAATTTTCTTGCCAAATGCGCGGATGGGTAGGTGTACAAAATGAGCAGGAGCAAAAAAGGCTGTACGCTCCATATATACAAGACTTTGAGGGCAATCGTACTTTCAAACCATTCGCGCACCTTATGGGGACTATGTTTCAGCTATTTGGAGCTTTAAGTAGTAGCGCGAAGCGCATAACGCATCAACAGCTTTTAACCATAGTTTGATGGAGAACAAAAAAAATTATTAAGATAGTTATAGAGTTTGCGAAATAAAGGACATCTTCGTTGAACTTCATCTGGTCGGATGTCTTGTAATAGTGCCGGGGTATGCAATCCTTTAGAATAACGTGTTGAAAGGCTATCAAATTCAGCTAAAACACTTGAATCAACTAGTGCCTGTGATAGCTTTTCTCGACAACAATCTTTGTCTTCATCATATTCACTAAATGATTCTGGTTCATTAAAAGGAATATTTTTTTCCTGACTAAGCCAGTAACGCATCTGCTCGTGTCTACCTCGAAAATCTGGATGTCTAGCTATTGAGTTATTCCAATCTGCAATAATCCAAGTTTCCAGTTCAGGAGCAGCAAACACAACAAGTTTATTAATATCAGCACATTCTGGTATAGTTGATATCGCATCTAAAATTTTATTTTCTTGAAGCTCTGGCGTGCGGCAATCTAAATCGTCAAACACTAAAATTAGATTACATTTATTTGGTTCATATCTTAAGGCAATAGGTAGTTCTTTAATGATTTGCTCAATTAAGCTTTGACTTGTTCTGCCATAACTATTTCCCTTACCAGGCTTAGGCCCAGGTTTTTGACGAACTGGTGTTTTTCGTTCAAATTTACAATTAGAGAAATTTTGTTCTAAAAAAGGGATTAATCCTCTAACTTCAGCTTCCCCACCACCGGCAAAAACCCATACTACCACGGCCATCCTCCAATACTGGGGTCGCCAACACGATATAAATCACCTAATTGCCATCCTTCTTTTAATTTTTGATTTAGCATTTCTTTGGAGAGTGTTCTGATGGAGAAATGTGTTTTATCTTCTGAAGCAAAACAAAAAACATTTTCTAAACAATCGGTGAAATGATCTAAAAGATCCGGACTATGTGTGGTGATAATTAATTGGGTTTTCCCGGCAGCTTTTTTAATCCACTCTGCTAAAATTGGCATCCACGATATGTGCAATCCTAATTCTGGCTCATCGATGACTAGCAATGAAGGAAGAACTGGAGAATGCAATATAGTAGCCCAACAAAGCATTCTGACAGTTCCATCTGACATTTCATTTAGATAAAAAGCTTCCTTAATATCATGAAAATACCATTCTACAGTTAGAGACAAGCGACCAGAACGTATAGGTCTTAGACGACGAGTTTTTGGTAAAATCGACTTCATTGCCTTGTTGATGCTGTCCTCGAAGTCTATATTTTGCTGAGTCAAATTATCTAAAACTAGTGGTAAATTATCTCCAGATGAAGATAAATAAATATCACTTCCTCCTATTTTAGGTTCTGCCGTTCTAATTTGATTTAAATCCATATTGTTGGCATTGTAAAATTGCCATTTGGAAATAAATTCAACAAGGTCTCTTCTAATTCTGAGAACAGGTGTACTTTCGGGAGGATATTGGCTATATTCAAGCAGCCGAGGAATAGCAGAAAGCCCCAAAGAATTAGTATCTATATTGTCTAAAGGTTCAAAATGAGTACTGGAATTTTGTCCGGGACTATCATAAACTGATACAGCGCCTTTGCCCGCTTCTCTGTCATGAAACTTATAATAATAGAAAGGTCTTGATGAAGCTGATTCATGTAAATATTCTCCGCTATATAAACATTCTTCGGAAATGCTAACTCTTGGTTGATTTTTATCAACATAAATCTTCAAATCAAGAATTCCACTGTTTCTTGCGGGAGTACCAGTTTGTGAAAATTGTGAAAAACAATAAGCAAGTGTTACTACAGCAGGACTTGCTACACTGCCATCTAAAATCCGATTAGCACCAATTTGAGTAACTGCATTTTCAAAACTACTGACACCCCGACTTTCATCAGGAATAGTAGTTAAGCTATCTTTTAAAAATTTCAAACAACTGATAAAGTTGCTTTTGCCTGAACCGTTTGAACCTATAAATATATTGAGGTTTTTTAGCTCTATTACTTTATCTAAAGACAGATTTTTATAATTTTTGCTAGCAACAAAGCGAAGTAGTGGTTGATTCATAGGCTTCAAAATAAGTTTCTAGTCAGTTACCAATCATGATAATGTGTCTGGTTATCATTGAGGAACTATGGTAATTATGATTAACAGCAATATCACCCTAAGCTATCAGTAAAATCAACTTTTTAAAGCATAACTAAACTAGCATCCCCTTCTTCTTCAAGTTCATAACCATTAGCCAATTTTTCAATTGCTTGGTCAATCATTGCCAAACCCTGATCTACTTTTTCAACTAAACTTAGCTGTCCTCGAAGTTCGGCAGCACCAACGAAACCCTTAGCATACCAAGTCATGTGCTTACGGGCTTGACGTACACCGCGATCGCCTTTATATTCCCACAAGGCTTGTAAATGATCTTTTGCACATTCCAAGCGCTGAATTGGGGTTGGTGACGGTAACATCTCTCCAGTTTTCAGAAAGTGATCAATTTCTCCCACCAAAAATGGATAACCTAAAGTTCCACGCGAACACATCACACCATCAGCGCCAGTTTGTTCTA
>NZ_DASQZC010000495.1:0-3607 GCF_035638895.1 Nostoc sp. | reverse complement strand
ACAGGGCAAGTGGCAGTGGAAAGATGCTTACGAAGCTGTTGAGATTGCATTAATTCTCTATCTGCGGCAACAAGGATTATCTGATAATCCCTTAGAAGAACTGCGACGGCTTGAGTTGCTCTGCCCCACACATACCCGCCGTAGCGAGGAGCAATTAAAATTACAACAGTTCTCGACTCCATTGCCATTGGCTTACTTGGTAGCATTGGCAGGACAAATTACAAACAATGACTTGGTGCTAGAACCATCGGCTGGTACTGGGATTTTAGCTCAGTTTGCTAAACTTCAAGGTGCAAGTTTGATGCTTAACGAACTAGCCGACGACAGAGCAAAGATTCTGCGACGGTTATTCCCCGGCACTCCACTATTCTCTGTGAATGCCGAGCAGATTAACGATTACTTAGTTGGCAAGACTGAGGCATCTGTAGTGCTGATGAATCCACCATTTTCATCATCTCCCAAGATCAGCGATCGCAACCCGGACGCAACACCTCGGCATATTAACTCGGCATTACAAAGGTTATGCGAGGGCGGGCGGCTGGTGACAATCACTGCTAACTGGTTCTCTCCTGATAATCCCACTTGGCGAGAAACTTTTGTTAAGTGGCAAGAAAAAGCGCGAATTGTGCTTTCAGTGGGGATCATTGGGAAAGCTTATGCCTTGCATGGGACAACGATGGAAACCCGGATTACTGTCATTGACAAGGTTCCATCGGATAATCCCAGCAACATTCCTTGCATAAGAGAAACCTTGGATTTGCCTCAACTGCTGCCATTGATTGAGCAATTACCACAGCGATCTCTGTGGCAGCATTCAACTGCTAAAGCGGTGGCTGCGGTGGCGAAGGTCGTTAAGCTGCCAAAGCGTACTGTACCTGATCAACCACAAACAGTTTTCGAGATTCCAGACGTGGCAGTTCTGGAGTACGAATTGGTCGAGTGGAGTGGCTCAGACAGTTTAAAAGATGCCTTGTACGAAAGCTACCGACCGCAAAGAGTTCGGATTCACGGTGCAAAACCACATCCCTCATTGCTTTGCGAAAGCGCAGCCCTAGCACTTGTCTCACCACCAGCACCTACTTACAAACCACATCTCCCACGCAACATCATCACACAAGGCAAGCTGTCAGAGGCACAACTCGAAAGCGTTATTTACGCAGGTCAAACACACTGTGAATTTCTGTCTGGGTCTTACTTGGTGAACGATTCTTGGGATAATGTGACTGTAGCGGCTCAGGGCGAAGAAAATGCCGTAAAATTTCGTCGCGGCTGGTTCCTGGGCGATGGTACAGGCTGTGGCAAAGGTAGACAAGTCGCGGGAATCATTCTCGATAACTGGTGTCAAGGGCGAAGGAAAGCGATTTGGGTATCGAAAAGCTCTGCTCTACTCGAAGATGCACGTAGAGATTGGTGTGCTTTGGGAGGTAATGAAAAAGACATTATCGACCTTAGCAATATCAAACTAGGCGATTTAATCCCATTCTCCCAAGGTATTCTGTTCTGCACATATTCCACTCTGCGCTCTGTTAAAGGTGGAAAAAGTCGGCTCAAGCGAATCGTTGAATGGGCTGGTGCGGATTTTGAAGGAGCGATCGCCTATGACGAGTGCCACAGTATGGGCAATGCAATGGCTATTGAGGGTAAACTCGGTATGGTTGCAGCATCCCAGCAAGGCATTGTTGGGCTGAGGTTGCAAAACGCATTACCGCAGGCACGGGTTATCTACGTATCAGCGACCGGAGCGACGAAGGTTTCCAACCTATCTTATGCTAACCGCCTGGGACTTTGGCAGACTGGCGACTTCCCATTTACCTCTCGTGAAGACTTTGTGGAATCCATTGAAGTTGGGGGTATTGCGGCAATGGAAATTGTTGCTAGGGATTTGAAAGCCTTGGGATTATATCTGGCGCGGAGTCTCAGTTTTGAAGGTGTCGAATATGATACCTTGGAAATTGACTTGACCCTTACCCAAGAAAGAATCTACGACAGTTATGCTTCGGCTTTTCAAATAATCCACAATAACTTATACAAGGCGTTAGAAGCGTGTAATATCTCCGGCGCGAAAACATACAACCGTATGGCTAAAATGTCCGCCATGTCACAGTTTGAATCCCACAAACAACGATTTTTTAACCATTTGCTGACCGGGATGAAATGCCCAAAATTGATTCAAGCCATTGAGCAGGATCTAGCCCTTGGTCATGCTGTTGTAATCCAGATAGTTTCGACTAATGAGGAATTACTCAAGCGCCGACTCTATGGGATTCCGGTGGATGAGTGGAAGGACTTAAACCTTGACTTAACTCCACGGGAATATGTCATGGATTATTTGATGAGCGCTTTTCCGATTCATCTCCATGAGATACATTCAGGTGAAGACGGGGAAGAACGTTCCGAACCGGCTTTTAATGCCGATGGTTCGCCCGTTATTTCTCAAGCTGCACTTGGGTTGCGTTCGGCACTAGTAGATAAACTCGCCAGCCTTGACCCCATCCCCGGCGCACTAGAACAATTGCTGTGGCACTTTGGACACAAACAAGTAGCTGAAGTTACAGGACGAAGCAAAAGGGTACTCAAAGACGAAGCTGGACGATTATTTGTTGATTCACGAAGTTCTGGTGCGAATATTGCTGAAACCACTGCATTTATGTCCGACCAGAAGCAAATCCTCATCTTCTCTGACGCTGGCGGCACAGGTCGTAGCTACCATGCAGATTTGAACGCCGTCAACCGGAAACGGCGATCGCACTACTTACTTGAAGCTGGTTGGAGGGCAGATAACGCGATTCAAGGTCTGGGGCGCTCACACCGGACGAATCAGGCTTCTGCACCAATATTCCGCCCAGTGACGACCAACGTTAGAGGTGAACGTAGATTTATTTCCACCATTCATTGCCCGACGTTTGGATAGCCTGGGCGCACTCACCCGTGGACAAAGGCAGACTGGAGGAAACGGCATATTCTCAGCACAAGATAACCTAGAGTCACAGTACGCCGAACACGCTTTGTATGAGCTATTTAAGCAAATCTTCCAAGGTAGGTTTTATGAAGTTCCACTAGGGACTTTTGAGCAAATGACCGGATTATCACTGACCTCTCATGAGGGCGGGATGAAAATCGATTTACCACCTTTGCGTCAATTCCTCAATCGGCTGCTAGCTTTGAGAATTGGGATGCAGAATATCATTTTCGAGCGGTTTGAATTGTTGCTGAGTCAGCAGATTGAAACTGCGATCGCCGCAGGTATCTTTGAACTTGGTGTTGAAACTCTTCGGGCTGAACGGTTTACCATCGAAAGCCAGTCAGCCGTTTATACTCATGCTCAAACTGGTAGCGTCACCAATTACTTGAAAGTGGAACGCACCCGTACTTAATCTCTTCATCACCTAAGAAGTTGGAAAACAATTGCGCCGACTCGTTCTCACCAGGATTGAATATAAACTTAGTGCTGCAAGCACCAAGGATCGCCTTAGCGATATCTTTACCGTAGTTCTTCTCAAGCTGCCCCATATTTTGGAAGCCGATAATACCGCAGAAGCCCTCAGAACGTGATTCGTTGAGCCACCTATATAAATCAGGTAGGTATATTGAAGGTAATTCGTCCAAT
>NZ_DASQZC010000494.1:0-1680 GCF_035638895.1 Nostoc sp. | reverse complement strand
AATACTTTTAGCGGGACAAAAAAGTAATTAAATATACTCTTTAAATGTTTATATTAATTACTTTGAAGCGACGCAGTTTCAAACTCAACAATCAAGCGAGAACTAAGATTATGGAAAGCACATTATTCACCGCATTAACCGCTACCGAAGAAGCTAGTTTGTCTGGTGGTACTGAGAAGAAGTATAAGAAGTACGCTCACAAACCCAGCACCCCCACCCCCGCTCCTAAGCCCGTCATTATCACCCAAGTAGCCCTTAACGTTGCTGCTGGTATTCTTAGTGGCTCTAAGATAGACCAAACCGCTCTCAACGTTGCTACTGGCATTAAGAGTGGCGCTACTGTCACCCAAGTCGCTGTCAACACTATTGCTGGTGAGTAATGGGGTTTAGTATAAGGGAAAGAATAAGCGTAAAGACACGATTAACCGCGTCTTTACTAAGGTAGAGTGTCTTAAACAAACTAACCTGCTCCAACAGAGTAGTTTGTCTTCTTACAAGACATTAGCTTTGTTGCTTATCGCAGTTATTCTAGCATTACGTTTATTCCTACCGCATACTTTTGTTGAATAAAGTTAATAAAGTCTATCAACAGTTCCTCTTAGGCAACTGTTGATGGACTTACTTAATACTTTTGCCAAAGATACTGCTTACCCTGCACATTTCAAGTAGGTAACTAAGTGCTGTTTATTTGAGAAATCGCTCATATCCATGTTTAATTACTATCGGCAGAATAAAATCCCACACCCTTTTATATTTGGGGTTTTGTGTATTTGCCTTAGTTTCGGAGTTTCCATGAATATAGAATCATTTAATCCCTAACTATATCTGACTTTCGGCATTCAGCCCTAATTATTCTAATTCGATAGTGATTAAAGATAAATATGGATAAAAATTTACTATTTTGCAAAAAATAGCGGAAAAAATATAGCCATTTTGTTAGGTGCTACTTATGGTTATGTTTCAGTTAATGCACCTTCCCATCAATTTGAAAACTTGTTAATTAACATCTGAGGTTAATTAGAATCATGAAAAGCACTCAAATCTTCCCAATGTTTATATCCCTGACTGAAGATCAAGAAGTAACCCTATCTGGTGGTGAAACCAACGTGGTTTCTTATTCTTATAGTCAAGTCATAATTGATAAAAAAGGAGTAAAGAAACAAATTACAAAAGTTGGGAAAACGAAAACTACCAAAGGAAAAACTTCAGTGTCAGGAATATTAAAAAGCCTTGGAATAAAACTACCCTTCTCCCTAAAATTTGATTAGTAGTGATAAATAACCGGGCGTGAATAATTAAAGTTTTGTAGTAAGCCGCTCCAACCGCTTACTACAAAACTTTAATTAATTTTACATTGCATAACATAGTTTAATTTTTTTGCTCAGTTACTTAGTAAAATTAGACTATTGGTCAAATTATTAACCACGCAGGGACGAAACCCTGCTATTTTTTTAAGTTTTTTTACGATACTATTGGGTACTGGAGTCTGAAATGAAATACCAAGTTGTTGCACAACATAGTGAAGAAGATTGTGGAGCTGCTTGTCTTGCTTCCGTTGCTAAACATTATCGCCGTAACTTTACACTAAATCGCATCCGGGAAGCGGTAGGCACTGGCCAACTTGGAACAACATTGTTGGGATTGAGGCGAGGAGCGGAAGCACTTGGTTTCAATGCGCGT
>NZ_DASQZC010000493.1:0-6457 GCF_035638895.1 Nostoc sp. | reverse complement strand
TTTGAACTGAGCCTCAGAAAACGGGTTATCATCGCTTACCCTCGGTCGTGCAAAACTCTGTGCGAGGCCAAGTACAGCAAGAAGCTCAACAGTGTTACTCGCAGTCATAGGGCTACCACGATCGGAATGAATCGTCAACTGCGCTCCTTCTTCAATTCCCTGCTGCCGCAGTGTTTCACGGATAAAGTGCTGTGCACGATCAGAATTTTCTTCGTGCGTTATCATCCAGCCGACAACATATCGACTGTAGACGTCGATCATCACGTAGAGGAAATAATACTTCCCCTTTATTTCTGCCGGCAGCCTTGTAATGTCCCAACTCCACAATTGCCTCGGTGCCGTAGCCTGCATTATGGGCTTTTCGTATTTCGGGTGGCGCCTTTGATTGCGGCGGTCCTTAATCTCCTCTGCTTCTGACAGCAAGCGATACATGGAACGTATCGAGCAAAGCCATTCCCCGCGATCCATGAGCTTGCTGACTATCTGATATGGGGTGTCCTCGACAAAATCCTCAGAATGCAGGAGATCACGAATTTGAGCCTTCTCCTGCGAGCTTAATGCATTCGATGGAACTCGGGACACTTTTTGTCTTGGACCATGCATCTGCCATCGATTCATGCTCGACCGCGACACACCATATATGCCTGCAAGCCAGCTCTGACTGACTCGCCGTTGGATCAGTTCAAGAATGCCCTGCTTCACGATTTCCCGCTTTTCCAGTCGGCTTCCGGAGGCTGCTTTATCCCCAAGATCTCTGATATTTTTTTTTGAACTTCGATGACAACTTCCGCCTGTCGCAAACGTTCCTGGAGCGCCGCACACTCTCTTTCCAGTTGCGCGATTCGCTTTTCTGCTTTAGCTTCCAGGTCAGGCTTCGGCCCACGCTTTTTGCTCAATGAGCCGGCAAGAGCTTCTTCAGTCTCTTCCTTCCACTTGGCGACCTGCGCGGCATAAAGCCCTTCCTTGCGAAGGAGTTCACCTACAGCTCCGCGTTTGCCTCGACATTCTTCAAGCCGCTCTAGAATCGCAAGCTTGTATTCGGGATCGAAAACCCGGCGCTTGGGTTTATCGTTGACCTGCGTCCGAATTTTGCCTTCAGGTAATGATTCAGAATTACCAATGCTTTCAAGCTTCTTTGCCTTCGCCGATTCGGACATGATGAAACCTCATTTCCGCCACTTTTACTTCACTAAATTATCGGTAAAAGCTGTCTCGAACTTGCCTGGCACATAGGGACCCAACCGTCTATCCATTTTCTGAAAAGCTATGCCGCCAGATATTTGCCGACCTATATAGAGAGGCGATCGCGCCCGACTTAATCAAAGAGAACATTGAATCAAGTTTCTGGCCCGCACTTGGAGCCGGGTATATCACAGAAGAAAATCTCCGAAAAAGGAGAACATATACACCAAAAGACAAAGAAGAGTGCGTAAAGAAAATTGCCAGTTCAAATATAAAAATGACCATATCTCCTGACACCACTTACCCAGGAAACATTAAGCAGTTATTCGATCGATTGGGTTTGTTTAAAAATGCAGTCTTACACAACAATAGAGTCGATGCGTTTATGGCCTTTTCCAAGAGAGAGACAGCATTTACATCATTTGCTACGGGCTTTTGGCCAATTGATCCATATGGAGATGCAGAAATACTTTTCTCTGAAAACTTAAATCCATTAGCATGGACTGTTAAAGACGATAAAGTTATTCATGATATTGTTGCAAAGTTTTCGATTGCTGAGAATTTGAACAAAAGGTCCGAGTCCGCGTTAAAATTAAATGAGCACATTTTTGATGAGGCTGTATTCAATATCTACAGCCATAGCAGTTACTCACTGACTTCGTCAGATCCTCGAATACTCGAAAGATACCAAGAATCCGTTAGCGACCCTATGCCTTGGCAAATTGTGGGTGACTGATAATGACGCGCTGAAATTCGATTGTTCTAAAAATGATGAAGAGGTTGAATGCGTGTGGGGTCATCCAATGTAGTTTTGCCTAGCCTTGTGGTTGATGAAAATATTGAACACGCAGCCGCGGGTTTTTGCCGCATATATAAATGCCTGTTTAAACAGATTTTATTATTTACAATGAAATGATATTTTGTATTTAAATATGATCAGAAAAATTAAAAGCAATACCATCCATGTGTTCATTGGGCTCTGCGCTTCCTTGTCGCTTACTTCCGGCTTGATCATCCACTTTTACATTAACAGAATGGGTTATGAAGTGGTTAACGCTTGGCTGGAGTCCGAAGCAATCTCTATCCAGGAGGGAAATTTTGTTGTTGGATTGTCCAGGTTCTCGCGAGCGATACTCACTTCGAATGTTGTCACCACTATCACCGTATTTCAGATTAAGCCTTCGAAAATGACACCGATTGCCTCATATGGGGAAATGCTTTCCAGAGTCGACGTCTGTAAGAGCTTTGAACACCAATTGGATGTCATGACAAGCTGTAGAGTTTCCCTATTCCACGAAGTGATAGTTTACAGATCCTCGTATCGTCCCGATCTTGTCGTTGCTTTCGATCTCCAGCCCAGGGTTGCCAAATTTCTATTCCTTCTTTTGACTGGCCTGATTACAATTATTGCTGGAGTGTTCGTTATAGCTATGAAAAGGGTCGCAACGGCTGAGCATAAAAACAGGTTGATGCTCATTAAAATGGCCATTGATAGTCTAATTTCAAATTCAAAGCCAAACGCGCTTCTTCTGTCTGAATTGCCAGATTTGGAGACCAACTGGAACGAACTGACTAGCAAAGTTGCATCCATGAAAGTCGAACTTGAAATGTCGACAAGGGAAGCTGAAATTGGCCGTATTACGGCTCAGCTTACACATGATTTAAGAGCTCCGTTAGGTTCAATAGAACGTTTGCTTTTTTTAGATCCGGATACAACCGTTCGTAGTCAACACGATGTCATTAGGAAATCTGTGCATCGCCTTACATCAATGATCGATTCGCTTCGTAGCGGAAGCCTTGACTTACTTGTTGAACCAAGGCCATGTGAGTTTGGCTTTGAACAGATTGTTTGCGAACTTGATGCCTTGGCCTCCTTTAGACAAGTTGATGTCAGGCTGTTATCTAAAGCTAGTATATTCCACCTAAAGATTGATGCTCCCAAGTTTGAGCGAGCATTGGTTAACCTTGTTTCCAACGCACTTGACTTCGCAAGATCTGAGATCATTGTTAAAGTGGAAGCTTTGGATGGCAATTTTATCATGCACGTTATAGATGATGGTTCAGGAGTCCCAGATGAATTCCTCCCGAGGCTCTTCCAACGTGGGGCAACCCATGGGAAGCATAACGGCACTGGCCTGGGCCTTGCATACGCAAGACAAATCATGCGCGGGCATGGAGGAGATGTTAGGTACTATAGGGAGAATGGTATGACCGTTTTTGAATGCTTTTTGCCGAATGCTGTCGTGGAAAAGGAGGATATGGGGGAGAGCCAAGTTGTTAAGCACCAGGATATTCCACAAGAACCACAAGAGAATCAACCAGATATCAAGCAGGTCTCAATTTGTTTCAAGTCGGACCGTTTGAATCAGCGCGTGCATGAACGTCTTTTGAGAATCACTACCGAAAGTCACTCATTTATCACCGGATTTCACATAAACTCATCAATCGTGCTTACAGATTTCGAGGAAATGGCTGAAGAGGCAATGGCGGCTGAGAAGAGAATCATTATGTTTGAGGACTCGCTCAGCGATGATGAAATCGTTCGCCGTGCTCCCATCCGTCTTGGCCTGAGGGGCTGATCATGGCGTTTTTGAATGATAGAAAGATCCTGGTTGTTGAGGATGATCAGTATGAGATCACCAATATCAAAAAGATTCTAGGTCAGATCTCCGGTAATTTCAGGATCGTTGAAACTGTGAGTCAGGCATTTGATGCCCTCTCCCGGGAGGCTTTCGACCTTCTCCTCAGCGACCTGCATATTGAAACGAAAGCGGGCTTTGAACGCCCGGATGGTCTTAAAGTTATAGCCTTTGCGAGGCAGCAGCAGCCCAACCTTGTGATCGTGGCGAATTCATCCGATCCTCGCAGTGATATATGGAATGAGGCCCTGGCGGCCGGAGCTCAGCACTTCATTCGCAAGCCGCTCACGAAAGCTGACGAGCTCATCATTGCCTTTAATCTTGCTAAGGAGCGAAAGACTCTTATCTCGTCAAAAAACGAGAAGCGAACGGTCCGCAAGAGTTCCTATGCGCATTATTTGGAGCAGTATCCCGAGGGCGTGGTTTTTGACAGGCTAGATATGCAGCGGGCTCAGGGACTGGCCAAAAAGCATAGTATTCCAGCCGTTCTCTTTGGAGAAACCGGTACCGGCAAGGAGGAGTTTGCGCGCCTTGTGCACAGACTCCGAATCCGGCAGGAAGGGGAAATTCCTTTTATTGCCGTCAACTGCGCTACCATTACAGAAGGCTTGGCGGAATCCCTGCTCTTTGGTCACAGAAAAGGCTCCTTCACGGGAGCCCATGAAACTACAACCGGCTACATTGCTGAGGCCGATGCCGGCATCCTATTTCTGGATGAGATCCATGCCCTTGATCTCAAGATTCAGCAAAAACTTCTTCGGGCGTTGAATGACGGCACGTTCAATCGACTAGGTGAAACCAGGACCTATACTTCGAGATTTCAACTCATCTGTGCCACGACCAAGGATCTGGATGACGAGGCGGAGGCCGGGCGCTTTTTGCTGGATCTTCGCGGGCGCATCTCAGGCATCGATATCCAAATGAAACCTCTCCGTGAGCGTAAGGAGCATATCCCGGCCCTATCTGCTCTCTTTCTGATCAAAAGAGGAATTCACCTGGAAGCGGATCATTTCGAACTCCTCTGCCGGCGTCTTAGTGAATATTACTGGAGGACCAATATCCGACAGCTCATCAAGGTGCTGGATGCCTGGCTTATTCGCTGCGATTTTGAGGACCTGTCCCTGCATCCGGATCATCTTCCAATTATCAAAGGCATGACGGCACCAGGGGGCGATGTAACTAGGCGGGGCGAGACTGGGAATAACTGTTCAGCAGCGGATATTCATCGGCTGATCGATCGAGCGATCGCTGATGATATTAACCTTGAGATCTGCATAGCCGAAGTGGAAAAGGTGGTTATTGAAGCTGCAGTGAGCAGGCACAAAACTCTTGGTGCCGCGGCTGATGCTCTCGGCATGGCGCGGTCGACTTTCGATGCAAGGCGGAAGAAGCTGGGTCTTTTGTAATAAAAAGGCTTCCGCAGTGCGGAACTTAGGATGGAGCGTCTGACCAACCCTCGTTGTGGCCTGTGGCACACTGGAATGAGCGAACTTGCTGGCGTCACCATTGGAAACAATATCTCGCAGCTACTTCCGAGCGAAATTCAAAAGCTGGCCCTGCCGACTGGGGAAATTAAGACTCCTTCTTTCTCGATTTCCGCAAAGACTGCCCGAATTTCGAGGACAATTCGAGGACAATTCGAGGACAATTCGAGGACAAAATCGCCTGAGCGTTTATGTGGGCTGTGTTGCGTTTGCAAACGCTGAGCGAGAAATCCGCCGGATTCTCGAAGCCTCATGCAGCCATGGAATAAAAGATTTCAGCAGAGGTGTATCCCTCTGCTTCGAGCTGTCGTTTTCGAATGATCCTCATCGACTCAAAACCGCCAATTGTAATCTTTGCCGTTCGAAACCTCTTGAAACCCAACGTGGCTCTGCATAGCAGCTTGATGGGCCTTTGGTCCTGCTCGATAACATTGTAGAAATATTTGTTCTGACGAATTTCGATATCGGTGCCTTCGCCCTCATTATGGGCGTGAATGCCGGCGGCGTTGGCTCCGCTTTTGTCGATGGTGATTTTTATGGGTTCGTCATTTAACTTGACAGCCCTGGAGAGAAAACGTTGTGCGGCTTTCCGGTCGCGCTTTGCCGTTAGCAAATAGTCCACTGTATTGCCTTCCTTATCCACTGCCCGGTAGAGGTATTTCCACTGGCCTTTGACCTTGATATAAGTTTCATCCAAAAACCAGCTCCTACCCGGAGGCCTCTTAAGTCGGCGCACGGCCTTTTCCAGACCTGGCGTAAATTTCATGACCCAGCGGTAAATGGTGGTATGATCAACTTCAAGCCCGCGCTCCGCGGCCATCTCTTCAAGATCCCGGTAGGTCAGCTTATAGGAAAGATACCAGCGGACATGGAGCATGATGATGTGGCGCTCGAAACAATGTCCTTTGGTGTCAAAAAGCATGAGCCGGCCTCCCGAAGTTTTTGCAAGGATATCATGGCATCATCCAGCTGCAACAGAGCCCAATTGAGCACTTGCGCTAGGTTCCGGTTTTCATGGATCCCAGCCAGACTCCCCTATATCTCAGCCAAGTATGAGACAGTTTCTGCCGATAAATTAGTATAATGAAAGTGGCGGAAATGAGGCTTCATCCATGTCCCAGACATCCAAAGACAAAAAGCTTGTGGGTTCAG
>NZ_DASQZC010000492.1:0-9039 GCF_035638895.1 Nostoc sp. | reverse complement strand
CGAAGGGCTACTGCCACCTTTTATTGGTTCTTTTGCCGGCTGGTGGATTGGAGAAGTAATCGGTTGTTGGCTGGCTTTGCGTTGGCGACATTACCGCAAGGCAGGGAAAACAGCTAAAGTTTTGGCAATTGTCACTCCTTTAGGAATCATTGCTTGGTTTGTGGTTTACTCTACTCTTCTAAACTGGGTAACGAGTCGAGTTATTGAGTTACAATTTGCACAGTTATATGAAATAGTTCGCTCCCTAAGTACCGCTATTTTTGCCATACCTTTAGCTTGGTTAGCAAGGTTCTTGACAAAGCCACATCAGCAAAAGTAGTGTTTACCGCTTTTCACCTTGTGGCATTGTTGTTTGATTCTGCCCTTGCATGAGATATCTTCCAGCTCGTGCCTCTAGGATTGTCAGTTTTGGAGGACAATCAAGAAGGATTTGCCCGTACTCTTTAGCGTAATTGGCTTGCAGTTTAGGTTGGGTGGGTGGAATGAGAAAGACGCTGTTGTTGATTTTGATGGTTTCCATAATTGCGTTGTTGTTGCTAAAAATTGCGTTGATACTGGATAGTGTTCGACTTAGCTATTTATGACAGAACAATTCAAAATACAAAATTCAAAATGCAAAATTAATTTCATTTTCATACATTTTGAATTTTGAATTAATAATGCGTGAATTTGAGCAAAGCGAATGGTATGTTATCCTAAAGTGAAGCGGGGGTATTTCCAACCGTGTAGAATTGATATTGTTGGTTTCATACTTCTGCATCCTGATTAAACTTGACTTCAACAATTTCTTCTACACAACCCATTGCCTCACCCAAGTAATGCAATGTATCGCCCAGGTGTGTTACTGCTTCTGGGTCAATCTTCTTTTCAGCAATCAACAAGAGCCAATTTTCGTTTTGGGCAATCGCCTGAATATTTACGTAGCACGAGTTGAATTGCTTCAGTATTTCTATCGGTGACATTGGTTTTTCCGATGAGTTGTTTTGTTCTATTTCGATAAACTGATAATTTAGCTTTGTTCTTTGGTTACAGGTGGGTCAAATGCCCACCCATTTTCTTACGCTGCAACTAAATCTTTCGCTTGTGGAACGTACCTTTTTAGGCGTTCCCATTCGTCACTTGTCAGCGAATCGAATTCTTTATCTAATAACTCTTCTTCCGTAGGTGGTTGTTCTGTAGTAGCTGTAAAGTAGCCAGTCATCGTCATGAAGTCATCCAGCCCAACTGTTGCATCTACTGATTCGGCGTATCGAATCTGATCTACAGCATTTGACCAGTGGGTGATGTGTTGAAATATCACCCCAATCATGGAATCAGCCTTGTACACGCGATAAACTCTGGGGCAAGCTCCATTCACATAAACCAGCTTGTAGGGAGGAATTTCTTCTACCTCTGCGTTGGGGTCAGTTGGAGGGAGGAGAATTTTTTGTAAAGGATTATCCAACTGGTCTTCTTGAAGAGAAAATGGGCTAATCATATTCTGTGTGATGATTTGGATTGTCTAAATTTCGTTTGAGCGGCGATGTCTAACGACAAGCCGCAAAGCGTCTACGCATAACTCTAGGACTGCGATGCCTACGGCGGGCTACGCCTACGCCTTTTCTCACTTTCAGAATGAGGAATTTCTTACACCTCTGTACTTGCATCTGCTGGAGGTAGCACAAAATTCTCTTCGCAGTCATAGAAACCCGAATCTGAAAGTGTAATGTTACTTGCTGTGCTATGTGCAATGATTATTTGTAATTGCATATAGGTGGCGATTGCAGTTGCTTGGTATGCAATCGCCTTTCTCGCAACAGCCACTTACGCCGCGACTGCTGTTCGGACTCCCAGCAACGCAATCACATCTTTTGCAGTGTCAGCAACCCGATTAACCCCGTACTGTCTCGGTCTTGCGTACCAGCTTTCTTGATTGCACTCGATGAAGCCAACAAAACGCCCGCCTTTGTAGAGTTTGGCGCTGAACGAGAGCCAATCTATCTCACCGTGGTACAGACCAAAAGCAGTGCAAGCTTTTTCCAGTTCATCGCTCAATCGCTCGTTGCGCTCTAGGGGTGTTTCTGGCAGGGTTGCTTTTACTTCTGCAACTCTTGTAGCGAACCAGTTTCTATCGAAGGGTAGTCGTCCCCCATCCACAAACTGCACCCATACGGTGATTCCACCTTCGATCCAGATGGTGCGAATTGATTCGGGTTCGACTTCGATAATCTCGCCAATGATGCGGCGATCTCTGCTGGTAAGAGGGTCTTGGGTTGGGGCTACAGCTTCGGCTTGGGATTCGAGAAGGTGGTTCAGTTCTACTTGGGCTAGGGCTTGCTCATCACGAGAAGAACTAGGAATTGCTTGCTGTGTATGTGTTGTATAATGCATAATAGAGTTCCTTGATAAAAGGGTAAAAGGCGATCGCTTACTTCTTGGTCGGAGGGGCGATTGCCTTTGTTATGTCTGCAAAGAACGTTGTGGTTCAGCACAACGCTCTCAAAGAAATTTGGCGTAGCCATATATTTGTGGCTCAAAGCCAGTGGCATTTGAGTAATACCAAAACAGGAGATACAGCGTATCAGGCGACGTGTATGGCTTGGCTTCAAACGCTTCAATTGCCGTCCGTCGTCCTGCTGATAATTTCTTATTCAGTGCAAATCCATTTCCATGCTGTGTACCCCTCGCCTTCTCTGGTTGTGCCAGTGCCTCGGTTACTCATCAAGCATTGACACTCCTCGACCTAAACATACGAGGATTCTTGCTTCACAGGGATTCCAGTGAATTTACCCTCAGCAAACATCTTGACCGTATGCCCTACGGCTGCAAGCCCTCTTTGGAGAACTACTTGTGCGGCTGCAACATCTCTATCAGTTATATAGCCGCAATTTGAACAAACATGAGTACGAACAGAAAGCTCTTTTTTGCCTGTCTCAACTCCGCAACTAGGACAAATCTGGCTGGTTTTACGGCTGTCTACTTTCTGAAAATAGACACCACGTTTAAAACAAGTCTGCTGTAGTATGTTGAAGAATTGCCCAAAACCAGCATCTAAACAGTGTTTGCCCAAGATTCCACGGGATAAACCAACTAAATTTAAATCTTCAACAAACACCATCCCGACATCATTGGAGATTTGGTAGGCCAGTTTAAAGTGCCAATCTTTGCGGCAACGAGCAATGTACTCATGAAATTTTGCTACTTTCTTAACAGCTTTATGCCAATTATTTGAGCCAATACGTTTTTTGCAAACGTGCTTTTGTAGCAATTTCAGCTTACGTTCGGCATCTACAAAAAACTTTGGACGTTTGACAGTTAGACCGTTAGAAGTTGCGATAAAACTTGTTAAGCCTACATCAATCCCTATTGCTTCACCGTGCGGAATTAATTGTGGTACAGATACATTCCATTGCAAGATGAGCAACACATACCAACCAGAGGCACGTTTAACAATATGAGCTTGTTTTACGATAGCGCTATCAGGTATTTCTCGTGATTGATGGAATTTAACCCACCCAATCTTCGGCAGTTTTATCTTTCCTTTTTGTATTGGATTAACCCCTAATTGTGGAAACAAAAAACTACGCATTCTCCCAGGTTTTTTGAATCTGGGAAATCCGTGTTTCCTTTCCCACATTGCAACAAAGGCTTGTTCAAGTCGTTTTAAAGTTTGTTGTAAAACGTGTACTGCAACTGCCTTTAATTCTGGGTATTTTGCTCTAACTTGGGTTAATCCTTTGCATTGATTGAAGTAGTTTGGTCGTGGTGTGTCAACAGGAATGATGTACTCAGAGCGTAGTGAACAAGCATTAATCTGACAAGAACGAGATTTAATCCAATCTTTACGCTCTGCCAAACCATAATTATAAACACGGCGACATTGTTCTAACCAGTTTGCAAATAATGCTATTTGGCTTTGTGTGGGCTTAAGTTTAAATTCGTAGGTCAGATTAAACACTTGAACTATCTCCTAGTTCTTTTTAATTTTTGACTAACCAACTAAATACTTAACAATTTGCGGATCTATGGCATTAATCCGCTTTTGAATTGATTGTGGAGGATTCTGGAAAAACCGTGTAAACCAGCGATCGCAGCATAGAAGCTGGCCCCTTGAACTGCTCTTTGAGTCCCCCTGTGACTGAAATCACCTACAGTTCAGTAAATGGCTCGTTGGTGAAGTTCTCGTTGATAGTTAAGGCACAGTTAGGGCATGAGATTGCGATCGCAAATTTTTTCATGGTGGGCGGTCGCCTTTGTTTTCTGGCAGAGTGCTGTGTTAGGAACAAGGCACTCTAATGAATTCAGCTTTGCTGCAAAAAAGATTTCTAGACAGGGTGATTAGCAAATAACCAGTTTTTTAAGACTTGGTAGGTCATCGAGATCATCTTCGTTGGCTTGAGCATTACAAGTTTGGCTTCCGGCTGCTAGTCCCGGTGGCAATTGGTTTTGTGGTTAGTTGAATGAGTGAATGTTTGGTAATTTGGCTTGCGAACCCTTGATTGCGTTCGGGTGCAGACGGTTCGTTTTTCTTACCCTCATGTACACAATATTAGTACACCTATTGGTAGTAGTCAATAGGGTAGTAGTTACTTTTAGATAGAGATTTGTAATACTACTATTGGTTGCACATAAGCAACTCTAATACCAATAGATGTAAGTCCTATACGTTTACATCCAATAGTAGTACCACTATAATAGGAGTATTATTTGGAGAGGATGATTGTGTTTATTGCATTAAAAAAATTGAGAGAGGCTGCGGGTCTTTCTCAGAATGACCTAGCTAGAAAGACTGGTTATAGTCCTCAGTTCATCCAAAAAATTGAACAAAATAAGGTTAAATCACTCACATTAGATGCAGCAGCAAGATTCTGCGAAGCCCTTAATTGTAAGCCTGGAGACTTGCTTGAGGAAGGTGAGCCACCCAAAAGACTAAGAATAGAAAAAGGTGTCACGCTCAATTCTCAAGCAGAAACAGACATTTTAGCGAATAAAAGGAAAATTCTGGGCGAAAGTGCAGAAGTTGATCTTCTAAAAGCAGCGTAAAAGCTAAAAGCGACCGCCCGCCGACCAAAGCAATGCGATCGCCTGCTCAATCCGTTGATCACAAAGTGAGCTTATTACAATGCTGACACATTTTTGTGCAAATACCCTTCAGTATCTCCTCGGTTCACTTTGGTTAAGCTGCAACACCTCAAATTTCAAGCATCTACCATAGTGAGCAAGAGATATGCTGACACTAGACAGAGAACAAACAACAGCACTCGATTACAGTGTTGTCAACACCAGCATCCAGGAAACCTTCACCGCCATCGACCGATTCGAGTGGCAAGCGGTAGATGAAATCCTCCAGATGAGAGAACAGCAGCTTTTCCTGCAAGCTGGCTATAAAAACTTTGAAGAATACTGCCAGCGTGAATTATACGCCTGGGGTGGATACCGACGAATCAACCAACTGCTAGGAGCCAAAAAGGTCATAGACGCAGTTGGCGAATTAGGCGGACACATCAAAAACGAGCGTCAGGCTCGTCCGTTACTACGCTTGGTTAAAGAACCAGAGAAACTAAAACAAGCTGTAGCGATCGCACTTGAAGAAAATCCGTCCCCAGGTGAATCAGACTTTGCGGCTGCTGCAAATATTGTGGTTCCTCAACTTCCGCGCAAAAAGCAGTCTATTCAGGAACCAATGGTTCTCAAAATTGAAGAACCAGTGGTTCCTGAATCTACTAAAGTCACGGTTTCACAACAGTCACACCCAAGGTATGGAGAAGAGGGAACCATCTCAGCAGAGGCACCGAATCGCTGGCAGCAAATTGTCACTTTTGCTGATGGCGAGAGGTTGTTGATCAACAATGCTGATTTAGATGCCCCCAGTGTCCCACTTCCCAGAGAAAGATCATATCCCGCAGAATATTCTGAGGCGATCGCTGCTATCGAAGAACGCCATAAACAAGAGTTAGAGCGCCTAGAGCAAGAACTGAGGATTGGCTTGCAAACAGAAGCAGCTACCAGAGCCGAAGCCCAGGTACAAGAGCAAATTCAATCTCTGCAAAACCTGTACAAGCAGCAGAAGGAGCAGAGTAATTCTACCTCATCCCACCGAAGCTAAGATTTTAATGCTGTCCGAACGGGGTAGTTATTTTCTACCTCATGTTTGTGTAAATAAAAGTATAGATTATGCGAATTTTATAACTATTAAGTCAGAAATAGAGCCAGAACTTGGATTTTCGGTCAACATTTTATATTATGCCAGCCAGGATTACAATAAATCGAAGTGTCAAAATTGTTATATATATGTACTAGAGCGGGATGCTTCTGTTGCGAAATTTAAAGAAGGTGATTGGATTGATTTGGAAATTTTGAGAAATCAATCCTTAAAATTTCCCGAGCATAAATCAGTTATCGAAACATATTTAACAGAAATTGAGAGTAGTGATATTCCGGAACTGCGTCCACCTTGGGCAAGAGTTGGTTGGCTTCAATCAGCAGTTCAATGGATTGACGAACAATTATTCAAATTAAACTATCAACGACTTTCCCCCGTAGAATGTATAAGAAGTTGCGGTATTTCTTGTGTATTAAGGGTTAATACAAGCGTAGGAAATATTTATTTGAAGGAATCTTCTAAATTACCTCTTTTTTGTAACGAACCAGTAGTGACAGCAGAATTAGCGAATTTATTTCCCGCACATATCCCTAATGTCCTTAGCGTCGATACTCAGCGTCGCTGGATGTTGTTAGCTGATTTTGGAGAACCTATTGATAGGAATACACCCATAAAAGTGCAAAAAGATATTTATCGTTTACTCGCTCAAATACAAATGAAATCAGTTCAGCATATAGATAATTTACTGAGTGTAGGATGTTTAGACCGACGTTTAAATTGGCTAGCAACTCAAATCGATGTTTTGTTTAATGATGAAATTGCTCTATCTCAATTGCAAGCAGACGAAATCAAACAGCTACAAACCTTTACTCCCTATCTGGAAAACCTATGCTCTCAACTAGCTAGCTATCAAATACCGCAGACATTAGTTCACGGTGATTTACATTTAGGTAATGTTGCTTTTTATAAAGATAGCTACCTCCTTTTTGATTGGACTGATAGCTGTATTTCTCATCCTTTTTTTGATATGTTTGAGTTATTTTTTCCGCGTCAATATAAACCTTTTTTATCAACCTTGAAGGATTTACAAAAAGAATATTTAGCCCAATGGACAGCTTATGAACCAATGTCACGTTTACTAGAGGCTTGGACATTAACCAAACCTTTATGTGCTTTACATCATGCAGTTTCATATCAGCATATTGTCGCTTGTTTAGAACCAAGGGCAAAACAAGAGTTGAGTAATGCTTTGCCCCATTTCCTGCGAGAGCTTTTAAAATGCACAATTGAACTGGTTGAAAAATAATGAGTATAGGCTTAAACTTGGCTGAACTTGCCAGAGTAAAGTTCATCAGACACTTCTTTGAGTTTTAGTTCAACTACTGTCAAATGTTAGTGTTGGAACGATGATCCGGCTTTGCCGATTGTGATCAAAAAGTTACTGGTGAAGTTTCCGCAGCGGAGGGTTGAGATTGTGGATAGAGAGTTGGTTAATTAGAATAAATAGCGTAATAATTGCACAAAACCGCAGTGGGGATTAGTTCCAGTGGAAGGGGTGCTGGTGAAGCAGGAGGAGTAACAAATGCGCTCGTCACTCTTACAGGGAAGTTATATTTACTAAGTACCATTTGCCTGATGAGTTTACACTGATATCCCAATACTCAGAAAATAAGCGAGGAAAAGGCTCACCACTAAGCACATACCCTTCAGAAGAAATGACAAAGTTGGTCATTTTACCATTAACTTGAACCCGAAAAATATGCTGATTATCTTCCTGTTTATAACTAATGGGTGCAGCTTCAATAACTTCAGGTTGATAAATAATATCAAATGAAGTACCAAAATCACGTTGAAATACATAGTATTGCAGGTAATAAAATGGTTCAGAAATATAATCAAGCATCTGGTCGAAGTCCTTCAGAGTCCAGTCCATTTGATACAGGATAAATAAAGAAGTGATTTTTTCAATTAAGTGATTTTTACTAATTATTTGTTGATATTCTTGCTCACCCATCTCGAATTGGATTGAAATTTGGTTCCACTGTTCCTTATCTTTAGAATATTTGAGAGAATAACGATTAGTAAATTTTAAATTAATATTTGTTGCAAACTTAATTAAGTCAGAGTCATTGGTAAATTCTTTGTTAAAGAGATGGGTAAGATTATAAATTTCACGACAAAAAATAACAGGTAGCAACCCAGCAAATAAGACCAATAGTATCAGTATATACTTCGGAAGTGTCTTTGAGTTGATTGGAGTGAATGAGCTATTTCCATTACCTCCTCGATAATAGCTACCTCCAGTGCCTCCAGTACCTCCACCACCTTTGTTATGTACTAAAATGCCATTAGCATAAAAATTATGATTGGGATTCACAGATATAAGATTATAAACTGTGATATTTTCCTTAATATAATCAATATTGAAAATGAAAACCCTGGAATCCCCTTCCCCAATAAGCTGGTCGCCAATTTCAAGTTTTTGCGCTTGCTTTAACTTAACTCCTGTATCAGTCTTTATATAGAAAGGATGAGTTTCTGTTACTTCAATTTTGTTATTAATTAATAAATATTCATGTGATGTTAAGATTTTAATTTCTTCTATTTTTCCTATTTCAAGTTGGTGAGTTGTGAAGTTATAAGTAATAATACTGTCAGCTTTATTCAATTTTTCGATAGGTTTATGTCCCTGAGATGTCAAAACCAGAGTTCCCTGTGCAAAGCAACCTCCACGAGCATCAACAGGTTCAGCGATCCAAAAAGCAATTAAGATTATTATTAAAAAACTTGAGATAGTTTTAATAAGGCGGCTTATGTTTTTCATATTATCTTTCTAAAAATAAAAACAGGTAAATTTATCTCAGCCATTTAGGATAAGTAAATCAAATTTTAAGGAGTACATAAATATATCCACGCCCGTTACCTTGTATTTCTATTTGTTTTCATTAAGAATTATT
>NZ_DASQZC010000491.1:0-20779 GCF_035638895.1 Nostoc sp. | reverse complement strand
GAAAACCTTGATAGCCGATGCTGAAACAGTTATTTCATAATGATATTAGCTCTTAGAAAGATTAATTTTTGAGAGCGATGTCTACGACGAGCTGCGCTAACGCATATTCAGCACTTGAAATACATATAATAATTTTTTCGGGAAGTCTATAGCAACCTCAGTTTTTCTGAGAAAATATCATATCACGCTATATCCTTACTGTTCCAAATTTCAGTGCCAATTGAGTTACTAGGGATAAAATATGGTTCATCTGCGAATCCAAAAGACGATGCTCAGAGCAGTTGCAGAGATTACCGCAGACACTGATTATGTTCTGGCTGCTAAAATACGTAAGTATCAGTAGTATGATTGAACTGCTTAGGTAAAAATTGTCTATTTGCTCACAAAAGACCGTCGAAAGATTGTAGAAGAGTGTATTTCCTTGTCTTGACAGTGATGCTAATCTCAATTCTAGGGATGTTATAAGCCAATATCAGCTAGAGTTTCTGACTTTCAGCAAACTGAATGATTTATTAATAAAAAAATCGCTAGGAGTGCGATGAGATGTCACAGTCCCCTATGACAAGACCAGAAATAGCTGCTGGAACTCTAATTGATAACCGCTACATTATCCAAAAACTTCTGGGACAGGGAGGATTGGGGCGAACTTACTTGGCCTTTGACACTCGTCGGTTTAATGAAGCTTGTGTTCTCAAGGAGTTTGCGCCCATTGGCACAGGGGAGAGTGGGCTGGAACAATATCGCAACTTGTTTAAAAGAGAGGCAAAAATTCTTCATCAATTGCAACATCGTCAAATTCCCAAGTTTTTGGCTTGCTTTGAAGGAGATGGTCGGTTATTCCTAGTACAAGAGTATGTTGACGGTAAAACATATTCTAGGCTGCTCGGAGAACTTCAACGTCAAGGAAGAAACTTTTCTGAAGAAGAAGTTATAGAGTGGCTAAAAAATTTGCTACCTGTGTTGGAATATGTTCACCAGCACAACATTATCCATCGAGATATTTCGCCTGATAATATCATGTTACCTGATGGTAAGGATCTGCCAGTGCTGATTGATTTCGGTGTAGGCAAGCAAATTGCTGACATGAATGAAGGCAGAAGTTCTAACAACCAAGTGACCTTTGTTGGCAAAATGTCCCTTGTTGGCAAAGTGGGGTATGCTCCTCGTGAACAGATTAGCTTGGGTTTATGTTCTCCCTCTAGTGACCTTTATGCTTTGGGAGTAACAGCTATTGTATTACTCACAGGTAGAGATCCATCCTTACTAATAGATCAATATTCCTTAGAATGGAACTGGCGTTATTATACCTATGTTACTGATGGGTTCGCTCAAGTACTTGATCAGATGTTGGCAGATAGACCTAACAAGCGATACCAAACAGCTAGGGAAGTTCTTATAGATTTAGAGCAGATTGGAGAACTAGAAGTGGTAATGTCTCCTGTAATCATGCTTGATGATTTGCCCCCCACCGTATTTAATCCTGAATTTCAGCCTATGTCGGCAATATCGTCGTCATACAACCAACCTGGAGAAACAATTTTTAGTTCACCTACTTCACCAGCTATTCCGCAAATTGGGCGAATTAAAGAACAGCAACCTTCGCTCCAACCAGTATTTATTAAACATTGTCATCAAGAGTTAGCTTATCACATCGGGCCAATGGCAAATCTCGTTGTAGAAGAAATATTAGATCAAAATCCTTACATTTCACCCGACCAATTTATTGAACTTATAGCCAGGGAAATTCCTGACTTTCAAGCAGCTTTTGAGTTCAAAAAAAGCTTATTCTCATAAATATATAGACTACCTTTCATTTAGAAATAATTTTGAATTGTTTAACTCATTCTCAGGGTTTAAAGAAAGAGCAATTAAGCGCAGCCAGTTTTATGGCTGAGTATAAATTTCCGTTGCACACCTAAATTACGAATTACGAATTACGTTAGCGCAGCTTTAGCGAGTCTTCTCCCTTGGCGCTAGCCTCTCCCTTTGGAAAAAGGGGAGACGCCAAAGGCGATAGCGCAGTGTTAGCGAGTCATCGAGCGTCACGAGCGTCATTACGAATTACGAATTACGAATTACGAATTATTTTAATCCCCCATACTTCCCTGAGTGCGTTTGATTCTTTTCATTGCCATTTCTAAACTTAACTGCATCCGTTTAAAGGCTTTAGCTAAGTTACCGATTTCATCATTAGACATCTGCTCGAATTCAACATCCATATGTCCAGTACTAACTTCTTCGGCAATGCGAGTCATGCGTCTGAGAGGCATTACAACTTGTCGATTCAAGAAATAGTTTACTAACAGGATAGTAGCTATAAAAATAGTTGATACAATTAGAATAATTAGTAAGGAAGACTGATGGGCTTTGTTGATGACATTATTTGCTGGTACTGTAATAATCTGAGCACCGACAATTTCATTCAGCTTCCACCCAAATCCATTAGCTGTACCATAAAGATTAATCATACTTGGAGGTGCAGCTTCTGGTACACTATGGCAGACCAAGCAACTTTGTTCAGAAACTGGTAAGGGACGAGCAATATAAAAGATATCCCCACCAGGAATTGAGCGAAATCCACTCAGTTCTTTAAGGTCTGATTTATTTCTGAACCTTTCTACAATTTCTGTCTCAAAACCGTCAGCCTTATCCCGAAGATTTGTCGGATTTAAAGTTGCTTCTTTGTAAAAGAAATCACGGTAGTCTTGTGTTTTCCGTAAAATCTCAAATACCTCCCGTGCTGAGTATGCAGGTACACTTTGCGGCAAAAACTCAGTTGCCAATTTATCAGCTAGCTCTGGATTAACTTGAGTATTGGTATATTGACGAATAGAACTCATGGTTTGCATGAGCATAAGACCTGTTGAGCTAATATCTTGTTTAGCATTCTCTCTAAGCAGAGAAGAAAGAGCAAATCCACTCAAGCTCAGACCGAATGTCAGAATTACCAGTAGCAGGATTGTAAACTTTTGTTTCAGCTTCAGATTCTTTAGCATAATTTTACATTACCTACAAGTCAAATTATTATGACCAAATATTGCTAAAGTCATCGTTTACTTTAGCATGAACAATCAAATAAAATTTTGGTGTAAAAGTATAGTTTAGCTAAAAATATTAGGGTATACCCGACTCTATATTAGTAATTATTGAGGTTAATGAAAATGTTCTCTAAGTAAGTAATTCAAAAAGCTACAACAGCAAAACAAAATTGAATTTCCAAAAATTCGTGTTGACTGAACTGAATACCGTGCCAAAATAAATACCAGGAATTGTCAAATATTACTAATGGTGTGGAATGCAGGAAAGTCTTTATTCGGTGGACGGTACATTATTGAAAGCCAACTAGGTGAAGGCGGAATTGGCATTACTTATCTTGCCAGAAATCAACGGAATCAACTGCGAGTGATTAAAACTCTTAAAGAAGAAATCCTGAATCACCCTGCCTGGATACTCCACCGAAACAAGTTACGGCAAGATTTCCGTGATGAAGCAGTACGACTGGCTGTGTGTCACCATCCTCATATAGTACAGATAGAAACCATCTTTGATGAGGGAAATTTGCCCTGCATGGTGATGGATTACATCGAAGGCGAAGACTTAGGACAGCGCCTAAGACGGATGGGAGTGCTATCAGAAGCAGAAGCGCTACTCTACATCAGGCAAATTGGCGACGCTTTGACGCTAATTCACTCTAAAGGGCTGCTGCATCGGGATCTCAAACCACGTAATATTATGATCCGCATTGATAAATCAGAAGCAGTACTGATAGATTTTGGCATCGCTAGAGAATTTATTCCCAATATGATTCAAAGGCATACTGTGTATCGTACTCCTGGTTTTGCCCCACCTGAGCAGTATGAATCAGAAGCGCCACGAGGAGAATATATTGATATCTACGCCTTAGCTGCTACTTTGTATAATTTGCTTACCGCAGTTATACCGACGAGTGCAGATGATAGACGTCACAACATTAATTTAGAACCACCACAATATTTTAATCCTAAAATCAGCGACAGGGTGAATCAGGCTATTATGTGCGGCATGGATTTGGAGTCAACCTATCGTCCCCAGTCTGTGCAGGAGTGGTTGAATTTATTGGGTTCTGATACTGGTGGCGATAAAATAGCACCAATATCATCTAACTTGGTGATAACGCCTAGACTTAAACCACCTCCACCTGTTGTATTAGATCAACAGAAGTGGCAATGTGTACAGACCCTCAAAGGTCATTCTAGTATGGTTCATGCGATCGCCATTAGCTCAGACGGGCAATTTATTGCTAGCGGCAGTAATGACCATACTATTAAACTTTGGCAACTGGGTACTGGCAAGCTAGTGCGTCAACTCGGTCGTTGGTCTTCTGGTCATTCCAGTATGGTTCATTCTGTCGCCTTTAGCCCAATCTCCTCAAAACTTTCTTATCAAGGGGAGTCAGGCAAATCTGCGGGAGTTGCAGAACTGAACTCGGAAATCTTAGCTAGCGGTAGTTGGGATAACACCATCAAATTGTGGGATATGAACACAGGCAAAGAAATTCGTACTCTCACTGGTCATACTAATTGGGTGAATTCCGTTGCCTTTAGTCCAGATGGCAAATTTCTAGCTAGTGGCAGTGTTGACTGTACAATTAAGCTGTGGCAAGTACACACAGGTATAGAAACCCAAACTCTGATAGGCCATTCTGACTCAGTTTCGTCAGTTGCCTATTCTCCAACAACGCCTGCAACTAATAGCAAAGATAGACAGCTTGTGGCTAGTGCCAGTACTGATTACACCATCAAATTATGGCAAGTATACACAGGCAGAAACATTTGCACATTATTAGGCCATTCCTTTTTTGTTAACTGTATCGCCTTCAGCAAGGATGGGGAAATTATCGCCAGTGGCAGTGGTGACAACACAATTAAACTGTGGGATGTAAATACAGGCAGTGAGATTCGGACTCTCATTGGTCATTCTGATGCAGTTTGGTCAGTTGCCTTTAGCCATGATGGGCAATTTCTTGCTAGTGGGAGTTGGGACAACACTATCAAACTGTGGCACGTACACAGTGGCAGAGAAATCAGCACACTTGTAGGACATTCCAGCTATGTTCGATGCGTCGCTTTTAGTCTTGATGGTCAAACCCTAGTTAGTGGTGGTGATGACGATACTATAAAGATTTGGCGACGGGGATAATAAATAATTCATATAGCGCTTCCTATGCTGGTCAGGTATACCTAGATTTTTAATCCTACCAACTAACAGACAACTGTCTAAAGTATAAAATTGCATCAGTCAAATTAAAGTATAAGTTTGCCGCAACGGCAAGCTTATACTTTAAGTGACAATTTATTCTTTGGAAGTCCCTTATTTCTTGTTCAGCTTATGGTTCAGAATTTTTCTCATTTTTCTGATTCAAAGCACAATTGACTTGAACACTTTCTTTACCACCCGTTACCGATCTGTACTCGCGGCTGCTGACTGTAGCCCCGCTTGCTTTCACCAGGGTAAAGCCACAACAGACCGGTCGCGTCCCTAGCGACGATATCCTGACTACCATCGCCATCCCAGTCTGCTAACCCAGCGAAGGTGTATCCGTTCCACCCGTTACCAATCTGTACTCGCGGCTGCTGACTGTAGCCCCGGTTGCTTTCACCAGGGTAGAGCCACAACAGACCGGTCGCGTCCCTAGCGACGATATCCTTACTACTATCGTCATCCCAGTCCGCTAACCCAGCGAAGGTGTATCCGACTTGTTGAGCGTGAAGGGGTTTGATCAAGGAAGAAATGATCAAAGCAGCACATAGTGTTAGTCCCGAAACACAAAGTAAAGTTCGTTTTAACATATTCAATAGAACGAGTTGGTTAAAGCTCTTGCAAATTTAAATTTTTGCATGGGGCTATACAACTTAACTCTCTTTTTTTTACGCAAGAAGTGTAATAAACTTCTCAATTATTAATAATCTTAAGTTTTATAAGAATATTTTTGCTGAGTGTGGTTAGTCACTTTTAAACCTACAGGTAGAACTGCGATCGCCCAAACATTGTCACAATAATGACGGCAACCGTTATTTTTGAGCAATAAATTATATGGGCTTTGGTATTGGTGACTTATTCTGGATTTTTCTCCTTCTGACTTCTTTGCAACCCCTTTGGCAAAAACGTCAAATAGAATATCGGCGCTTGCGTGCTTTACAACAATTCCAGCAGGAACGCAATAGTCGGGTAATTTTGCTCATTCACCGCCAAGAGTCCCTTAGCTTCCTGGGAATTCCCTTATCTCGCTACATTACTATCGAAGACTCAGAACAAATATTGCGAGCAATTCGCCTCACACCCCCAGATGTGCCGATTGACTTAATTTTGCACACTCCTGGGGGTTTGGTTTTAGCTACAGAACAAATCGCCAGAGCATTAATTCGCCACCAAGCAAAAGTTACAGTCTTTGTACCTCATTATGCTATGAGTGGCGGTACCATGCTTGCGATCGCCTCTGATGAAATTATTATGGATGCTAACGCTGTCTTAGGGCCAGTTGATCCCCAATTGGGTAACTACCCAGCAGCAAGTATCCTAAAAGTAGTCGAAGATAAACCCATCAGTGAGATTGATGACCAAACTCTAATTATGGCCGACCTCTCACGCAAAGCAATTCAACAGGTACAGAGATTTGTACGGACTCTGCTAAAAGACAGTATACCTAAACAAAAAGTTTTGCCAGAAAATATCGAACCGATTATCGAAGCTTTGACAACTGGGCGCGTCACCCACGACTATCCCATCACTATAGAAGAAGCAACAGAAATGGGGCTGCCCGTAACTGTCGGACTGCCCCATTCTATTTATGATCTCATGGATTTGTACCCACAGCCACAAGGAGGCCGACCCAGCGTCCAGTACATTCCTATGCCTTACAATGACCGTCGTCCAATTCTACCTATGCCCAAGGGCAGACCTTTAGAAGAACCAAATCAAATGACTTAAAAGGTTTTGTGGTAGGAGTTTTTGGTGGCGATTAGGGTGTAGCTGTCGGTGTAGCTGTTGGTGTAGCTGTTGGTGTAGCTGTTGGTGTAGCTGTCGGTGTAGCTGTCGGTGTAGCTGTCGGTGTCGGTGTCGGTGTAGCTGTCGGTGTAGCCGTCGGTGTAGCTGTTGGCGTAGCCGTCGGTGTAGCTGTTGGTCTGTTCGGGCTACTTCTCGGTCTACCCGTTGGTGCAGGAGTTGGTGTAGCTGTTGGCTGACTAAAAACTGTCTTTGCTTCTTCATTCAGCTTTTGGCGGAGTGCTAAATTAGCAATTCCAGTTTCTTGCAACTGATATTTCTTCTGATACTCCTTCACCACTGCTTCCGTGCGGGAATTATAAAAATGATCGCGCGGGAGGGGAGGATTTGGCTTTACCACTGCATTCAAATTTGTGTGCAGAATTTGAATGATGCTAGCAGCAAATGCTTGGGTTTTTGGCCCTGCTATTCCATCAACTGGTTTTAGCTTATAACCCGTCTGAAATTCACGAATTGCCTTTTTAGTTTCCTCATCCGCCAAAGCACCATTTGTTACCTTGACGTTATAGCCTAACCCTCGCAACACAGCACGGAATTGCTGGGGGGTATAGCTACGTTGAGAGGCTGCGAAACCTGTGTCTGCAATTACGACACTAGCCGTTATCAGGCAAGTAACAGCAAAATTCGCGCTTGATTTTCCAAACCCACACCACATACTTAAAACTCCTTTGAGTTAAACCAGCAGGATTATAAATGTTAACAGCTGCATTTTAAGTTTGTTTAATAACTTTTTTCGCGCTTTTTTAATGTTTTTTGAATAATTTGTGATTTATTTTTGTCAAATTTAACTTTCTCTACAAATACTAATTTTCGTCATCCATCAAAAGGAGTATCTTGTATTAGCAGAGATACAGCGTCATTTGAATCGAATCCACACCTTGAACACTAAATTACTGTAGTGCATACATCTGTCACCTGTGTCAAGCTAGAGCCAGGGAGCAACGCGAAAAAGTGAGATAATCGTGAAATGAGCAGAGGGAGCAAAGAGAAAAATAAGCGTAATTTTCCTACCTAAATAGCCCTAAATACATTTCTTTCTCTCCCCCTGTTTCAAGAGCCTCCCCTGCTTACCTATCTGGCAAAATCGCATTGCTTCCCCTAGAGCCAGGGCAATCCGAGACACTGCACGAAGGGAGCAGGTTTTGACCTTTGTTCAAAATACCCTTCTTGTATTCTGGCTTCTGACTCCTGAATTCTGTTTCGATAAATGAAAGAGCTTATATTCCAAACATTCAGAAAATGTATAATATATGACAAATTATGAAAAATATAAAACCTTCTAAGCAGCGAAATCTTTGGTTTGAAAGAATTATGGCAATTACTGCCACCGTAAATTTAGGTTTAGTTTTGTTTAATTTAACTTACGTACCTTGGCGAGATTTCTACTTGCGAAAAGTTCCCCAAATTATTCAGATTTATGACCCAATAAAAGGTATCGAACCCCATCGAGACACAAAAAGTTATCTAGAAACAGTAGACGCATTAGCAGAACAAGTCAGGGAAACAGGGTTAGAGTCTTCTCAGGTAAATAACAGGCTAATACAAATAAGTCGTCTTAGCAGCGAGATGATTGACAGTAACCCGTTTGCGGGAGTGAATAAGAGTGGGACTCTGGAAAAAATCAAAAAGCAGATGCGATCGCACATCGGTAATGAATCTGCAAAACAGTCCTTTGCCACTTTTTGGAGTCAGCCTTACTTATCGCAAAATGGCTGGGATCAACAAATTAGTTTTTTCAACCAGAGCATCCGCCCTTTAATTGCCTCTAACTACTTCCGCCAGATCGGTGAAAATGGCGAATTTGTTGATAATTTCTGGATTATTGACTTACCCTTTGTGATTTTATTTGGCGTAGAATTGCTGGGGCGTACTTTCTTCATTAGACGCCGACATCCTGGTTTTAGCTGGTTTGAAGCAGTATTGTGGCGTTGGTACGACCTATTTTTACTACTGCCATTTTGGCGGTGGTTGCGAATTTTACCTGTAGTAGTCCGCCTCGATAAAGTGCAGTTATTGAATTTGCATCCAGTGCGAAAGCAAATTCATCAGGGGATTGTCGCTAATTTTGCCGAAGAACTCACAGAAATTGTAGTGGTGAGAGTAATTAATCAGGTTCAGGGTTCAATTCATAAGGGTGAGTTAACGCGCTGGCTACTGCAACAAGAAAATTTACGTCCCTACATAGATATTAATAATGTAAATGAAGTAGAAGCGATCGCAGGTCTTCTAGTAAAAACAATTGTCTACCAAGTGCTACCCGAAATCCAACCTGCGATCGTAGCCATTTTGCGCCACAACATCGAAACCGTCTTCCATCAAGTCCCCGTCTACCGTAACCTCCAGAACCTCCCTGGCGTGGGACAGGCTCAAACCCAGTTAAGCGAACAACTGGCAACTCAAATCACAACTAATCTTTACAAAACGTTAGTTAGTGCTGTTGAAGACCCTGTGGGTGCAAAACTCACCAGTCAGCTAGTAGAAACCTTTAGCAAAGTCTTAGGATCTCAAATAAAGGAAAAACACGTACTCTCAGAAATTCAGAGTTTACTTTTTGACTTCTTAGAGGAAATCAAAATCAACTACGTCCAGCGTTTATCCCAAGAAGACATAGACCAAATTATCGAGCAAACCAGACAGTTACGAACACAAGTATCAGTTCCAGCAATAGTGAAAAGATGAGGCAGGGGGCAAGGGGGCAGGGGGAGGGGAGCAGGGGGAGCAGGGGAGGCAGAATAAGAACTACTGATTATTGAACCATGCCCAATGCCCAATGCCCAATGCACGACTATAAAAGAAATGCGCTAAACTACGAATTAGGCGAATCATAATTGGTTCGTCACAAGACTTCTTGGAAGATATACCTATCGCAGGAAGTGGGTCAGTGCCCACTTTTTTTATTGGATTTTCTCATGGCTCATCCTTTAGTTCCACAAATTATTGATTTGGCGACACCAGTGGCAGAAGAACTGGGATTGGAAGTGGTTGGCGTGATTTTTCACACTAACCAAAGTCCACCAGTTTTGCGGGTAGACATTCGCAATCCTGAGCAAGACACCGGGTTAAATGATTGTGAGAGGATGAGCCGTGCTTTAGAAGCCTCCTTAGATACTGCCCAAATCGTTCCAGATGCATACGTCTTGGAAGTGTCTAGTCCTGGGATTTCGCGGCAACTGGTAACAGACAGGGAGTTTATTTCCTTTAAAGGATTTCCTGTCATCATCTCCACAACGCCCCCCTACGACGGACAACCAGAGTGGATTGGTCAGTTGATTCGCCGGGATGAGACAGCACTTTACTTAAACCAAAAAGGTCGTGTAGTCGAAATTCCCCGCTCCCTAATTATTAAGGTGCAGCTAGACGAGCGCCGATAAACAAAGGGCTAAGGCTTAGGAGTTAGAGATTAGAACACCTTAGCTCAAGGCTAAAGGTTAGGGACTAAGGGCTAGAGATTAGAGACTAGTGTAAAACTATTTTCTAATCTCTGGCTCTAATGCGTAGTTTTCAGTCTCCACTCCCCACTCCCCACTCCCCATTCCCTAATTTTTAAAGGAGATTGCTTATGTCAATGGTTACTTTACCTGGAATAAAAGAATTAATTGAAAGTATAAGTCGGGAGCGGAATTTACCCCGTCTTGCAGTTCAATCAGCTATTAGAGAAGCACTACTTAAAGGGTACGAACGTTATCGTCGCGCCCAAAATTTAGAACGCAAACAGTTTGACGAAGATTATTTTGAGAATTTTGAAGTAGAACTCGATATTGAAGGAGAAGGATTTCGCGTTCTTTCCACCAAAACCATTGTCGAAGCAGTCAATAACACAGACCACCAGATTTCCCTAGATGAAGTTCAACAAGTCGCTCCCGAAGCGCAGTTAGGGGACTCTGTGGTGCTGGATGTGACCCCCGACCAAGGAGAGTTTGGTCGGATGGCGGCGATGCAAACCAAGCAGGTACTAGCGCAAAAATTACGGGATCAACAGCGCCAAATGGTGCAAGAAGAGTTCCAAGATTTAGAAGGAACTGTCCTGCAAGCAAGAGTCCTGCGGTTTGAGCGGCAATCAATAGTTCTGGCAGTTAGCAGTGGCTTTGGTCAGCCAGAAGTAGAAGCTGAATTACCGAAGCGGGAACAGCTACCCAACGATAATTATCGCGCAAATGCCACCTTCAAGGTATATCTCAAAAAAGTCTCCCAAGGTCAGCAACGAGGGCCACAGTTGCTTGTGTCTCGCGCTGATGCTGGTTTGGTAGTTTATCTTTTTGCCAACGAAGTTCCAGAAATCGAAGATGAAGTGGTACGGATTGTTGCCGTAGCTAGGGAGGCGAACCCCCCCTCTCGTTATGTCGGCCCCCGGACTAAAATAGCAGTAGATACCCTCGATCGCGATGTAGACCCAGTAGGCGCTTGTATCGGAGCCAGGGGATCGCGAATTCAAGTGGTAGTCAACGAATTACGCGGTGAAAAAATAGATGTAATTCGTTGGTCGCCAGACCCAGCAACATACATCGCCAATGCCTTAAGTCCAGCACGGGTTGATGAAGTACGCCTGATGGACCCAGAATCCCGGCAAACTCACGTACTAGTGGCTGAAGACCAATTGAGTTTAGCCATAGGCAAAGAAGGACAAAATGTTCGTTTGGCAGCCCGTCTGACTGGTTGGAAAATAGACATCAAAGACAAAGCCAAGTATGACTATGCCGGAGAAGATGCTAAATTTCTGGCTGTAAGAACAAAATATCAATCAGAGGAATCAGAAGAAGACGATCTTGAATATGAAGAATTCGAGGATGAAAATCAGGACGGATCAGAAGAGGAGGATACTTTTGATAATGACGATGATGAATAATTGATTAAATTTGTAAAGTTTTGATACTGTAGATTGTAGTCTCAGTCTCAAGGATTATTTTCTCAAAAGCTACTTGGTATGAGTAAAAAATAGTAATAATAAACTTCTTTTTACATCCAGAATGCTGGACTGAGATCACCCAGAAACGATGAAACCAAATTATCGGCGCTGTATTAGTTGCCGGAAAGTAGGCTCAAAAGATCAGTTTTGGCGGATTGTCCGCGTCTTTCCATCGGGAAAGGTACAATTAGATCAGGGCATGGGGCGTTCTGCCTATATTTGTCCGCAAACGAGTTGCCTACAAGCAGCTCAAAAAAAAAATCGACTAGGGCGATCGCTACATGCATCAGTGCCAGAAACACTGTACCAAAGCTTGTTGCAACGTCTAACCCGCACTAATACCCAAAACGAAATTTAATTGGAACAATTTTGTGACGTAATCACCAGAGGAATAGTGCGAAAGCCGAAGTCGCGCTTTCATGACAGCCTCTGTTGATCGTTAAGGTTAGTGCCAAAATAGTAAATGGGTGTAAAAGGCATTCGGCTCTCCAATAATTAAGAGAGGCGAGGCAAGATTCCCAGAACAAAATGTAATTGATTGTGTTGTGGAAGGCTCAGAATCACCAAAACAAGAAACTACAAAATGGCAACCTGGTAGCGCTCAGGCGCAGTTCGGCGTCAGGGGTTCCTATAAAAATTTTTTATTTAAAAAATTTTTATAGGTGTCCCTCAACCATCATTCCTGGTGGGGATGCCATTATTAAACCGAAACATCTCTCTTTCCTGATTGGAGGCACCGGCAAAAACTGAACGGCAGTCTAAAAACAGTAATCCAAGGATGGAGATGTCGCACTCCCAGGCAACCATCCGCTAAAACTGTAAATTAAAGGGGAAGAGTGGATGAACAACGGCAAAGTTAGAATCTATGAATTATCAAAGGAATTGAATTTGGATAACAAAGAGCTACTAGCAATTTGCGACCAGCTCAGCATCTCGGTCAAAAGTCATAGCAGCACGATTTCAGAATCCGAGGCAGAAAACATTCGCACGGCTGCGGAAAAACTCGCAGCGACGAATGCCTCCGCTAAAAAGGAAGTACGTACAACCAGCCATAAACCAAACTCACCATCAAATGGCGGATCTGCCCGACCTGCTGCACCCCACAAACAGCAAATTTTGGAAATACGCAAACCCAAAATATTGAGAAATACTACCTCCAACGCCCCAGAGGCGTCAGTTGCTACCAATACCCAAGCTGCCTTGTCTGAAGCTAATCCTCCCTCACCACCACGGCCTTTCGCTACACCAGTCTCACCCATGAAGCCGGCAGCACCAACTCGACCTGTGCCCCGGACTCAATCTGAGACTCAAGAGCAACCTCCTGTTACGGACTTGGAACAAACGCCAAATCCAAATCAGGGATCGGAAAAAATAGCATCCCAAAAACCAGAAAAAATAGTTCCACCCAGACCGAAAGCGGAAAAACCGATCAAACCGCAATTAGCTGCCCCACCGCCAAGACCTGCGGCAGAAGTTGCCCCGGTGGCAGAAGCCCCGGTGGCAGATGAGCAAGTATCTCAGGCAGACAAACCGATTCTTAAACGCGACCAACGGCAACGACCCGTCGAAGGCGATCGCGAACAAATTAAGCCCAGAGTTGCTAAACTGCCAACTGAGCAGTCTCCACCAGGTGCACCACAAAGAACAAGTCGTCCTACCCCTGCACCCAGCAGACCAGAGCAGAGGGTCAATAGACCATCTGCACCATCACAACTAGGAGAGGGGCAACGACCCAGACCAGCCCGCCCTGGTGAAGCCGCCGCCGCAATGCCGATCGCTACTCCACCCAGGCAGATGTCAGGAATGGCGGGCAAATCTCAAGGATTGGGTGATGAGCCAGTCGTCGCACCCGATCTCCTCGATTTAAAACGCCCAACTCCGCCTCGTCCGACCAAAGGCGGTAAAAAGTGGGTAGAAGAGGAAATAATTGACGAAGTTAAAGAGAAGGCTAAAGCTGGCGTCAAAGGTAAGCGGATCAAGCCGATATTGGATGATGAGTTTGAAGAAGATTTGCTAGATGATGACGATCTAGACTCACCAGCCACCGTCCAAGTCAGCCTTTCCATTGCCCGTCCTCCCAAACCCAAAGCGACTCGACCTGTGCAGATGCCAGGTGCAAGCCTTGCTAGCGCCCCAACTGCTAGAGGCAGTAGAAAGCCTGGTTCTAAGTCTGGTTCTAGCCGTGACCATCACAATAACCGTCGCCAGCAACAAGAAGCTGACACCAAGCGCGATCGTCCAGCAAAAGTGGTGATCACAGGCCCGTTGACTGTGCAAGAACTGTCTGACGTTTTAGCCGTTCCCGATACAGAGATTGTGAAAATCCTGTTCCTCAAAGGCATGGCGGTGAGTATCACCCAAAATCTAGATATTCCCACAATTACCCTGGTAGGAAAAGAACTAGAAATAGAAGTCGAAACCGGCGAACGAGAAGCAGAAGCTCGGAAAGTTACGGAAATGGTCGGCGCAGAAGACTTTGAATATCTCCTCCGCCGTCCGCCAGTCGTGACAATTATGGGTCACGTAGACCACGGTAAAACAACCCTACTCGACTCAATCCGCAAAACAAAAGTGGCTGCTGGCGAAGCTGGCGGGATCACTCAACACATTGGTGCATACCATGTGGATGTGGAACATGAGGGCAAACCACAGCAGATAGTCTTCCTAGATACTCCTGGTCACGAAGCTTTTACAGCTATGCGGGCCAGAGGAGCACGGGTAACAGACATTGCCGTTTTGGTAGTGGCTGCTGATGATGGTGTCCGTCCTCAAACCATTGAAGCCATTAGCCACGCCCAAGCTGCGGGAGTGCCAATTGTTGTTGCAATCAACAAAATTGACAAAGAAGGGGCACAGCCAGAGCGGGTGAAACAAGAACTCACCCAGTATGGTCTGACCGCAGAAGACTGGGGTGGTGAGACAATCATGGTTCCAGTGAGCGCCATCAGAGGTGAAAACCTGGATACGCTCTTAGAGATGATTCTCTTAGTAGCAGAGGTTGCAGAACTATCTGCCAACCCAGATCGTACCGCCAAAGGAACTGTAATTGAAGCACATCTGGATAAAGCCAAGGGAGCAGTTGCTACCCTGCTAATTCAGAATGGCACCCTGCATGTGGGAGATATCTTGGTAGCTGGTTCGGCCTTCGGTAAAGTCCGGGCGATGGTGGATGACAGAGGTAAGAGAGTAGATATTGCTTCTCCTTCCTTTGCTGTCGAGGTACTAGGTTTAAGTGATGTGCCAGCAGCAGGCGACGAGTTCGAGGTCTTCCAGAACGAAAAAGAAGCCAGAACACTCGCTAGCGATCGCGCAGACAGACAACGCCTATCCCGTTTGTTACAGGGTCGTGTTACCCTTACAACCTTGTCGGCTCAAGCACAAGAAGGCGAGTTGAAAGAACTCAACTTGATCTTGAAGGGAGACGTACAAGGTTCCGTAGAAGCCATTGTGGGAGCGCTCAAGCAAATCCCGCAAAACGAAGTCCAAATTCGGATGCTGTTAGCTACTGCTGGGGAAATCACCGAGACAGATATCGACTTAGCAGCTGCCAGTAACGCTGTAATTATTGGCTTCAACACCACCTTCGCTAGTGGCGCTAGACAAGCCGCCGATGAAGCGGGTGTAGATGTTCGGGAATACAACGTAATCTACAAACTCCTAGAAGATATCCAAGATGCCTTGGAAGGTCTTTTGGAACCAGAGTTGGTGGAAGAACCCTTGGGACAAACCGAAGTCCGGGCCGTCTTCCCAGTCGGTCGCGGTGCGGTTGCCGGTTGCTACGTCCAATCTGGCAAGCTAGTTCGCAACTGTAAAGTCAGGGTGCGACGCGGCGGTAAGGTGATCTTTGAAGGCGTCCTTGACTCCCTAAAACGGATGAAAGAAGATACCCGTGAGGTCAACGCCGGTTATGAATGCGGTGTCGGCATGGATAAATTCAATGATTGGGTTGAAGGTGACATCATCGAAGCCTATCAGATGGTTACGAAGCGCCGCACTCTCACCTTAACGAGGTAGTGTTAAGGGTAAAATGGTTAGAAGTTAGGAGTGATAAATTAGGAGTTAGAAGTTAAAGACTGCTAATTCCTAACTCCTAACTCTTAACTCATAACTTTTTATATATGCATTCATTTCGCTCTGAACCTATTTTGTGGATTCACGTCGCTGGATTAGCGACGTTGCCTGTTTTTTTAGTCCTCTGCTTATTCTTCCTGTCTGTAGGCGAGCCGTTTTTACCAGTGTGGATGGAGCTATTTTTAGTTGCTGCCATTGGTATTCTTCCTTTGCTATGGATGCAGTTGCGTCGCCCTTTTTATATATTTGCTCTTTTAGGAATAGCCCTAAAGCCAGAAAATCTGACCGAGCGGCAGCGAAAAATTCTCTGTTTAATTAATACAAAGTTAAATCGTATCCTGGCATTAGTAGCAGCAGTATTGTCGGTTTGGGTGTTGTGGCAGCTTTACCAAATTGCCCCATCAGTAGCAAATTCAGCTAAATTTCTCCCACAATGGCGTAGCGTTGCACTATTGTTTGCAGGTTTAGCATTTTTAGGCAGCAATCTATTTTTACAAATACCTGTGAGTGTAATGCGAGTTTTAGTGACTAATGACACAGAATTCGCTGGCATAGAGCCATTATCTTTAGAAAAGATTAAGCAGGATTTCACAATTTTAGGAGTACGAGTTAATCAAATGGTGCCCCGGTTGTTGGAATCTTTGTTTAGGATTAATAGAGATTCATAGCAGCCCGTAAAGTATATTATTTAACTTTAAAGGGCTATAAATCAGTAGCAGGAGAGAATAATAATTTCTAACTGCTGCCTAATGACTAATTACCGTTGAAGTTAAAATAAAGGAATGAGAAACTATGGCTCAAATTCCAGCTTCTAGCGATCGCCAATTTTCTGCTGATACTGAAATTTGGTATAGCCTCAAATATGCGATCTCCACTAGTTCCGGTTTTCAACGCTGGCAACTAGAACGCGATGCTCAATTACACGGAATTCGCTTAGAACAGCAGGTACAACGGTATTTAAAGGAAACTTTAGAAACTTTAGCTTACTAAACACCAAATAAATCTTGTAGGCTTGTTTGCAAGCGGCGGAGTTGACGGTATGCACCCTGCAAGCGTTTTCCATCAACTTCGACTTCATTTGTGGGATAATTCTTAATAATTTCCATTAGCGACACCTGCCCGTCTTGGCTCGCAGAAAGTACCAAAGCGGCTCGCAAAGCCTGCCTATCTGCTCTGCGAGACGGTGTATAAATAACTTGACTAATTTGATCCAAAATAATATTACCAATCCGGCTATTCAGCACTCTATCTAAAAACACAAGGTTTACCTTCACCGGCTCCGTCAAATACTGACGGATGGCTTTGGGATCTTGTCGTGCCAAAGCAAAATTAACTCGTAGTGAACGTGAAAGTTCACCTGTTTGGGCAAAGGTAGATAGCTCCTCCACTGAAAGTGATTCACGGAAGATACCATAGTTTAGCACCACTTGTTCCGCAGCAAAGACAGGCGGGGACAAAAGTAGAAGGCAGGTACTAGCTATTAAAAGTAAGGCGCGACGCAGCCCCAAAAATTTAAAACGCATTTCTTCCCATTTCCAATAGGTTTGCTTTTCCTGTGATGATATTGCAGGAACATTATTTGCAGCATCTAGCTTTAGGGAATATAAAAAAATAAATAATTCACTAATCAGAATGAGCGCTTAGACAAGCCAGCGAGAGACTTGTTGATAGACATCCGCCTCATCCCGAAAGTCCCCAGTACAGGGGGCGCGAAAATCTAGTTACCATCTCCTCTTTTCTCTGACTCTGTGTTCTCTGTGCCTCTGTAGTTCGTTTTTTTACCCTTCAAAGTTGGCTTGACAGAGTACTGGTATAATTTTCTGAATAAAATAATATAACTAATGTATAAGTTCTGTGATTTATCTAAGGAATTTAGCTGAATCAGTGCTAATCATCCAGTATAGTTTTGCATGGGTTTTACAGCAGCTACAAGGCTGCTTGCTACCCATAATTCAGCACATCACAGACGGAAAAAATGAAATACCGGGGTTTTCACATTTCTCTAGCTGAGATTTTTCGCCTTCTTTCTAGCAGTGATCTCAGATATACTTTACGCGTGGGAGCCGGACTAACGGCAATGCTTGTTGTCTCTAGTGGGTCAATACTACTACCTGATGAGGTTAATGCTGGTGCTACTCATTCAGAAGGTATCGCCCCAATCACAGCGCAAGCTCCTGCAACTGCCGCAGTGATTTACGTTAACCCAGCAACTGGTGCAGATAGTGCTGGTGCTGGTGCAACCTCAACTGCACCCTACAAGAGCATAAGTTTTGCTCTAAGTCAAGCCCAAGCAGGTGCAGTTATTCAATTAGCACCTGGGAACTATAACCAGGAAAGTGGCGAAACCTTCCCGCTCTTACTGAAACCAGGGGTGACACTGCGGGGTGATGAAGCCACTAAAGGTCAGGCAATATTGATTACAGGTGGAGGTTTTTACACTAGTCGCGCCTTTGCCAGACAAGACATTACCATCCTTGCCGAACGAGATACCACGATCGCAGGTGTCACCGTCACCAACCCAAATAGCCGGGGTACGGCTGTGTGGGTGGAGTCAACTAATCCTATTATCAAAAACAGTACTTTTACTAACAGTGTCAGAGAGGGTGTTTTTGTCACGGGTACAGGCAATCCCACTATTGAAAGTAACCTCTTTGTGCAAAACAAAGGGAATGGGATTTCAATTACTAGAACTGCCCAAGGGCAAATCAGGAATAACTTATTTCAGGATACTGGTTTTGGTTTAGCGATCGGTGGCACTTCCACACCCCAAATTGTGGAAAATCAAATCGTCCAAAACCAAGACGGTCTTTATATCTCCGAATCAGCAAAGCCCGTATTGCGTAAGAATGTCATTCAGAACAATAAGCGGGATGGTGTAGTAGCAACTGTCAATGCTCTACCTGACCTCGGCACTAACGAAAATCCTGGTGGCAACCTTATTCGCAATAACACTCGTTATGATGTGAACAACGCCACAAAAACCAGTCAAATTCTCGCTGTTGGCAACGATATTGATCAGAAAAAGATTTTCGGCTCAGTAAATTTCGTTGCTGCAACTGTTGACGTACCGCCTGGAGGGCCTGTCGCCTTTAAAGATGTGCCAGCAAATTACTGGGCAAAAACTTACATCGAAGCTTTAGCCTCCCAAAATATTATTGCTGGCTTTCCTGATGGCAGCTTTAAACCCAATGATCCAGTAACCCGCGCTCAATTCGCCACTATTGTCACTAAAGCTCTAACACCACCAACCAAACGCGCAGCCATTAAATTTAAGGATGTAGCAAGCAATTTCTGGGCTAACGCTGCAATTCAATCTGCTTACCAAAGTGAATTTGTTTCTGGTTATCCCGATGGAACTTTTAAGCCACAGCAAAAAATTCCTAGAGTGCAGGCGTTAGTAGCTTTAGCTAATGGTTTGGGCTTGACTGCGAGTAATCAGAATGTCCTTTCCTTTTACACCGATGCTGCCCAGATTCCTAATTATGCGATCGCTCCTGTTGCTGCTGCAACTGCACGGCAACTAGTGATCAACTATCCCACAGCGAAGCAACTAAATCCTAATCGTGAAGCGACTAGAGCCGAAGTTGCTGCCTTTGTTTACCAGGCACTTGTCAATGCTGGACGTGCCCAACCAATTCCTTCATCCTATTTGGTAACAGTTCAGTAAATGCCTAGTACCGCAAGGCGGAAGTCAAAAGTCAAAAAGCTTATAGGGCAGACTTTTTGGCTATTTTGAATGGGTGGTTTATATCATGTCTGCTTGATTGCTTATTAAACGCGAAGAACCCCACCCCGCCAAAGCTACGCTTTGTCTCCCCTCCCCGCTTGCGGGGAGGGGCTGGGGGTGGGGTCTAATGGCTGTGGTTAGCATAACTATAACTATTTATGCGGACATAATATTATTTCCACCGTGCTGTACTAGTTAGCAAATTGGAAGCGCCAGACTAACAAATTATCAGTCTGGCGCTTCCAAAATTGTAAGCTTTTTAATTTTAGGGATTTTTAAACATAAAATTTGGGGTCTTTAAATATAGCTGACCCCATTTGAATGTGATTGGTTTTATGGTCAGGGTCTTTATATTGGCTGACCCCATTTCAACGATTTCTGTTTCTCAGAAATTTTTGCTTTTTGATATTTCCTAATAATTTTTTATTTTTTCTCTTTTGATATTTTCATCTTGATCAAAGCATTAATAAATTTGAAGAATTTAAAGATATATAAAAGGAAAGCAATAAAAAATTAACAACTAAAATTTCTCCTTTCAGGAATTAGAATTTTTACCCGATTGGGTGCTTCGTTGCCGACGCTGTTCCCAGCGCCAGAGGAAGACCATTAAGGCAACGATTCCTACTTGGAGAGCTAAACTTGGCATTGCACTCTCAACATTGCGTCCGGCAAGCACTTGGAAGAAAAAAACGAATGCACCAACTGAGCCAGAAGCACCGAAAGCGATGTAGAAAAATTGTCGTAAGCCGCGATAAGGAGCGGCTATTTCTGCTTTGAGGCTGGCGTATTGTTCAGGGTTAAGGCGATTTTTGCGATTTTGATCTACCATGATTAAATCATGTTATACTCTTAGATTGTGTACGCCGATGTGGCTCAGTGGTAGAGCAGCTGATTCGTAATCAGCAGGCCGTGGGTTCAAATCCCATCATCGGCTTTGATAAAGCTATTGCTCAATAGTCTAGTTTGACATAAGTTGTACAGTGACTAAATTATATGTCGTCGGTGACACATTACTGACTGGGGTATTGTTATCGGTC
>NZ_DASQZC010000490.1:0-4351 GCF_035638895.1 Nostoc sp. | reverse complement strand
TACGCACCAAGGCTGAGGCATAAGCGTTGATGCGTTCAGGCTGAAGCAGCACAAAATCGCCAAACTCTAGCTTCCAAACCAATCCTGGCCCAGCCAGCAGACCGACAACGGCCCGTAGTTCTTCAATCGCGAAGGATTCATGCGGCAGACGGAATTCAAGCTGCTGCTTGAGTTCCGCCATGCGGAGCAGAACTTTATCTTCGTCCCTCAGCTTGATGATTTCCTCTTTTAGGGTTTTGAACGTCTGGGTGGTCGCTGTCCAGGGGATAGAATCCCAATCGATGTTTTCGATAATGGCCTGGAGCAGGTCGTTGCAACCAGCACCCGTTTGAGCACTGGTTTCTAGATAAGCCGCAAAGCCTCGCTCTTTTTGAAATTCCTCAATGCCCTTTTTGCTGACCATCAAGCCGCCCCGGTCACAGCGACCCGCGACCAGCAGCTTTTTGAAAGCGCGACGAGACGCTTTTTCTAAGTCGCTGTCCCACTGCCCTAGCCCTTCAAAGGGATTTTCTTGCTGGGGATTAAACACCATTACCGCTAGCTGGGTTTCATCCATAAATAGCTGATGGATAAGGCGATAGTCGGGCTGTCCGGCAAAATCCCATAGCCAAATCTCGCGGGCGGTATTTGAGGTGTTGGTGTCTTGGGATAGCTTGAACTGAGAGGCCCAGTGAGCATCAGTGGAGATTGTCGGTTCAAAGGTGTTACGACTGAGGCGCAGAGCTAACCCAGATTTGCCGACGCCGGTATCTCCCGCCAAAATGACTTTGGCATTAGTGTAGCGCGTTCCGAGAGTAGCTTCGCTCCAACTATCAGGCTCAGGTAGTTGCCAAATCCTCAGCGTTCCTGCCGAACCCGATATAACGGTCTTGCCATCGGGAGTAATAGCAACTCCGAACACATCACTCGTGTGGCCTGCAAACGTGGCTTGGCATTGTCCAGTAGCTAAATTCCAAACCTTGAGGGTTCTATCCCTAGACCCCGATACAACGGTCTTGCCATCAGGAGTAATAGCAACTACGTCTACAGTACTCATGTGGCCTTCAAACGTGGCTCGGCATTGTCCAGTAGCTAAATCCCAAACCTTGAGGGTATCATCCACAGACCCCGATACAAATGTCTTGCCATCGGGAGTAATAGCAACTGCGAACACATCACCCGTGTGGCCTGCAAACGTGGCTTTGCATTGTCCAGTAGCTAAATTCCAAACCTTGAGGGTATCATCGCCAGACCCCGATACAACGGTCTTGCCATCGGGAGTAATAGCAACTGCCGACACACTATCCGTGTGGCCTGCAAACGTGGCTCGGCATTGTCCAGTAGCTAAATCCCAAACCTTGAGGGTATCATCGCTAGACCCCGATACAACGGTCTTGCCATCGGGAGTAATAGCAACTGCCGACACACTATCCGTGTGGCCTACAAACGTGGCTCGGCATTGTCCAGTAGCTAAGTCCCAAACCTTGAGGGTATCATCGCCAGACCCCGATACAACGGTCTTGCCATCGGGAGTAATAGCAACTCCTAACACATAACTCGTGTGGCCTGCAAACGTGGCTCGGCATTGTCTAGTACCTAAATCCCAAACCTTGAGGGTACCATCCTCAGACGCCAATACAACGGTCTTGCCATCGGGAGTAATAGCTATGAAAAGTATTTCACTGTCATCGTCATCTTGTTTAAGAACTATTGGCTCCTGGATAATAGAGTCCATTGACGGAGCAGATTCTGATTGCTTAACTTCTCGCCCTCGGCATGTAGCTAAAAGCTTGTCGTAAGCCTCATCCGATGTATTGCGCCAGTCGATGTAGAGAAACTGGGCAATAATGTTGGGTCGTTCACAATCAGCAATCAAAATGGGAATGAAGCGACGTTGGGTATTGGTAGGATCGCGAAATAAAAGTGATAGGTGTTCTAGCTTGCCCCACTCAGATTTAAAGTAGTTAGGCGACATGCACATCAGCAGTGTGCGTGACTGCTCTACTCCCTGCTGAATCTTGAGCGGTATTGAGTCTCCCGGTTCAATCACCCAGGCATCAAGCCATACCCGGACAGCATCGTTCTTTAGTCTCTCTGCCAGGTTATGAACAACAGCCTTATCTTTTGTGCTATGGCTCAGGAAAACATCAAATGCAAACTTATTACTCATGGCTCAATTGGGCAGCTTGATAGAACTATCATCATGATGTTTGTTCTTTTACCAATGACAAAGCTGGTTCATCATTTCAACTCTCCAGTCCTGAAGCACGATTTTTACTAACCTAAAGATACGGCTCCTGCTTAAACTGCATAGACAAGACCCTATAGCAATAGCAAAGTTCCAAGAAAAACTTGCTCAATATTTAACAATAGCACGAGTAGCTGCTGCCACCCTGATTGCTATTGCTGTTGCTCTGGTTGTCGTGCGTGAAGGTCGGCGCAAAATGCTTGACTGGCATAGTCTGCGGGGATTAAGTTTTTACAATTAGGATTACGCGAAATTGAACGTTTATGTTATCAACGCCTCCCAATTCCCCTATTAGCTACCTTACCTCGAAAGAGTCCTCCACCTGTCACTGCTTCACTATAAAAACGATCGCAGATAGAGCAACAAATTGAGTTCTCCCATGTTCCTGTCTTCTCAACTTAAGACTCCGAAAACTTTTCTGCACCATTAAACTCCTGAATTATGTTTCGATAAAAAGAGAGTGGGAGGAAGCATATCAGTCAGCTTTCAAACTCCCACTCAGCCATTTGCTGCTGAAGTGAACAGGAATGTATACAGACGTTGCCCTTATTTTAAGGTTAATGCGTACTTCAACAACAACGCCCATAAGCATTTAATAGTCCTGTTGCAGCAAATGCCAAACCTGATTATTAATATTTATCTGCTGATGAAAATCCTCTGCAAATAATTGGTAGAGATAGTTTTTTCTTGTAACTCACTTAGTAAATAGTGTTTTACAAAAGGAATTTGCTTACGTGGTAGTCCCTGATAACAAAACCCTTGAAGTCGTTTATCTTTGTACAATTTAACTTAGTTAATTAGAATCTGGTTGCCATTTTGGCAAGTTTTTAAATTTCCCAATTGCTCACCTGTAGCAGTATCATCCTTCTCTTGCTCTTTTGCTGGATAACTATATTTCCGCAGCAGGTGCTTAATTAATCGGCGTATATTCGCTTTTCCCGATCTGGGAAATTGATGTTTGACTACTTTGAGCAAGAAGGGGCGCAATGCGATCGCAATCAATACCCAAGAGTAATCCTGTCACTTAATGTATTTTATGTCACTTGCATTTTTAGTGAAAAGGCATGACATGAAGTTTACCGCATTCGCAGCCAAATTACAGAACAGGTAGCACTATTCAACCTGGGCTTTATAAGATTTAGTAGCTTTGGCATTTTTACACCCAGGTTTAATTGCTTAGGATGCCAACCAAAATATTAATTAATTCAGTTAATTCTTCTGGGACTCGATATAATTTGAAGTCTTCGGTTATCTGTTTTTCTTGGCGTTTATAAGTAGCAAATCGCCAATCTTCACCAGTAGTTACCGCCCCATAAAGAATTGGTGTATCTGAATTTATCCATTGATCTAGTGCAATTAATTCTACAGCTAATTGTATAAAGCCCCTACTTAAGTCTGCTTGTTTAGCTTCAATCACTAACAACCCCTTACCTTTATCAATGTAGTAATCTAAGTTACCTTTGAGTTGGTCGCTGACGTTAATGGGATACTCAATATTCAATTGCGCTTGGGCGATTTCACAAACTTCTAGTAGTATGGGTGCAATAATTGCTTGCTTACGTGCATCTTCACTCAGTAGCTTGACACGTCGGAGATTCCGTTCAATGATTCGCTGCAATTCTAGGATTTGATTAGGGATAGATATCGATTGCGGTAATTGTAATCGTTCACGTTCGTAGTCACAACCTAATTCAGCCAGAATATCCCCTGGGGAAAAAGGTATTTCAAAATATTTACTAAATGTATAACTTTGACCAGGTTGAATAATTCGAGGTCGATTCATAAATTTTGACTATAACTTAAGTAAATACGAATACCAGACCCAGACGAACAGACGAAAACGATAGAGATTAGGCTGACTGGGAATTCCTGATAAACCACTCTTAGGCGATAGTATAACTGTAGATTCTTTCAATTCTCTCACCTACTATGCCAAAACAATCTATAGGTCTTGATCACCAACTCTATAATTACCTTTTATCCGTTTCGTTGCGGGAACCGGAGATTCTTTTGAAGTTGCGCCAAGAAACCGCCAGCCATCCCCGAAGTGGAATGCAGATTTCACCAGAACAAGGGCAGTTTATGAGACTTTTGGTGCAGCTTATTGGAGCTAAGAAAACCCTG
>NZ_DASQZC010000489.1:0-3072 GCF_035638895.1 Nostoc sp. | reverse complement strand
AGGTTAGAGCGATCGCCACCTGTACTATCTTGAATTGCTACACGCAAAGAGCGTGGATCAGTCGGAGTCGCCTGCTGTTCCTCTTCTGACTCCAAACCAAAGTGTTGAGCCATCACTTTAGCAATACCATCTTTGTTGGGCAACCAATAGCTAGCATCAAATTCATTTTTATCGCTAAAGCGACCTGGCAGCATTAACATTTGCATATTAGAGCGATTTGTCCGCACCCCAAAACCCATTAGCGCCACTAACTCTTCAACCGTCAAATTGGTATCAATGTGGTCTTTCACTACCTCAAGAACTTTAGGTAATTGAGCAACAGTAGCGGGGTTAAGTGTTTGATCCATCAAGGCACGCATGACCATTTGCTGGCGCTGAATCCGACCAATATCACCGAGTTCGTCATGGCGAAACCGTAGCAATTGCAGTGTCTGCTCGCCGTTGAGATGCTGCTTACCCGCCTTCAAATTGATGTACAAATGCTGAGAATCATCTTGGTACTTCATATCTTTGGGGACGTAGACTGTTACGCCTCCTAAAGCATCGATCAGCTTGGCAACTCCCAGAACATTAATTCGCACATAGCGATCAATTCCCGCGCCACCTAAGAGATTACTGACACTTCTGGCAGTCAAAGCTGGCCCACCTTCAACATTGGCGGCATTAATTTTTCTCACCCCATACCCCTCTATTTCTGTACGGGTATCTCTGGGAACGGAGAGCATAACTATTTTTTTAGTCTCTGGATCAAATTTGACCAAGAGCATCACATCGGCAAGACCATCAAAGGAGTTTACCTGGGGGAGGTATTTGAGGTTTTTGGTTTCTTCGGGAGGATTTTGCACATCTGGAGGAAGTACGCTCATGCCCATAACTAAGAGATTAACCGGGCGGGTTAATTCTGAAAATTGCAGCACACCTCCAGAAATGCGATCGCCATCAAACACCGCTTCATCCTGTGGACTTAGCTGGGCTTGTTGCAAAGGCGTACTGGTCAAAGACACTGCCAAAAGCGCCCCTGCTGTTGCTGACACCATTGCAATCCCACTCATGCCTACCCAAAACCACAGCCAACGCCCGGATTTCGGGTTATGGGAAAGGGGAATTCTTTTAATGGACTTTGAGGCTTTTCCCGACTGGTTTTCTTCCGCCGAACTTCTTTGAATGGTCACAGACTTCCTCACACTTACTCACTAATCAAATTCGGTAAATTTGCAAACTAAAAACATCCAAACAAATCAACCCATAATAACTAACTCTTAATTATCAGTGCTATTTTTTTTAATGTAGTGTCAACCACAACACTTATAGCAGCATTTTTCTTTCTTTTGGGCCAACTTAGAGATGTTTTACTGAAGTATGGCAATAATAAACTGGATTTGACTAGATATATAGATAAATCAACAGTAATTTTTTCGCAAATAGGTAAAACTACTGAAAAATTCTCACCCTACAAAATTAAGATAAGTACTTTCCTAGAACTCGTTCGGCTAAGTTAGTAAATCCTGGTAAACGCCCAGATTTGCCCTGCATCAGGCGCAAAATCAACCAGACACTTACTAAAAAGTAACCCGATGTGAGAAAGCTATTCAGGATAAAAAGACGTAGCGGAAAAAAATCTGAAGTTGCTGCTCCGGTAGCTAATAAAAGATATCCCAACAGCCAAGTAAGCGCCAAAGTAATAGACAGACGACTAATAGAAAGTTGTTCTCGGCTCCCTTGGCCCCGATAGAGAGTCCACAAGGACGGAAAAAAGCCGATGATCGGAATTAAATGTAAAAGCAACTGCGTTTTGGGCATTGGGTATTGGGCATTGGGCATTGTCTCCTTGTCTCCTTGTCCCCTTGTCCCCTCATCCCCCTCATCCCCCGACTTCCCACTCCCCACTCCCCACTCCCTATTCTCTTTCGGTTCAAAATTTTTCATTTGGATTAGTTTAACTCCTAAACTAGAAGGATGAATAAGACTCATATAGTTAGAGATAATAATCTGTAAAGAAAGATTTCATTTAGTTCTATCCAGCAATCAGCTTAAAATGCAGACACGCAAGCTACTCGACTGGTGGCAAACATTCACACCAATAGCGCGAATCGGGGCGATCGCGTTATTCCTGCCGCTACTAGTTCTTAATGGTTGGGCACTTTCGGTATTTTTTAATTATTTCCATTCTCTCATAGTCATTTTAGTTGGAGCCTCAGTGCTAGCATTTCTGCTCAACTACCCCGTGAGCTGGATGGAGCATCAGGGTGCTAGGCGAGAGCAAGTCGCTATTTTAGTATTTCTCTTGGCTTTATCGATTTTATTAGCCTTGGGTGTGACACTTTTTCCATTGGCTCTTACCCAAGCTCAACAACTGGTGGCTCGTTTACCAGAGTTGATCGACTCTGGACGCTCTCAGTTAATGATATTAAACGAAAAAGCTGAGACTTATGGTTTACCGATTAACCTCGATGCTCTGGTAGTGCAAATCAACGATCGCGTCAAGGGACAATTGCAAGCGATCGCTGGACAAGTTTTAAATCTGGCAGTAGTTACAGTCACTAGTCTGCTAGATATTCTCTTGACGATGGTTTTGACTTTCTACCTTTTACAGCATGGGGGTGAACTCTGGGAAAGTTTAGTAGAATGGTTGCCTTCTAAATTTCGCGATCCTTTTTCCAAAACAGTCCGCTTGAGCTTCCAAAATTTCTTTATCACCCAGTTGATTTTATCTACTTGCATGGCATCAGCCCTGATTCCTACCTTTTTGTGGCTGAAAGTGCCATTTGGTCTACTATTTGGTCTAAGTATTGGTCTGATGGCTCTCGTGCCCTTTGGCGGTTCTGTAGGTATCGCTATGACTACACTATTGGTAGCGCTGCAAGATTTCTCAATGGGTGTGAGAGTCTTGATAGCGGCAGTAATTGTACAGCAAATTCTCGAAAACTTAATTGCCCCCCGAATTTTAGGCAGCTTTACTGGTTTAAATCCAGTTTGGATTTTAATTTCAGTCTTGACAGGGGCAAGAATTGGCGGACTCTTGGGTGTAATTGTGGCAGTACCCACAGCTGTTGTAATTAAGACTGCTTTAAG
>NZ_DASQZC010000488.1:0-14131 GCF_035638895.1 Nostoc sp. | reverse complement strand
TCATGCAAACTACGCAACTGGTCAGCAACAGCCTCGACGAAACGTGGCGACTCTACTAAATCTCCAAAAATTTCAGATATACTGAGCAATGGTTTGGGGTCTAATTCGCTCAAGCTGGCGCGTTGAATGAGGATGTCTGCTAATGGGTCATCGATGGGAATAGGTTGTCCCTGTTTATCATAACTAGTAAGGTATTGACACCAAGCCGCAATCGTTAAACTTAAATAATTGCTCGCGCCTCCAAGTTGGAATTTATCGCGGAGCGATCCCAAAACAAACTTAGGAATTTTGGCTGATCCATTCAGGCACAGGCGTGGCAGCTGATCGCGAATTTTGGGATTGGAAAACCGTTCAATTAGAGTCTTTTTATAATCGTCTAAATGAATCCCTGGAACGGGTTGGAGCGTTGGTGTTACCTCGTCCATCAACTTAGCGACCGCTTGCTCAAACAAAGGATCAGCCATGACTTCATAAACGTAGCTATAACCTGCCAGAGAGCCAAGATAGCCAATCAGCAAGTGACTGGCGTTGAGCAACCGAATTTTCATCATTTCGTAGGGATGAACATCGTTAGTCATCTGTACGCCAACGGATTCCCAATCTGGTCTGCCTGCACAAAAGGTATCTTCGATTACCCACTGGATGAAAGGCTCCGTCACGCCTGGAAATGCATCATCAATACCAAACTGTTCCGCCACCATTTTGATATCTGCTGGGGTTGTCATCGGAGTAATGCGATCGACCATGCAGTTGGGAAAGGCAACGTATTCAGCAATCCAACGCCCTAACTCTGGATCGCGGATTTGAGCAAATGTCGTTAGCATTTTCCGTACCGTATTACCGTTGCCCTGTATGTTGTCACAGGATAGTACAGTAAAAGGTGCTAACCCCTGTTGACGGCGCTTTTCGAGTGCGGCACTCAAAAAACCGTATGTCCCGATTGGTTGGTCAGGATGGTGCAAATCGTGCTGAATCGTTGGGTGGTTCACGTCAAATTCACCACTTCCTTCGATATAGTAGTAGCCGCTTTCAGTAATTGTTAGAGTCACAATTCGGCATTCAGGGTTGGCCATTGCTTCAATAACTGCTTGACGATTGTCTGGTGCAAACAGGTATCGAGTGATGGAACCGATAATTCGAGCGCGATCGCTTTCAGGCGATCGCTCAACTAAGGTATACAAACAATCTTGGGACAGCAGCGCATCTCGCATCCGCCTGTCATAGTCATAGTCTAGCAATCCAACACCACAGATTCCCCAATCACTACCAGGATTTTGATGGAAATAATTATCGAGATAAAGCGCTTGGTGCGATTTATGAAATCCACCAACCCCAATATGCACAATTCCATTAGTAATTTGATGGCGATCGTACTTGGGTACGGGCACGTTTCCAGGTAAATGAGATAGGGATGCTTGATTCAGCTTGATTGTTGAGCCGGTGCTGGTATTGCTGTTCATTATTTATTAACTGTTAAGTGGTGACGGCGAGTTTTTAAAACAGCTTCACCCTGTAAGTCAAACAGATGGCAAAGCTCGCCGCTAATGTGGATAGGAACAAGATCGCGCAACTGGCTGGAATTATCTCCGTCTGTTTGCACTACTAGAGTGTCTCCCCCCTCAATCTTGACATACAGATAGGTTAGCCCACCCAGTCGTTCCACAACTAACACTTCGCCATTCACGCTTGGATTATTGCGATCGAGTCGCAGGTGTTCGGGGCGAATCCCCAATGTAGCTTGATCTCCAACCGACAGCTTTCCAGGCTTTACGGGAATCGTCACACTGGCCTCACCAGGAAGTTTGACAGTTATACCAGAATCATTGACGGCTGTTACTGTTACCGAAACAAAGTTCATCTTCGGTGAACCAATAAATCCGGCAATAAATAGGTTACGGGGATGGTGGTAAAGTTCTAGTGGTGAACCCACTTGCTCGACAATGCCGCCCTGCAACACTACAATCTTGTCAGCAAGTGTCATGGCTTCGACCTGATCGTGTGTCACATAAATCATTGTGGCTTGCAAGCTCTCATGTAAGCTAGCAAGTTCAATCCGCATCTGCACACGCAAAGCTGCATCTAGGTTTGACAGTGGTTCATCAAATAAAAACACTTTGGGATTGCGAACCAAGGCACGACCGATCGCTACCCGTTGGCGTTGTCCTCCCGATAGTTCTTTCGGCTTGCGGTTTAACAGTGGTTCCAGTTGGAGGACACGAGCGACTTCACGCGCCCTTTCATAACGCTTGGCTTTTGGCATACCTGCAAGACGGAGGCTAAACGCCATATTCTCTGCTACGGTCATGTGAGGATACAAGGCGTAGGTTTGAAATACCATTGCCAACTCACGTTTATCTGGAGGTACATCATTCACTACCTTTCCATCAATTAGCAACTTGCCGGAGGTAATTTCCTCTAGTCCGGCAATCATGCGGAGCAAGGTTGATTTTCCACAACCAGATGGGCCGACGAATACCACAAATTCGCGATCGCCAACATCAAGATCGATGCCTTTGATCACCTCAGTATCGCCATACTGTTTATGTATATCTCTTAAAGCAACTGTTGACATAGAACTTTCTGTTAATGAGTTTCAGAAAAGCAGATGATTATTTCACAGCACCAAACGTCAGACCCCGGACTAATTGCCGTTGACTCAGCCATCCGAAGATTAAAATAGGCGCGATCGCTAGGGTTGATGCTGCGGAAAGTTTTGCCCAAAACAATCCTTGAGGGCTGGAAAATGAGGCAATAAATGCAGTTAAAGGAGCGGCATTAGCCGTTGTTAGGTTGAGGCTCCAAAAGGCTTCATTCCAGGACAAAATAATTGAAAGCAATGCGGTAGAAGCGATTCCAGGTAATGCCAGTGGCAGTAACACATGAATCAGTTCTTGCTGCGTGTTTGCCCCATCCATGCGATCGGCTTCTAAAATGTCTTTGGGAACATCTTTGAAAAAGCTGTAAATCATCCAGACAACAATTGGCAAATTAATCAGCGTGTAGATAATAATTAAACCGATGCGGGTATCTAGCAAACGAGCGTTACGACACAAAATGTAAATCGGTACTAACACGCCAACGGGTGGCAGCATTCTAGTAGAAAGCATCCACAGCAAAGTTCCCTTAGTGCGTTTGGTTGGGAAAAACGCCATCGCATAAGCGGCAGGTACGGCAAGTAGTAGCGCGAGTATGGTCGATCCGAGTGAAACCGCCACACTGTTGAGTGCATAGCTGAAATAGTTTGCTCGATCTTGAATCGCCACATAATTTTCTAGTGTTGGCTGGAAAAATAGCTGAGGAGGAGTTGCAACCGCCGCCACCTCAGTTTTAAAACTAGTGAGAAACATCCAGAAAATCGGGAAAAACAAGCTGCAAGCGACAAACCAACCGAGCAAGGTAAACAGCAAGCGCTTCAAGGTTTTATTTGCCATCGTTATGTATCCAAATTACGAGCAACACTACGCATCAGAAAAATTGCCACGATGTTGGCAAGAACTACCGCGATTAATCCACCGGCTGAGGCACCACCGACATCAAATTCCAGCAAGGCTCTCAGGAAAATGTAATAGGCAAGGTTAGTGGTTGCCACTCCGGGGCCGCCACCTGTAGTAACAAAGATTTCTGCAAAAATAGTCAAAAAGAAAATCGTCTCGATCATGGCGACTACGGCAATGGCGCGGCTCAGATGCGGTAGCATGACGAAACGAAATAGAGCGATCGCATTTGCTCCATCCATCCGGGCTGCTTCTAGCTGGTCATGATCTAACGACTGAATCGCTGTCAATAAAATCAACAGAGCAAAGGGAAGCCACTCCCACGAAACAATGATAATGATGGCAAGCAGGGGAAAATCTGCAAACCAATCGATCGCCCCCAAACCCAAACTTCTTGTAAATTGAGCAAACAGTCCATTTACTGGATGCATCAGCATATTCTTCCAGACTAGGGCGCTGACTGTGGGCATGACAAAAAACGGAGAAATCGCCAGCACCCGCGCAATCCCTTGACCATAAAAGTCCTGGTCAAATAGAATTGCCAGGAGTGTGCCTAGACTAATTGTGATCACCAGAACCGACACAACCAGAATTATTGTGATGGCGATCGAAGTCCACAGCGCTGAGTCAGTTAGGATGAACGTGAAATTTTCAATCCCAATAAATTTGCGTGCGTCTGGATTAAGCAGGTTATACCTCTGAAAGGAAAACCATAGCGTCATCACCAGAGGTACAATCATCCACAGCAGCAAGACAATCACAGAAGGCGCAACCAGAGGTAAGGTTGATGCTTGCCGCTTTGTTCGTTGCCTAGTGGGTGGCGTTTCGTGGTGACGCTTTACAGCTACTGAAGAAGACATAGCCTAATGAATTTTGGATTTTAGATTTTGGATTTTAGATTGTGAAAGTTTTATGAGCGGACATTGGCTTTGGTTGCCCATAGGCTGTGTTTTCTTGCCTTCCCCGTCAGATTTAGATCCCCCCAGCCGCCGTTAAAAAGCAGGGGGGAGAATTCAGTCAAAGTCCCCCTTTTTAAGGGGGATTTAGGGGGATCTCCGGCTTTAAAAACATAACAACCCCCTTTTCACTCGATATATCCGGTGTGTTTCATAAACCGTTCAGTTGAACTCTGCGATCGCTCCAACGCCTGATCGACCGAAAGGCGATTGGTCAACGCTGCTGCCATCGTTTGCCCCACCGAAGAACCAATCGCCTGAAATTCGGGAATATCCACATATTGAATACCCTTGTAAGGCGTTGGTTGTGCGGCTGGACGGCTAATATCGGCAGATTGGATCGACTTCAGCACAATCGAAGCAAAGGGTGCAGCTTTTTGATAGTTGGGATTGTTATAGGTGGAAGTCCGCGTACCTGGTGGTACACCAACCCAGCCACTTTGGTCAGCCACTAATTGAATGTATTCTTTAGAGGTTGCCCAAGCAACAAACTTTTGAGCAGCTTCGGGAGATTTTGAGGTTTTTGGAACTGCTAATGCCCAAGCCCAGAGCCAATTTGAGCCGTTTGGATATCTCTCAATTGGCGCACGGGCAAAGCCAACTTTATCATAAACTTGAGATTCTTTTGGATTGGATAACAACCCTGCGGCAACGGTTGCATCTACCCACATCCCGCATTTACCCGTTGAGAATAGCGCCAGATTCTCATTGAATCCATTGGAACTCGCACCCGGTGGGCCATATTTGTTGAGCAAATCGACATAGAAGGCGATCGCTTCTTTCCAAGCTGGAGTATTTATAGTAGGTTGCCACTTCATATCAAACCACTGTCCGCCAAAGGTGTTGACCAATGTGGACACAAATCCCATGTTTTCGCCCCAGCCAGGTTTCCCGCGCAGACAAACACCATAAACTCCATGCGCTGGATCGTGAACCTTACTCGCCCATTCCCTAATTTGGGGATAGGTTGGTTGTTCGGGAACCGTAATCCCTGCTTTTTCAAACAAGTCTTTCCGGTAATACAGCATGGAACTCTCCCCATAGAACGGCACGGCATAGAGTTTGCCGTTGTTAGAAAGCCCTTCTCGGATGGGTTTTATCAGGTCATTCACATCATAACTTGCGGGTAGATCCAATGGTTTTAACCAATCCCGTCTCGCCCAAATCGGCGTTTCATAGGAACCGATTGTCAAAACATCGAATTGTCCACCCTGGCTAGCAACGTCTGTGGTAGTGCGTTGGCGCAAGACGTTTTCTTCTAGGACAACCCACCTCAGTTGAATATTTGGGTTGGCTTGTTCAAAATTGTGGGAAAGCCCTTGCATCACTACCATGTCGCCATTATTGACAGTAGCGATCGTCAGTCTGGTTTTCCCTGCTGCTTGCGAACCCGCACAGGCATGTAGTAGTTGTGCCAGCATCACTCCAACGAGGAATGAAACCAAGATTTTAGCGAAGCGAGGCATACGCATCGCACTGCTCCTTTAGTATTAAAATCATAATATAAGAAAATGATTTTATGCTCTACTATTGGGCAAAGTCCCAATAATTGAATCATACTAGCTCATCTTAAATACTGAACACTTAAACACTATTTGCAACATATATTCACAAGGAGTTGAAAATATGACAGCTAAAGCAAGCTATCACTTTGCTGGCAAGACGATTTTGATTACGGGCGGGGCTGGTGATATTGGTCGAGCTACCGCACAGCGTTTTGCCGCAGATGGTGCAGGTGTAGTACTCCTAGACTTGAACGAAGCGAAGATGGCAGAGGTTACTCATGAATTAGAAGTTTATAAAATTCCAGTTCTTAGCTTTCGCTGCAATGTTACCGCTTCGGAGGATGTTGCTCAAGCCTTTTCTGCTGCTGTAGAGCAATTTGGACGAATCGACTATGTTTTTAATAATGCGGGTTATCAAGGAGTATTTGCCAAAACTGACGAGTATCCTGAGGAAGATTTTCAAAAGGTCATTGACATTAATGTTGTCGGAGTTTTTCACGTCCTCAAGGCGGCGGCACAACACTTACGCAAATCGGGTGGAGGAGCGATCGTTAATATGGCAAGCTATGCAGGAGTGGTTGGCCCTCCAAATATGATCGCTTACTCAGCCTCAAAGTTTGCCGTAATTGGCATAACTCAAACAGCAGCGAAAGACTTGGCTCCCTACCACATTCGGGTAAATGCGCTCTCGCCTGCGCTGATTGGCCCTGGTATGATGTGGACGCGGCAGACCGAATTGCAGGCAGGTGTACGATCGCAGTATTTTGATGCCGATCCTCAAGTAGTAGAGCAGCAAATGATTAATTCAGTACCAATGCGGCGTTTGGGGAGCCTTGAAGAGGTTGCCAACAGTGTGGCATTTCTTATGAGCGAGGAGGCAAGCTACATTACGGGCTTTAATTTAGAGCTTACTGGTGGGCAATAGGGAAAAGGGTATTGCCAAGTTAGTAATGTTGTCAGCCTCCAGGATTATTACTGCAATGTTTTGCTGCGCTTGAGTTTATTTCAGACCACTTTTATTAACGTAGAATGTGATAACGTATACATAATCTTTTGAGCAAAAAATCCATCTTTGAGCAGATACTCAAATAATTTATCTACTCTTTGGGGGATGCATACTTCCTATAGGTGCAATATGAAAGAACCCTTCTTAGAGCGTGGCTTGTCCCTCCGGACTCGCAAGTTAGACCAAGCAGCACACGCAGCTTGGCTCTACTACATTGCTGGAAATACACAGGAAGAGATTGCCGCAAAGCTGAAGGTGTCCCGACAGGCGGCACAGCGTTTGGTTGCACTAGCGGTGAGTGAAAAACTGATCAAATTTCGGCTCGATCATCCCCTGAGTGAGTGTATTGCTCTAGCTGAATCGCTAAGAGATAAATTTGAATTATCACTGTGTGAAGTGGTTCCAAGTGATGCAGGGAGCGGCGATAGCTTCAACGGGCTTGGCGTATGTGCTGCTACTCACCTAGAGACATACCTTTTTGCTAAAACTCCAACAATTTTGGCATTTTCCACCGGTCAGACTTTGCGATCGATGGTGGATCAAATCCCATCCATGAATCAACCTCAGCATAAGATTGTCTCAATAGTTGGGAATATGTCTCAATATGGGCGTGCAGGTCGTTATGAAGTGGTGATGCATTTGTGCGATCGCGTTGGTTCCCAAGTATATCCAGTTCCGACTCCAGTCGTAGCGACCAGTATTGAAGAACGAGAACTCTTGCAGACTCAGCGATCGTTTATCACCGTAAAAACCCTTGCGGAGCAAGCGAAAGCGACCTTTGTTGGTATTAGCCAAATTGGTTGGAATGCACCGTTACACCAAGACGGATTTATTAATGACGATGAAGTGACCCAATTAATTGAACTGGGGGCAGTTGGGGAAATTGCAGGTTGGGCATACGATCGCCAAGGAATCTTGATTCAAGGTGCAACTAATAGCCGAGTTGCCGGTGTCCCGCTCGAACAAACTGCTCAACGGCTGATTATCGGTATCGCAGGAGGTGTGAAAAAAGTAGAGTCAATTTTGGCGGCTCTGCATGGCAAGTTGATCACGGGACTGATCACTGATGAAGTTGTCGCCCAAGCTATTCTTGACAAAATCTGATTTTTCACACCTACTGTTATCAGCATTACAATAGCCCGATCAGATCGTGCATCCGCTCGATAACTTGCCCGGCACCAGCCGACTCAAGAGCATCTGCACGGCTTTTTCGTTCATCCTCGCTTACATGAGTTCCCCCTACATAACCGATAATCTGCCCAATTCCAGCAGCAACGGCAGCTCTTACCCCACTGATAGAATCTTCAACTGCCACGCAAAGAGAAACTTCAACTTCCAGACACTTCACTGCGTATAGATAGATGTCAGGAAGGGGCTTTGGCCGCCCAACGGGGAGAGAGTCGTGGGCGCTAAATATCTGCTCACTTGGGAAATAATCGGTTAGGGCAGCAGAAGTAAGGCAAGCATTCAGGCGCTGGAAGCTGCTGTTACTTACTAATGCATATTCAAATCCGTCGTCGCGCAGGTAAGAGAGAACTTCAGGCGTTCCTTCAGTTGCCTTGGCTTTTACACTAAGCCGTTCTATCGCTCTCTTTTCTTCCTCAGCCACTAGCCTATCAATATCTCCCTCATTAAGAGTAGTTAATGAGTCTGGATATATCTTCTTGAGTATTTCCCTGTAAGGTTTCCCTGCGAAGTTTTTAACAAAGTCCCCAAGCTCATAGTATTGAGCGCCAGCGAATTCATGAGCCACTTCATTGGTCAGCCTCCAAGCGCTCTCAAGTGCTATGGTTTCACTATCAACGACAGTTCCATCGTGATCGAAAAGTATCACCTTATCATGCTGAAGCGGTTTCATTTAAAAGGCCTCCCTCACTGTAATTTTTAAGCGTAGCTAATAGTCCGTGGGTCTGGATATCGAGCATTGCTTGGTAGCATTCATCATCTACTACCTTTGTATGTTCGCAATTTTCCAATCCCAGAATGCCGCTAATCACTGCACCTTCTTGAATCGCTGTAACTGCGCTTTGGGTATCCTTAGCATGATAAGGCTGACCAGACTCGCTCGCCGCCTCTCTGACTGCAAGAAGCCACGCCGCAACGGGAAGTATAATCCGCTTCATGCTGACCTTTCGGCTGTAAGCATCCTGAAGTATGGGAAATATATACTTGCCTACCTTCCTACAGGTTTCTGAAGAGATTCTCTCAGTAGTATCAGGAAGAGCCTCGTTACTCAGCCTTAGTAATACCTGAGCCATATATTGTTCACACATGTGACGAGGCACGGGTGTCGCTGCTGCGATATCGTCCATCAGAAGCCGGGTAAATAAGTGGAATTCCGGTTGCCTGATTGCCTCATGCATATACTGTATACCTGCTCTTACAGCTAAACAGGCTACGAAGGAGTGGACTGCATTTAAGAATCTCGACTTCATATATAGAAAGGGAGTGATGTCGTTAGTCATAATGACCCCCGCATCTTCCCATTTGGGGCGATCGCCTGTGAAGTTGTCCTCTACGACAAACTGCCAAAATGGTTCCGTTACAATAGGGGCGCGATCGCGCACCTGCAACAGCCGGTTGGGATAGTTATAGTCAGATTCTTGCTCTTGAGGCACAATCCTATCTACAACCGTATTCGGAAAGGTCGCGTTATCCCTGATGTATTCTGCAAGAGTCGGATCAATCAACTCAGCATAAGCTAGCACTGCTTTTCGCAGGATTTCCCCGTTTCTTGGGAGGTTGTCGCAAGAAAGTGTGGTGAAGGGGGTCATGTTGCGATCGCATCGTCGGCGTAGCGCCTCTACTATAAAGCCAATAGCAGTGGTTGGACTGGAAGGATTTTGCAGATCGTGCGCGATATCTTCATTCGCTGTGTCGAGATTAAAATTCTTGTCTAGATGGTAGCCCCCTTGAGTAATTGTCAGAGTCACCAGATGCACAGAGGGAGACGCCATCTTTTCCAGCACATAGTCCCACTTCTCTCTACCATTAACGATTTCCCTGATAGAACCGATAACTTCCGCTTCCTCACGATTTTTAGCGCAACTAGAGTGTTTGGTCAAACTGTAAAGGAACCTCTGGGGTTTTAACATCGTAATGGTGCGTTGGCTCTTGAGGCTAACTCCACAAATCCCCCATCTCTGCTCTGGTGAACCCTTTTGTGCAAGATAGTTATGTATTATGTAAGCGAGGTGGCCCCTAAAAAAACGACCTGGGCCGAAATGGACGATACCAGTATTAAGCGCTCTCCTATCGTAAGGAGACTGTTCCCCCCACAAACCAGTTATAGTACCGAGGCGATGACTTGAAACACTGGGCGGTCTGAGTAAGTTAACCATTAGACTTCTTAATTAAATAAGTGGATAATCAGGTAAAAACAGTAGGTCAATCTAGGTGTAGCTAATGACCTACAAGCGGCACAAATACCTTAAAGTACGAAAATTTTAGGCACACTTTATTTATGGCATCCACAAGGAAACCTTTAGCTACAGGATAAGTATGGTGCAACAGAAAATAAAGAAATCAGGTGAAGCTAATTAAGTGTTAAATATCAAGTAGTAAAACATAGTTATTTACTCCTTAAAAACTTGAAATAAAAGGTCATGTTTTAATAAACTGCGGATGTCGTTTTTTGTCCAAGTCTATTCTTTAGATGAAAATCAGAGCCGGAATATTATTCTGACTTTCTGCTCTTTGGATTTATTTTTGTTTTACTTGTATTGATAATTTTCCTATAGGGATTTACTATTTCAATGATGCTTAAATAGTAGCCAGCCTCGATACTGTAATCCCCTGTCTATAGGTTTAAACTACAAGCAACCTTAAGGACGATTATCGTGTTAAATAGTTATGTCTATCGGAACACGATAGTTATTTATTTTCAGAGTAATTATACGCTCACTAATATTGGCTTAAGATTTCAGTTTTCTTTCATCTGTAGATTTGCATAGGTTAGCTGTAAAAGCTTCAGCAATAAATAATTGTTGCTGAAGCTTTTCCATAGTTATTTTTGGAGTTACAGCTTTATGAGTTATACCTCCCAAGATTAGTAACTATGTGCCAACAATGAGCGTCAGCACATACTTATTAACATACTGAAAATTTTATCGCGCTTTGGTATTAAGACAATATTTTAATATGTAATTAAAAGTAGTACCTGCTTATGATCGCTTTCACAACGGTAAATAAAAATATCACAAAATCCAAAAGGAGCTAGTCTACAAAAGCGCTATCACATAGGCAGTCGCCAAAGATAAATCAAAAATTAATAAACGCTTGTCATATTAGAACGATAGACGGCTTACCATAAAGTTCCTTTTAGAGAATACTAAGTAATACTTGTGCGTGGTTGTGGCTACGAATAATTTAGGATTGCTGTAGTTACATGATGAATTTAAAAACTTGTGATTGATCAAAACAATAATATTGGCGTCATTTGTCAGAATTCAATTAAATATTATGTTTATGTCCGAAAATATAGACAGCGACACCAGAAACCGAGTCCACGAATGTCTGGATAAACTGCGCGCACCCTCAGCAATCATAGATTTGGTGGTCAACTTTTATAGTGAGAGTCTGAATGGAAACTGCAATTAATTTTTAATAATAGGTTATGGTTTAGCGTTGGCGAGGCTGCTATTTCTGCTCCATAAGACGATACCAACTTAACATCAATCAATATTGACATATTTTTTGTTGTTCATCTGTCCGGTTTCGCACATTGAGCGTATAACCGCAATGCTTTTATCAAAGCCCAATATATCTAGTTGCAAGCTAAAACATTGGGTTCGTTCGCGGAGCATCTCGTAAAGCCTGCGGCATAGCTTCTCTACGAGAGGCTACCGCGAACGCTTAGGGCGCAGCCTCTCGTAGAGAAGAGCGGATGGTTTCTCAAAATTTAGCCTAAAAACCTCAATCAAATTTTGCCCTTCAAAACTCTTTAGGTTTTGAGAGGCAAACGCCACTTTAAAAACTGGTAATACTCAAATTTTTATTGGTTGCGATCGACTCCTGACTCGTAAACATGACTTTGTATTTCTTAATCAATTCAAATATTTTCTCAGTTTAAGAAGCACGTAGTGACCTTACAGCCTTGGAAGCAGAAAGCCCATCGGCTTTTAGCCGTGGGGATGCCAGTCAATACGGTTCGGTTAACTGAAGGAACTTTCAATGCTTGCAACCTCAAATTCATCGTGCATTTATGCAACGCCAAAGCCAAAAGTATTGAAACAAAAGGGCGGGACGCGTGCTTAGGAGCCTTGCAAAAATAACTTGAACAATTCTGATGGGGAAGTTAAGCTCACAAGTCGTTCCAGATTAAATTTGTACAACTTATTTTTACATGATGCCTTAGTTCTTTGCTAACTCCCTAACCTCAAGTAGTTCTCGCTTTAAAAGCAGCGTCCCTAATTCTTTGCGTTGGCCCTTTGAGTCAATGAACGCAAACCGAGCCTGCGCTGCATATTGGCAAGGGTGACTGTAGCGCAGTTGCACCCCACGAAACTCGTAAAGCTTTCCTCTGATGAGTCTTTTTGGCTCAACCATGTATAGTACCTTCCTTTTGTTGAGTGATTTGTTTTACTTCATCAATCGCTTCAATCAATTCTCCCAAAACATGAAAAGCATCTTCAATGTAGAGATAATTCGTAGTTGAGAAATAAAGAGAGGATTGAATTCGTCGATAATTGTGACTACTTTAAATAAGCCGTAGGGTACATTTTTGTAGAATCGCCCGAATCTCTGATGTTGTCAGTTTAATTTCTATTGTTATTCTCCTGATCATTTATAAAAATTATCTCTGCTGATAGTAAGACTTTCTCCCAGCAATGAAATACCCAAGAAGGCGGAAAAAGTTACCAGCATAATTCCCAATACGGTTCATTGAAGCCCGGATTTTTCCCCTGCTCTATTCGCTGGCAGCGTTTATCTGCCTACTGTTCAGTATAGCGACGCGGCGTATAAACCCAGATATTACCATCGCTGCGCTTGATGGTTCGGGTTTTTGTGGAACCAACGAGAATAATTGTCCGCATATCAGCGCTTGTTGGTGCTAACTGGTCAAGTGTAATCACTTTTACCGCCTGTCCTGGTCTACCGAGATTCCGCGCCAACACGACTGGGGTATCCGGTGTTCTATGTCGCAGCAAAATATTTCTCGCTTCTGCCAGTTGCCAGGTACGCTCTTTGGAAACAGGATTGTAGAAAGCAATTACGAAATCAGCCTCAGCAGCAGCAGCAATTCGTTGTTCGATCGCAGACCAAGGTTTCAAGATGTCAGACAGGGAAATAGCACAAAAGTCATGTCCAAGGGGCGCACCAATGGCTGCTGCTGCTGCCTGCATAGCTGAGATGCCTGGTGCTACATGAATGTCGATAGTGTCCCATTCAGGTTTGGCATAGCGATCGCATACTTCAAAAACTGCTGTTGCCATTGCATAGATACCGGGGTCGCCAGATGAAACTACAGCTACATATCGCCCAGTTGCGGCCAAATCAAGGGCCATTTTTGCCCGTGCTTCTTCTTCCCGGTTGTCGGACTCATGCCGTTGCTTGCCATCAGCCAGAGAACCAACTAAATCTAAATAAGTTTTATAACCCACTAGGTCAGTTGCCGACTTGAGTATCTCCCTCACTTCTGGAGACATCCATTGCGATCCACCAGGGCCCGTGCCAATAATCGCTAACCGTCCGCGTGGTTGACCGATGATGTTGAGGTCAATTGGTTGAGGGGCAATGGCGATCGCTATGTGGGGAGATGAAGAAGATAGAGGGGATGTACCTGTAGCTGCGATCGCTACTGCTTGGGCGGGGCTATAACCTTGTGATAACAGACTTTCTAGCTGATTTGGGGTAAAAAAGCGGGCAGGCACTCCCAAGGCGCTAGCTACGGCGTGGATTGCGGGATCGCCTGCGGCGGTGATGGGTGCAAATATCCCGGCGACTGATGCTTTTTCTAGTTTGGCATCAGCTAGTAGCTGCTGTACTAAAGTGACTGCATCATCAATGATGTCAGTAATTGCGATCGCGATCGTTGCTGGGTGGTAGACAAGGCAGTTGGCTGTAGGAGCCACCAAACGTTCCGTAACTTGAATGGTCAAATCTCCCTGTGGATCTATGGGCAGTTTACTATGGCTTAACCAAGGCGCTACTCCTTCTAACTTGACTTTT
>NZ_DASQZC010000487.1:0-17348 GCF_035638895.1 Nostoc sp. | reverse complement strand
TGTGTATTAGTCAACATAAAACAGCTACATTAATCTAATTCCATCCCCTGGATAGATTAAGGTCATGGAACTTATGCACAAACAAGATTTCCAAATCTTCTGAATATCCCTAATATAAAAATAGGTACAAAAAACTATTTTCAGTTTAGCCAAGCCGCTCTCGCTTCATCCTCACACTTCCACCGAGCAACAGCTTATGATTTTCTCGTCAGCACGACAATATTTTTACCAGGAGATTCAACAGTCTGACGAACACATCGACCTAGCAAAGGCAGCTTTATATATTGCACAAGAAGAATATCCCAATTTAGACCCAGAGGAATATCTCAACGCCCTTGATACAATGGCATGGGAGCTTGAAGAGCGTCTGCCTGATTCACGATATCCTTTGCGGATGGTTCAAAGTATTAACCAGTATCTTTACGAAGACTTAAAGTTTTATGGTAATAAAATTGACTATTACGATCCGCGTAACAGCTTTTTCAATGATGTAATTGACCGTCGGCTGGGGATTCCTATTAGCTTGGCGTTGGTTTATCTGGAAGTTGCTCGACGGATCGATTTCCCGATGGTGGGTGTGGGGATGCCAGGACATTTTCTGATTCGCCCAGATATTGAAGATATAGAGATTTTTGTGGATGCCTTCAATGGCGGTGAAATAATATTTGCCCAAGATTGTGAAGAACGGCTGTCTCAACTTTATCAGCAACCTGTGACGCTACAACCAGAATTTTTAGCTGTAGTTAGTAATCGGCAATTTTTAGCACGGATACTGACAAATTTAAAATTTATTTACCTTAAACAGCAAGAATTAGAAAAAACACTGGCAGCAGTTGAACGAATTTTGTTGCTGTTTCCTGGTTTAACTTTAGAATTGCGCGATCGCGGTCTAATCTATTATCAACTCGGTTACTACCCCCAAGCCGTAGACGACTTACAAAATTATTTAGCAAAAGTTCCCGATGCCGAGGATGCATCTGTGATTCGGCGGCTACTTAGCGAATTGGGGAAAGAGGGGTAGGGAGTGGGGAGTTAAGAGTTAAGAGTTAGGAGTTAGGAGTTAAGAGTTTGAAGTTTGGAGTTTGGAGTTTGGAGTTATAAGAATTCTTTCCCCAATGCCTAATGCCCAATTACGAATTACGAATTACGAATTACGAATTTTCTGCGACTCGTTTGAGGCGGCGCAGTTGGGCTTGCATATCTTCTTTTGTCCAAGATGCGGCAAAGGTGTTGAAACCCCAGCTAACTAAGGGGTTAGGGATATCGTACTCAAAACGGTTGAGTAGGAGCGTTCCTTTTTCTGTTGGCTGACATTCCCAGCGATCGCGCCCTTGAAAAAATCCTTGAAATTCCCAAACTACCAAACCTGGTTGTCGTTCTACAACTACGCTATTCAACGTGGGTTTCAGTAGAGGAATTTGAATAATGAAACGACTTTTACTGCCAACATCAGTACTCCAAGCACCCACAGGTTCGCAACGGAGAACGGGGTTGAGCCAGCGATGCATGAGTGCTAAATCGCTAATACAGCGCTCCACCACCGTAGCTGTAGCATTAATTTGAATTGATTGTTCCAAAATTTGGGACATTCTATATCTCTGAAGCTGTTGCTGCAATTAGAGTAACGCAAAATTCAGCACTGACTGTAGATTAAATCAAATATTAGTAACAAAGTCAAAAATTACTCTTGAATCAATGGCATAAATGTATGTTTTTACTGGTAAATTGATAGGCAAAACACTGACTCAGTGTTTGCGGTGAATACTTAAGCTTAATTCCCGAAAACCATGAACACAACTTGGCAAGGAATAACCCAGGTGATAGGAGTTGATTTGTCCACGAGGGTGCAGCAATTTTTGGCACAATCGCCCAGCTTGCAATCGGCGCAACCAGCAGTGAATCAAGGAATTGCTGATGTACAAGGTATTGTTCAACAGTTAATTCTGTTTACACCGCGTTTGCTGGGGGCAGTGGCAATTTTGTTAGTAGGTTTGCTAATTGCCTTCGGCGTAGCTGCGCTAACGCGAGGAATCCTCAATCGCACAAATATAGATAACCGCATTGCCGCAGGGGTAACGGGTCGTCAAGATGTTCCCCAAGTGGAGAAATTAATCTCCAGCTTAGTCTTTTGGAGCATTATTCTGTTGACGGCGGTAGCTGTTTTACAGGCATTAGATTTAGAGGTAGCGTCTCGACCTCTCAATAATTTTCTCAATCAACTTATTGGCTTTTTGCCAAAATTGGTTGGTGCGGGAATCCTTTTAGTAACCGCTTGGTTTTTGGCGACCATTGTAAAGATTATTACTGTGCGCTCATTACAGGCATTTAACCTGGATGAACGTTTGAATCCAGAACCAGAAGACAGGACACCGAGCCTCAATCAGCTGTCTCTGAGTGAGACGATTGGCAATGCTCTGTATTGGTTTATATTTTTACTGTTTCTCGCTCCAGTTTTAGATACTCTCGAACTTAGGCAGGCTCTACAACCAGTCCAAGCTCTCATTACAGAAGTTCTGCTAATTCTGCCGAACATTTTAGCGGCGGCGCTGATTGCTGTAGTTGGTTGGTTTATAGCTAATGTGGTGCGGCGGATTGTAACAAACTTGCTAGCGACAACTGGTATTGACCATTTAGGTAGTCGGTTGGGATTATCTGCGGCTGCGGGGGTGCAACCTCTATCGAGTATTCTCGGTACAGTTGTCTATGTTTTGATTTTGATTCCTGTGGCGATCGCAGCCCTCAATGCCCTAGAAATTAATGCGATCTCTGTGCCTGCGATCGCAATGCTGCAACAGATTCTCAACGCCCTCCCTGCCATCTTTACAGCCGTGGCAATTTTGATTGTTGCCTATTTCGTGGGACGGTTTATCGCGGATTTGGTTACAAGTATCCTCACCAATTTAGGGTTTAATAACATTTTCACTATTTTGGGTCTGACAACACCCAGCAGACGAATCGTAGTTTCAACAGAATCAACAACCCCCCCAATTCCAACCCGCACACCATCGGAAATTGCAGGCATTGTTGCCTTAGTGGGTATAATGCTGTTTGCAACGGTGGCGGCGGTGAATATCTTGAATATTCCAGCCCTGACAGCATTAGTGTCTGGGATTGTGATCGTATTCGGGCGAATTTTGGCGGGATTGGTGATCTTTGCCATTGGTTTATTCCTAGCAAATCTGGCTTTTAACATCATTACCAGTTCTGGCGAACGCCAAGCCCAGATTTTAGGACAAGTAGCGCGGATTGCCATCATTGCCTTAGTTTCTGCAATGGCATTGCAACAAATTGGAGTTGCCAGTGATATTGTGAATTTAGCCTTTGGACTTTTATTAGGTGCGATCGCAGTTGCTATTGCTTTAGCCTTTGGCCTTGGGGGGCGCGATATTGCCCGCGAGCAAGTTCAAGAATGGCTAAACTCTTTCAAAGGTAGAAACTAATTCCTCTGTGACATCTCCCACCACTAAATCGGATTACCGATTTTGGTGGGGGCTTCCAAGATAATCTGGCTAGTGCTGTGCGTAGGCTCTTTGCTTTAAAAAGGGAATAATCTGCCGTCTTATTGAATATGTGAGAGCCTTCTGCTGTTTTAGATAAATAACTGACTCTGCATTTTAATATGCGATCGCTCTGGTAACGTAGTAGATAAAATCAGCCTACCCGAACTCTCATAGTATGACTAACATTCAGATTTTCTTACCTGAGTCGATGAAAGTCTTTGTCGAGGAACAAGTAGCTAAGAGCGGTTATAGTTCAGCTAGTGAATATCTTCAAGAGCTAATTTTTCAAGACCAACAGCGCAAAGGTCAAGAAGAAAAACGCGCTCAGTTGATGGCGAAGTTTCAGACACAGGGTCAACCGAATAACGAGGAGTTTGAACTAATTGCAGATAAGTTAGCTGACGAGTTTACGGCATACTTTGGGTTAGATTTACCTGTGCTGTCAGATTATGCTGTGACTCGTGAGAGTATTTACGAGGATCATCCTTAACAGTAGTGCTATACCTTATAGATACTAATATTCTGCTGCGTTTTATAGATCGTACTCACCCACTACTGACTAACATTTAGATTTCCTTACGAAGATCATTCTTTTAAAAAGAATACACAGATTTTTGTTGATTCACATAAATTTTTAGTTATGCAGCTAAGAACCAGGAAACTCTAACTCGGTACTTCCACATCCTAACTGCGCCGTCTGGGGTGGTAGATGTCGCTCTAACCAATCTTCCAAATCAGTCAGTACCTCGTGGTAATTTAAGTCACAGTGAATTTCGTGATAGGCTCCTGGATATTCGATTCTCAGCTTATCTGTGCAGTTTACCTGTTGGTAAAAGATGTCACTTCCCGCAGGTAAAGCCACTCGGTCTGCACCACCGTGGAGAATCAACAATGGTAATTGCCAATCAGCTGCGTGAGCATAAATCCAATCAACTGTTGCAAAAAATTCTGTAGCCAGACGGGCAGTAGCAAGGGTATGTCGCAGTGTATCCTGAGCGATGGCAGCTAAAACTTGCTGATCTCGTGAACCAGCACTTAGGTCAATGCCTGTATTCAGGGTAAAACGCGGCCACACCCGTGAGAGCATTTTTCCCAAAAGTACCCGAATCGGTGAAACCCCAACTTTCCCTAAGCTTGGCGCTAGAGCGATCGCACCTTGCAAAACTGATGCTTGTTGAGGATGGCGCAGAATATAATCTAAGACAATTACCCCGCCTAAACTATGCCCCAAAAGAAAAATTGGGCATCCAGCATTCTGAGTCTGAATTAACTGTAAAAAGGCTCCTAAATCTTCGCAAAACTCACTCCAAGCGTTGATATAGCCTCGCTGACCTGATGAGCGTCCATGACCACGCAAATCTAAGGCGTAGACAGCATATTGTTTGGGTATTAAATGCTGAACTATATTATTGTAGCGATCGCTGTGGCCTCCGAGTCCATGCACAATGGCTAATATTGCCCGTACTTTACCCTCTGAATGCCAGCTTTGGTAATACAGGTCAAGTCCTCCAACACCCTGAAATCTGCTTTCTCTACGAGACACGACGCGATCGCTATGGTCAATCATCTGGTTAGTTTTTTAGATATTTTCCCAGCCAGCTACTAACATGTCAACTAATTATTAATAACCAACAGTAATCATATTGTTACGTTATTTCCTCAATCACATCTTGTGGTGAGGATTTATTGCTCTAAACTACGAATTACGAATTACGTTAGCGCAGCGTTAGCGAGTATTCGAGCGTCATTACGAATTACGAATTATTTCCCCTGCCATAGTTGCCGTAACGACTGAAAAATCTTTACAAATCTCTCTTCTAGCCAGAGCATAACATAATCAACCCATTCTAAAAGTTGCTCTAAGGGGTGCTTTTCGTAACCTATTGAAGTTGCTTTGGTTTCTATCCAGTCTGGCTGCGCCTCAACTTGAGTGCTTTGGTGAAATTGCTGGTGTAAAATTTCCCCTTTCCGACTCTCACTTTTAGATTGGGAAATGCTAGTTCGGGTTTGTTTTGCAGAAGAAACTTTTCCAGATGTTTTTTGATTTCTTCGCACCAAACCAGATCCAACTTTAGGTTGTTTTACAGTTAAATGATTTTGTGGAAAATGTCCTGCTGATAAACTTGAGGCTAAAGCAGGATTTGTCCTCCCAGAAAGTGTAACTGGCTTTTGGGCGATGGTTACGGTGTCGCCAAATAAATCATTCCATGTTAGCCAAGGAGCATCTGTTAAATCCTGGTTTTCCAACTGAGAGCTTTTGGACAAGGACTTTCTAAAGCGTGATGATGATAGTTTACCTTGCGTAGACGCATTCGCAAAGCGTCTGTCTGCGACACGCTGCGAGAAGGGGCTTGTCGCTAACCATCGCTCATTACTAGTTGTTGAATCAAGTGTTTTTCTATCCCCAACACCAAAAAAGTAATTAAGCGCTGCTTCAATCAAAGCCTGAAGATTCAGTGTATGAGTTTCTAAACCGTCAGTATTGGCTGTAATTTCTCCTCTAGCAGCTAATTGCTCTTTGCCATAAAGAAATATATTTAACTGAGTTTGGGCAACTTTGACAATTTCTTGGCTACGTTCTTGCACAGGTACTAAAGCATTTAATTCTAATTTAGCAAAGGCTATATCTAGAAATGCTAATAATTTATCTTTATTAAGTGAATCTTTTGGTCTCCCCTCGGCTAAAATTGAATTTTTATCTGTATTTACATCAGTTAATTTTGCTAATAAATGGTGAATTTGTGGTAATAGCTCCGTTTCTTTTTTAGCTACTATTAACCGCCAGGACTTCCAGTAATTAGCAACTTCGTTAATAATTCGGTCTTCTAATTTTGCCTGCTGCTGGGGTGTCAAAATATCTAGAATTTCATTGTCGGCAGTAACAAGTACTAACCTCCGATCCATCAAATTTGTGGCAATTCCCCGCACTACTGAAAGATGTAAAGGGTTGAGACTTCCGCTCTGATTCTCAGCAATATCTGATAATTGAGTAAGATTAGCATTATTTATAGACTTATTATCAGCGAATTTCAGCCGTAAAACTCCCAATAAAGCCAAGGGTTTGAAAGATTCAACTGTTTTTGCAGAAGTAGAAGCGTCTTCATTAGATGATAGATAATTGACTGCCTCTAGTACATGTTGAATGGGACTATCAATATTTGGAATTTTGGGCTGGAAATCGGTATCATTTGGTTGTAACTTTAGTCTAGTTTGTGGTTCTTTGGTCTGTAGCGTTTTCCCAGATGATTCAGATGACTGAAACAGTAGATACACTGGGTAAAGTAGTGCCTCCACACCCCACTTAGTAGCAACTTGCAAATGCCGGAAGGTGTGTTCCCACTGTTGTGTCACCCGCCGAGATTGCTGGTGGACAAAGTTAAATAGTCTGCTTTGATAACGCCCAGAGGAACCAGAAGACATAGTAGTAATTTTTTAGTTCAAGTCTTGTATAAGTTGTGAGACTCGCGCCAAACAATAAAAACGACCAACACCTCATCTTAGCGAATATATGACCCCGACTGTCTCTCAATCCCAGACCAAAATCATCTCACAAGCAATTGAGCAACTGCGCTCTTTTTGTCAAGTTAATCTTCAGTCTACTTGGCTATACCAGGAATCTGACCTGATTATTACTGATGTTGTAGCTGCTGATTTGTCTCATTGGCAACCTGTTCAATTGAATGCTAAAGAACATATCGCTTGGACAGGCGGGAAAAAAGTGTTATGGCTAGTGCAAAGATTGGTGGTTCCCCAAGATTTACACGGCTATCCCTTAGCTGGGTTATCTTTGCGGCTGGCGCTGGTTTGGTGGGCAGATGCTGCTGAGATTTATGTGAATGGGGAGTTAGTGCTGGAGGGTGATTTATTTGATTGTTCGCCTAGAGTGCTTCTGAGCCAAGGGGTGACGCCAGGGGAAGAGTTTATTGTGGCTTTGCGGTTAGTGAGTCCGGGACATTGTGATGGTGCTTTAGTGCGATCGCTCCTAGTTTATCAGTCTACTGTTGATAATAATCCCGATCCGGGTTTTGTGGCTGATGAGTTAGCTGTGGTGCAACTTTATTTGGAAAAATTTTCGCCGGAGAGGTTGGATGTTTTGGCGGCGATGGTGGGAGAGGTTACGAACCGCAGAGGCGCAGAGGACACCGAGGAAGAGTTAGTAAGATCGTTACGCCAAAACCTAATTCAATCCGACATCTTAGCCCCCCAATTGATCGGGGGTTGGGGGGATCAAAAATCTAAAATTTTCTTATTGGGTCATGCTCACTTAGATTTAGCATGGCTATGGCCTGTGAATGAAACTTGGAATGCGGCGCAAAACACCTTTGAGTCGGTTCTGAAGTTACAAGCAGATTTTCCTGAGTTAATTTTCTGTCATTCGACTCCCGCACTTTACGCTTGGATTGAAGAACATCGCCCGGATTTATTCAGGTCAATTCAAGCACAGGTAGTTGCTGGACGTTGGGAAGTCGTCGGCGGAATGTGGGTGGAACCAGAACTAAATCTAATTGCTGGTGAATCAATAGTCCGTCAGCTATTGTATGGCCAGCGCTACATTCAGGAAAAATTTGGTAAGCTTTCAACTGTGGTGTGGGTTCCAGATTCTTTTGGTTTTTGTGCAACTTTACCGCAGTTTTTCGCTAATGCTGGCATTGAGTATTTTGTCACCCAGAAGTTGCGATGGAATGATACTACTAAATTTGATTATGGGGCTTTTTGGTGGCGATCGCCTGACGGTAGCCAAGTCTTTAGTTTGATGTCTGCACCCATCGGTGAAGCTATAGACCCAGTTAAAATGGCATCCTACGCTCTTGAATGGCAATCCCAGACTGGTTTACCAGAATCCCTCTGGCTTCCTGGTGTCGGCGACCACGGCGGCGGCCCCACCCGTGATATGTTAGAAACCGCCCAACGCTGGCAAAAGTCGCCTTTCTTCCCAGACTTAGAATTCACAACATCTGAAAAGTATTTACAGCAAATCAAATCAGGAGTCAGGAGTCAGGAGCCAGAATTCAGGAGTCAGAATTCAGGAGTCAAGAGTTATCATTCTCCCTCTGCTTCCCCTGCCTCCCCTGCCTCCCCTGCTCCCCCTACCTTCCCCACATGGAATGACGAACTATACCTCGAATTCCATCGCGGTTGCTACACTACACACGCAGACCAAAAACGCTGGAATCGTCGTTGTGAAAATTTATTGTATGAAGCTGAACTATTTGCTACTTTGGCAACCGTAAGCTGTGGTGTGACATATCCTAAAGCAGAAATCGAAGCAGCTTGGAAGCAGGTGTTATTTCAACAGTTTCACGATATTTTGCCTGGTTCTTCAATTACCCAAGTTTACACAGATGCGTTGCCCGAATGGCAGCAAGTGGAACAAATGGGAACGAAGATATTACAAGAATCACTATTAGCGATCGCATCTCACATTACCCTATCAGAACCACCAAAACCCAATAGTTTGCCTATTTTCGTTTTCAATTCTCTCAATTGGCAACGCTCTGAAGTAATCTCTGTAGCTTTACCCACGCCACCAACAACTACCCAGGAATGGCAGATTTACGATGCTTCTGGAAAGCAGGTTGTCTCCCAATTATCTGAACCATCAACACTACTATTTCTCGCCATCGAAATTCCACCTGTCGGCTACCGCATATTTTGGCTTTCCCCGTCATCTCCCTCACTCCCCAGTACACACGCGATTAATCACGTCTCTCCCCACTCTCCACTCCTCCCAGACTGGATTTTAGAAAATGAATTCCTACGAGTTGTCATAGATCCTGATACTGGAGATTTATCAAGTGTTTTTGATAAAACTTATCAACGAGAAGTTTTGAGTGGGGCGGGGAATCAACTACAAGCTTTTAAAGACAGTGGTCAATATTGGGATGCTTGGAATATAGACCCTAATTATGCTCAACATCCTTTACCCTCAACAAATCTTCTATCTATTCAGTGGTTAGAACAAGGCCCAGTGCAAAGTCGTGTGCGCGTGGTGCGTCAGTTGGGTGAATCGGAATTTTGCCAAGACTATATTCTGCAAGCTACTTCACCTCTGCTGAAAATAGCTACTACTGTCAACTGGCAAGAAAATCATGTATTAGTAAAAGCTGCTTTTCCTTTGAATATTGAAGCAGACTTTGCTACTTATGAAATTCCCTGTGGCGCAATTCGCCGTCCAACTAAACCGCAAACCCCCGCAGAACAGGCAAAATGGGAAGTTCCCGCCTTGCGTTGGGCTGATTTAACAGCAGAAGACACAATCCAAAATCCAAAATCTAAAATCCAAAATTGTTATGGTGTTAGTTTGCTCAATGATTGTAAATACGGTTACGACAGCAAACCAGATCAACTGCGCTTGACACTGCTACGCAGTTCTAATTGGCCAGACTCAGAGGCTGACAAAGGTTTTCACGAGTTCACATATACCTTGTATCCTCATGCTGGTAGCTGGGAATCAGCCCATACAGTACGGCGTGGCTATGAATTGAATATACCGTTGCAAGTGATATTGAATCCCGTTAATCACAACCCACATAAAAATTCTCCCCTATCTGCTGATAAAGAGTGGTTGGGGGTAAGCTTGCTAGATTTATCATCTGAAAATTTAATCTTGATGGCCTTCAAGCCATCTGAGGATGACCCACAACAGTTAATTCTGCGGTGTTATGAATGTCACGGAGAAACAGCCGAGTTATCTTTGCAAAGTGATTTAGAGTTAAATCTAGGAGATACAGTAGATTTATTAGAGCGTTCCTCTACTACTGAATTCTCATCTGAGCAACAAATCTTGACGATACAGCCTTGGAAAATCGCTAGTTTCAAGGTGATACCAGCGATTAATCCCAGGCTGGAGTAAGCCACTAGTGCTATGTCAGGGTCAGTTGTGATTTTCCACAGACCATTGACAAATGACTAATGACTCTTTTAATCTTCGTGATCGTCATACGGATCGTTCAATTGTTTGCTAGGAGGGCCAAAGGAGGTATAAATCGACAATCCGGTGATGGCAACCACTACGGCAGCCACAGAAATGCTAAGAACTATTGCGGGTTCCATAATTGAGGAATAGATGATGAGTGCTATTCTTATAGAATATTACAGAAGATTAAAAAAAGCTTTGGCAAGTAATATTAGGTGAACTATGGCACAAAGGACTAGGTTGGGAGATATCCTGAAACCACTGAACTCTGAGTATGGAAAAGTGGCTCCAGGTTGGGGTACTACCCCTGTGATGGCTGTTTTTATCTTGCTATTTTTTGTGTTTCTGCTAATTATTCTGCAACTTTACAATAGAACACTGTTGGTTCAGGATGTAGTAGTCGATTGGCGGAGTTTAGGGCGCTAAAGCATACACAGCTATCAAGTTTGGATAACAAGTTATGTTACACCCGGTTCTTCCGGGTTTTTTTGTCAATGCTCAATGCATACAAACCATTGAGTAGACTAAATAATATCTGAGTTTCTGTAGTGGTTCATATAGTTTACAGGAGACACAAATGAATATATTTGGTATCGGTCTACCGGAAATGGGTGTAATTATGGTAGTGGCGCTGTTAATCTTTGGCCCCAAGAAGCTACCAGAGATTGGTCGGAGTGTAGGTAAAACTATTCGTAGTTTCCAAGAAGCTTCCAAAGATTTTCAAAACGAGTTTCAAAAAGAAGCAGAACAGTTAGAAGAAGTTGTCAAGACTACTGCTGAATTGGAACCTAAGCAAATCTACCCTGCTAAATCTGAGCATGATACCGCTAGTTCTTCCCAACCTAGCTAGTACCGCAAGGCGGAAGTCAAAAGTTAAAAGGCTTTAATTCTGGACTTTTTAGCTGTAATGAAATGGTAGGTTTATTTTTGCTGCTCTCTACTATGAGAGTGCTGGATATCAATTGACTGTAGGCAAAATGACAGAAGCTGTTAAGCAACCAGCTTTGGTGATTCCCCAGCTAATTGTCGGGTTGGGGAATCCAGAAAGCAAGTACGACCAAACACGCCATAATATCGGCTTTGCTGCTGTAGAAACTCTCTCCCGTTCTTGGCGCATTTCCTTAGCAGAAAACCGCAAGTTTCAGGGTGAGTATGGCGAGGGAATGGCCGCAGGTGGAGGTAAGATTCGTTTGCTAAAGCCGTCAACTTATATGAATCGCTCAGGACAAGCAATACAAGCGGTGACAAGTTGGTATAAATTGCCGCCTGAGTCAGTGCTGGTAATTTATGACGATATGGATTTGCCTTTGGGAAAAACTCGTCTGCGGTTATCTGGTTCGGCTGGTGGACATAACGGCATGAAAAGTGCGATCGCACATCTTAGTACCCAAAACTTTCCCCGTTTGCGAATCGGTATTGGTAAACCCAAAGGTGCAGCTAACAACGATGATTCTGATGCTGTTTCTCATGTGCTGGGGCGATTTTCGGCAGCAGAAAATCAGCAGATGTCTCTTGTACTTCAGTTCGTGGTTGAGTGTATTGAACTAAGCCTCAAGCAGGGAGTAGAAAAGGCGATGAATGTTTGTAATAGCCGCACCATTAATAATTCTGAGTCTTAGGGTTGGATGAATATTGCCTTGTAAAATATGATGTTTTGATCAAAAAGCTATAAGGCTATAAAAAATAAAACTAAACATCTAAGGCCATACAGTTCAGTTAAGCCCCAAATCCAATGCAAGAGACGTTGCAATTGCAACGTCTCTACATACCTAAAATTTTTAACCCAAGCGTATTGACATCTAAGGCTAATTAACAGCCTGTCTATAAGATTTTTATATTTTTAATGGCTGAAGCCAATCTTAATCAGATTATACTAAAGTTTTGAAAATCCTAATAATTTTTACCATAGTTTAATTAACCTATGTGAATATACTGAAGTACAGCCCAAGCTGTCTGAAGATGTTAGTACAAATAATGTTGATTAAATAAAGTAGTCCTTGCCAGCGTTTTATCAAGGTGCTTTAATAGCGATTGCATTCTGCAAAACGAGACGCGCAGCGATTCGACATCAGACATCGCTGCTGGTGTTGATAAAATTACAAACTCAAAACATTAAACTCAAAGATATGACAAGCTATTAGCATATCTTTGACACTAAATTCTCCCAAAAGCTGAATAGGAGTATATATGGAGCCAATCATTTTTATAGTTTTAGTGCTTATAGGTTATGCCTTAGGTTCTGCAAAACTGATTAATCAAGGTAATGAAGCCCTAGTCGAACGCTTGGGGCAGTTTCATCGAAAACTTAAACCTGGGCTGAACTTTATTGTTCCCTTTGTAGATCAGATTGTGATGGAAGATACCACGCGAGAGCAAATTTTAGACATCAAGCCTCAGAATGTGATCACCCAAGATAATATTTCTGTGGAAGTGGACGCTATTCTGTACTGGCGCATCAAAGATATTGAGAAAAGCTTTTACGCTATTGAGGATCTGCAAGGCGCACTGATACAGGTTACTACAACCACGCTCCGGGAAATCATTGCCCAGAACACTCTGGAGCAGACCAATGTCTCCAGAGTGGAGATGCACTCAACTCTCTTATTCGAGTTGAATAGTATAACGATAGATTGGGGAGTTGAGATTCTCCGGTTAGACCTTCAGAGAATTACCCTACCTGAGAGTGTACGAAAGTCAAGGGAAGAGCAGCAAGCTGCTGAAATCAAAAAACGGGCGCTGATTACTGAAGCAGAAGGGGAAAAGGAAGCTGCGATTAAAAAAGCAGAAGGAACTATGGCTTCAGTGCAAATTATTTCTCAAGCTCTCCGTTCCAATCCAGATAGTAGGGACATTCTGCGGTATCTTGTAGCTCAAGATTACGTAGATGCTAGCCAAAAACTTGGTGAGAGCAGTAATGCCAAAATTGTCTTTGTAGACCCAGCTAACTCAAGTGAAATGTTTCAGGAGTTGATAGCCGAGTCAGTAAATAAAGAAGATAATGGCAAAAAACACGAAAACGGTAATACCTAACAGTCACGCTGTGCGGCTTGTCTCAGTAGCGCATCCGCTACTAGTGAAACATCGCGCATTTCTTGAACATCGTGAACTCGCAGGATATTAGCGCCATTAAAAATAGCAGCACAACAAGCTGCCGCCGTTCCCCAAACTCGTGCTTTGGGATCTGGTTGATTTAAAATGCGACCAATGAAACTTTTACGAGATGCTCCTACCAAGATAGGGCAATTGAGTGGCGAGAGCGATCGCAAGCGGCGAAAAATTTCTAAATTTTGCTCATAGTTCTTAGCAAAACCAATACCAGGATCAATAATAATTTTATCCCGATCAATGCCCGCAGCAGTTGCTACCCCAATTTGCCGATCTAAAAAACTATAAATTTCTCCGAGCAAATCTTGATAATCAGTTTGTTGTTGCATTGTCTGTGGTGTTCCCCGGATGTGCATTAAAATAATCGGCACACCTAACTCTGCAACTGTTGGTAACATTTCTGAGTCAAAAGTGCCGCCAGAAATATCATTAATAATATCCGCTCCAGCTTCTACAGATGCCTTGGCTACAGCAGCACGGGTGGTATCTACAGAAATCGGGATTGAAATTTCTGGTCTTAGCACCCGTAACACCGATAAGACCCGGTCAAGTTCCTGTGCCAGAGTTATTTGCTTTGCCCCTGGTCGAGTTGATTGACCGCCCACATCGATAATGTCAGCACCAGCAGCCACCAGTGCTTGCGCCTGTACTAAAGCGGCAGAGGTAGTGTTAAACTCACCCCCATCACTAAAGCTATCAGGCGTTACATTCAAAATCCCCATCAAATAAGTGCGCTGTCCCCACTCAAAACAGCGTCCTCGAATTATCAAGTTGCTTGACATAAATCTACATTAGGCATTCCCATGCTCTGCATGGGAACGAGAAGAAAGCACATCACAGTGACTGAAAATTTACAATTCGAGCGAAACTCTCAGCTTCCAAACTTGCTCCTCCAACTAAAACACCATCAATTTCGGGTTGAGCCATAATCTCATCAATATTGTTCGGCTTAACTGAGCCACCATATTGAATTGATACATTTTGATTACTCAACTGGCTACGAATTAAGCCAATTATTCGATTAGCTTCCAGTGCTTCACAAGTTTCACCAGTGCCAATTGCCCAAATTGGCTCATAAGCAATCACCAAATTATTCTGATCAATATCTAACAAACCTTTGTCGAGTTGGAGAGCAATCAGTGATTCAGTTTCTCCTGCATCTCGTTGTTGTTTACTTTCACCAACACAGAGAATAGGAGTCAAACCAAACCTTTGAGCAGTTCGGAGGCGTAGATTAACGGTTGCATCCGTTTCACCAAAGTATTGTCGTCGTTCGCTATGACCGACAATCACAAAGCGCACACCACTTTCTGTCAGCATTGGGCCAGAAATCTCACCTGTATAGGCTCCAAATTCTTCCCAATGGATATTTTGTGCCCCAAGTTGGATGAGGCTACCGTGCAAAGTTTTGGACAAAACACTTAAATTAGTGAATGGAGGGCACAATATCACTTCTCGCCCTTGGGGGGTTTCCTCTAAGTGGGGCAGAAATCCTTGTAAAAACTCCTGGGTTTCTGCCTGGGTTTTGAACATTTTCCAGTTGCCGGCAATAACGATTTTCCGCACAGTTAATTTAGTCAAGATCCTAACGAGTTATTTAGATGCATTTTTCAGTTTATGACTTTTTGTTAGTCATTAGTCACTTGTACTGAGCGAAGTCGTTGGCGCAGCCTCTCGTAGAGAAGTACTGGGCATGGGGTATACTCCCCTTGTCTCCTTTGTCTGCCTCATCTTGCCAAACCGCTTCTAAAAATAACTAGGATAGTAAACAGGGTGTATCTAAAATCTAAAATCTAAAATTAATATGACTTCAATACTACCCGTGCCTGAACCTCATCAAAGTGATTCCGCTAATACTGACGCAAATTCTCTCAGTTGGGAGGAAGAACTAGATAGTGCTATTTTCAGTTTTGAAGACATTCAGACGGAACTGAACTATAAACAAGCACAAACGGCGCTGCGAAACTTGGTAGCTAATCTCGACCTCACCCCCCCAGAAAAAACCGGGTTAGAGGCGGAAATTGCAGATTTGGAAACCATGCTGGGGAAGTTAGACCGCATGGTGGTGCAAATTGCGGCTTTTGGTATGGTGGGACGTGGTAAGTCTTCGCTACTCAATGCTTTGGTTGGGCAAACAGTATTTGAAACTGGGCCGCTGCATGGTGTCACTCGTGCTGCACAAAGAGTTAATTGGAGTATTAGTGAGGAAGCGATTGGGAAAACTGAACGTGCATTGCGAGTTACTCTCCCTGGTGTAGGTCAATCCCAGGTGGAATTAATTGACACTCCTGGGTTAGACGAAGTAGATGGTGCAACTCGTGCCGCGTTAGCTGAACAGATTGCTAAACAAGCGGATTTGATTCTGTTTGTGGTTTCTGGCGACATGACAAAGCTAGAATACGCCGCCCTTTCTCAGTTGCGAGAAGCAGGGAAACCGATCATTCTGGTATTTAACAAAGTAGACCAGTATCCAGAAGCAGACCGGATGGCAATTTATCATAAAATCCGGGATGAAAGGGTGCGGGAATTGCTCACACCTTTGGAAATTGTCATGGCTGCGGCATCGCCATTGGTAAAGACGGCGATTCGTCGCCCTGATGGTACTAGGGGTATACAGTTGCGTACAGGTAATGCCCAAGTAGAGGAACTCAAGCTGAAAATCTTGGAGATTCTGCACCGTGAAGGTAAAGCTTTGGTTGCCCTCAATACCATGCTTTATGCCGATGTCGTAAATGAGCAGTTGATAGAACGAAAACTGATGATTCGGGAGGTGAATGCCAATCAGTTGATTTGGAAGGCTGTGATGACTAAAGCATTAGCGATCGCACTTAATCCCGTAACTGTGGTAGATATTCTCAGTAGTGTGGTAATTGATATTGCTCTGATTTTGGGTTTATCTAAACTCTATGGCTTCTCTATGACCGAAGCCGGGGCTGTACAATTGCTACAAAAAATTGCCCTGAGTATGGGCGGAATTGGCGCTAGTGAACTGTTGGCAAATTTGGGGTTGAGTGGATTAAAAACTTTACTTGGTATCTCTGCAACAGCTACCGCAGGTGCTGCCCTTGGCCCTTATATATCGGTGGCAATTACGCAAGCGGGAGTAGCTGGTGTTTCTTCTTACGGGATTGGACAAGTTACCAAAGTTTATTTAGCCAACGGTGCGACTTGGGGGCCTGATGGGCCAAAAGCAGTGATTAATCGTATTTTGGCAAACTTGGATGAGACTTCAATTCTCAACCGCATTAAAGATGAATTACTCCACAAGGTAAAACTCAGAAAGTGATGCATAGACGTAGAATTAATAAGATTCTGAAAAATAGGTTGCTGAAGATTGAGAGTTTTTTCCAGCCAAGATAGGCTCTCCCTTTACTCCTCCACGGCTAAGAGTACAAATCTTATAAAGGTTTTCGCACTCAAAGATTGCCATAACTAGCTCTTTTCCCGTTTGATAAGAGGATGGTAAAGGTTTACCTACCTCGCATTCCATATCAATTTCGTTATCACGCCACTGTAACTTCCAAATACGCTTTTCGGTTATTGGTGCTTTGACAGACCGAGCAAAAGCACTATAAACCTGCTCTGCTTTAATATCATCTTTAGCTGCTGGCACAAAAAACTTCATAGATGGTTACAAGTAACGTAAATTTCACTAGCACCAGCGTAACGCAGTTACCAAGGCAATCTGCTCCCATCCCATGAGAAAAACTGTCCACTATCGCCTTCTTGAAGCTGTTCGATGACAGTCAGTAACTGGGTAACGGTGCGTTCGACTGAGAATAATTTTTCCGCAGGTACATTTCCCTGGAAAGGACGGGAAAGGTGCG
>NZ_DASQZC010000486.1:0-13439 GCF_035638895.1 Nostoc sp. | reverse complement strand
CCTTCGTCTATACTTACCCACATCCAAAGTGCGAATATCTTGACCATCAATCAGAATTTGACCTTCTTGAGGCTCAAAATATCGCAACAGCAATTTCACTAAAGTAGACTTACCAGAACCGGAACGCCCCACTAATGCCACTGTTTGGTATGGCTCAATCAACAAGTTGATATCTTGCAAAACTTGATGCTTGGCATCATATCCAAAACTGAGGTGTGACAACTCAACTTTTCCAGTAAATTTATAAGGAGATTCTGTCTGGTTGCTCTCTTCTAAAAGACTAGCTGAATCAGATGCAGTTGGCTCTTGCAGAAATTCGTGAAACCGCAGCATAGGAGAATAACGACGGGCAAAAACTTCTGCCAAATTACTAATAGGTTCTAATTCGGCATAAGCCATGCTAGAAAGAGTTAAGGTCATGACAAAGTGACCAAGAGAAATTCTCCCATCTAATGTTGCTGCTAAAGTCAAACCCAGAATTGTAAATACACAAAACTGAATTACAGTTCTTTGCCAAGTAGTCAGTATGGTATAACCTTTGTGGATGCGATGCTCAATCACCGTTAGTTCACGATCCAAACGTTGCTTTTGCCGTTTCAGTTCCCTAGCTTCTCTAGCAAATGCTTTCACCGTTTTGATATTAGTGATCAATTCGGAAGTACGGCTTTCGGTGTCCTCAGCGTATTTATCCAGAATAGTTTCGTGCCCAGTCAACCGTTGTAAATCCTTCAAAGTTAAGCCAAGGATAACTACAAAGGAGATTAGATATAGAACTGCAATTCGCCATTCAATCACTAAAATAAACAAGAAAATTCCTAGTACACGAGCTAGTTTAGGAATCAACTGTCCGGCAACTTCAGGGTAAGTAAAAGTGTGATTAGAAATACCTCTTGCTATTCTTCCAGCAATACGTCCGGGGTTATTTTCATCATAAAATTCGAGTGGGAGAGTCAGAATTTTTTCTATGGCTGTTTGGGCTTTTTCCCGACGCACCCTTAAAGCTATATCCCAATGAAACCAATTGCTTAACCAAGGTTGTGTTGGCGCTTTCACTACGGTTACAACAAAAATTAAACCCAGTAAGACACCTAAAGATAGAGTTTTATTGACTGGGTAATTGGTGATGTTTGAAAAACTTGCGATCGCACTTTGAAGTGGTTTATCCAAAGGTTGATCAGACAAAACGTTTAAAATCTGCCCAATCGCGTAAGGTACAGCTAAATCAATAACTTCGTAAATGCTAGATGCTGTAATACTGAAAACACTCAGCTTCCAGTAAGAGCGAAAGTAATTGACAATATCTTGAAATTTGGCCATGATGCACACCGTCCAAGAGCGCGATCGTAAACTTGGAATTTATATACTACAGATGTATTACACAGTAGTCAAGGGCTATAGGTTTAAATCACTCCTTTGGAGTAGTGGGCATTTGTGCAGGGATAAATTTTAGGCGATAGCGATAGAGAGCAACTGGTCGAGAACCAGCTTTAAAGTAATCTGGATCTTGGGGTGAAAGATAGACAGCAGTAACTTGATCTGCCTCAATTGCCGGGTTAGCTGTTGGAAGTTTATGATAAGCGGTGGTAGATTCTACAGAGTTTAAATAAGGGCGTGAACCGCCTTTGAATAGTTGTTGAAACACTTCTGTAGTAATGAATTTGTCATCAGGGGTAGTTTCTGTAGCTCGTGCAGTCACAATAGAAACTAGTTGGCGACTGCTACGTAAGAACGTAATCTGACGATTAGGTGAATCTGGATCTACTTTGACTAATAACACAGCTTCATCCCCTAAATAAGCTCTTGCCAGATTCAAGCTATTAAATGCTCTATCTGCTACTAAAATTGGGGATTTTTTCTTGAGCTGAGGTAATATCTTTAATTCACTAATATATGGTTGCTCTTTGACAAATCTTACTACAAAACTTACAGGCTGATTTAATTGTCGGCGATTACCTTCAAATCCTGGCGTTACGATTTTTGGTGCTAAAGGTGCAGCTAAATCTACTAAAGTACTTGTAACTTGCCAAGTACCAGCCATCCATTCAGGGTAAACCAAATCACCCGAAGCCGATTGTACAGAAGTTAATTTTTCCCATTGGGGAAAATTTCCTAACCGTTCAGATAACTCTCCTGCAAGAGCATCGCCACTCCACAAAAGGAATAAAAACAGCAAGTAAAAACTCCAAATCGCCTTTATTGTAAGCATTAACAGTTTTGTATTTAAGATTAAAAATTAAGTAAGTTTGTGTAAAAAATTAAAACTTTGTAGTAATATATTTGACCTTACAATCCCAAATTATGGTTATAGCATGACATTGGCACTAGGCATGATTGAAGTTTATGGCGTTCCCACAGCAGTGGAAGTAGGAGATGCTATGTGTAAAGCTGCCCGTGTAACCCTTGTTGGTTATGAAAATACTGATTTGGGACGAATTACCGTGTTAATTCGAGGGGTTGTGGGCGAGGTAAATGTGGCGGTGACAGTAGGATTAAAGGCGGTGCTGCGAGTTAACGGCGGTGAGGTGATTTCTTATCATATTATTCCCCGCCCTCACGAAAATTTAGAATATGTTTTACCGATTCATCGCAGCGTTAATGTAGAGCAATTCGGTGCAGATATCCGATTTCCTGCACCTCTATCAGTTTAGCTTTAAATTTCTGCTGGTAAAGGTTGCCAAATATCACCATACTTCTCTTTTAGAGTCTGCCAAGCTTCCACCTGTCCTGGTTCATATTCGCCAGGTTTACCCCATTGCAAAAACAGGCTTAAGGCAGGTTCTTGTTTATCATCTATAAACCGGATAGCATAGGTTGTAAAATTCCCCCTCTTCGCTTCACCTATTTCAAATTTCACCTGAGTAATTTTGTCCATATTCAAGTGAAACTCAAAGCCTTCAGTATGCATATTCGCATATTTACCTTTAGGCAATTCTGCATAAAATAGCTTTTCTATTTTGCCTCGTGCTTCTAATACAGCAGCACTACTAGTAACAATTAAACGCAAAGTTCCTAAAGTCTCACAAGCTTCTAAAAATTCTTTCAAAGTAGTACTCATAAATTGTTATCCTTTCTCAGTTTTTTGACCCATGACTAATGACTATTTTTCGTATTGTTCATAAGCAGCAACAATGCGCTGAACTAAAGGATGGCGCACAACATCTTTTTGAGAAAATTCGCAAAAGGCAATGCCTTCAACGTGTTTTAAAATTTGTAAAGCCACTCCTAAACCCGATTGTTGGTGAAGTGGTAAATCAGTTTGTGTCATGTCCCCTGTAATCACCATCCGAGAACGGAAACCCAAACGAGTCAAAACCATTTTCATTTGAGCGGGTGTAGTATTTTGCGCTTCATCCACAATTACAAAAGCGTTATTGAGGGTGCGTCCCCGCATATAGGCGAGTGGTGCGACTTCAATTACACCGCGTTCCATTAAACTAGGTACTTTTTCGGGGTCGATAAATTCATAAATAGCATCGTAAAGTGGGCGAAGATAGGGATTAACTTTCTGTTGTAAGTCTCCAGGCAAAAAACCAAGTTTTTCACCAGCTTCGACGGCAGGGCGAGTTAAAATTAGCTTTTCAAACTCGTTAGCAAGAAGTGCTTGCACGGCGACAACAACAGCGAGATAAGTCTTACCAGTACCAGCAGGCCCAATACCAAAGGTAAGATCGCGTCTACGGAGTGCATCAATATATTGACGCTGGCGGAAGGTTTTGGCACGGACTTCTTCGCCCCGGCGACTTTTGGCGAGGACATTTCGCTGTAAATCTTGCAGTTCCCCTTGCCGATCGCTATCTATGGCTTGACGAGCTGTTAAAATATCGGCACTGGAAATAGTATTGCCTTTAATCCAGAGGTCTTCAAGCGATCGCACTAATCGAGAAGCCAGATCAATTTGCCCTTCGGTACCAGAAATCACTAATTCCTGTCCGCGTAGCACTAAAGTGGCTCCTGTTTGCCGAGATAGCATTTTGAGATTTTCTTCTCTATCTCCCGCAAGAGCGATCGCACTGGGAATATTCGGCAGCTGAATTGTTAAGGCACCTGCCATAGTATTTCTTAATTGGTGAGGATCTGTGTTTGACAAAGGTTAATGTTTTTTCACCCTTAGCGAAATTACAAGAAACTGACGGGAGTTTGAAAGCCCCCAAGCAACAGGTACGTAGTACCGTATTGCGTGCTTCTCCCAAAGGGAGACGCAAGCGCGAACAGATGGGGGATGAAAAACGACACGGTGGGTTTTAACCCACTGTGAATATTGTATAAAGTTTCTCAACTACCTTAACATCTTATACCAAAGACGGTAGTATAAGAACAAGGAGGCAAGACAAATGCTCGTATTTGAATTCAAGGCTTATGGAAAGTCTGCACAATTAACAGCAGTAAATGATGCAATCAGAACGGCTAAGTTCATTCGTAATAGCTGTATTAGGTTGTGGATGGACGTAAAAGGCACAGGTAAAAATGATTTGCAGAAATACTGCGCGGTGCTTGCGGCTAATTTTCCTTTTGCTAATGAACTCAACTCGATGGCTAGACAAGCCAGTGCAGAGCGGGCATGGTCTTCTATCTCTCGTTTTTACGACAACTGCAAAAAAGGTCTTGCAGGAAAAAAGGGATTTCCCCAGTTTCAAAAAGATTGCCGATCTGTTGAATACAAAACATCAGGTTGGAAGCTCGCAGATAATCGTAAATCAATAACTTTCACTGACAAAAAAGGTATTGGTCGTTTAAAGCTCAAAGGAACTCGTGATTTGCATTTCTACCAAATTAACCAAATAAAACGGGTGAGATTGGTAAAACGTGCCGACGGTGTATATATTCAATTTTGTATTGACGTAGACCGATCTGAGAACATAGAACCAACTGGTAAAACAGTAGGGTTAGATGTTGGATTGAAGGAATACTACACCGATTCAGATGGAACAATTGTTGCGAATCCTAAGTTTCTTCGCACTGGGGAAAAGGTTCTTAAGCGCTCACAACGTCGAGTTTCTAGAAAAGTTAAAGGTTCAAAAAATAGAGGCAAGGCTAGCTGCGTTTTAGGCAATCGCCACCTCAAAATAAGTAGGCAACGTAAAGACCATGCTGTGAAATTAGCACGGTGCGTAGTTCAGTCTAACGACTTGATAGCCTATGAAGACTTGAGGATTAAAAATATGGTGAAAAATCATTGTTTAGCCAAGTCTATTAATGACGCATCTTGGTATCAGTTCCGTGTCTGGGTTGAGTACTTTGGGAAAGTATTTAAACGTGTTACGGTTGCGGTTAATCCGCAATATAGTAGCGCTGTTTGCTCTAGCTGTGGTGAAATTGTCAAAAAAACCCTATCAACGAGAACACACGTTTGTAGTTGTGGATGCGTGATGGATAGGGATGAAAACGCAGCTAGGAATATCCTTAGTCGAGGATTGGGTACGGTAGGGCATACCGGAACCTTTGCACTTGATGCAAGCAACGCTTGGGGAGATGAGTCCTCTACTCTTGTTGGAGTAATCCTGCATGAGCAAGTCATGTCTTAGATTCAAGAATCCCCGTCTCTTCAGAGCGGGGAGTGTCAAGCTTTTATTATTTACATTTTGGAAAAATCTTTGCAACAAATAAATCGGCAGTAGGAGCATACAGTTGTACGCCCCTACCGATCAAAAAGAGGAAAAGGGGCAGGGAGCGGGGAGCAGGGGGAAATTACCATACATGAATGTAGGGCTGCTGAAAGTTTGAACGTATTATTTCTCGTATTACACATCTCGAAATAAATACTTTTACTTTTAGGCATAAATAAATTTAGTTGCTCTCTAACCCTTGTGGCAGGGTAATTCCAGTATCTTTCTCCCTGCCCCCTGCCCCTCTGCCTCTTCGGTGAATTCAAAAAAAGATCGAAAAATCTTTTTGCTACTTTCCATCTTTACAAAAATTCTGAGCGGAGGTAACTACAACCGCTCAGACTTGCTCTCTAGTTTGAAACTAGCGGAGGCGGGGTTTAACAATGGGTTTAGGCCCATCATTTCCACGCGGTTCTCTTCTAGTCGGCGGTGGCGATCGCTCTTCTGTCTCTTCATCAAAAGACATACCTTCGCGGCCCGGCGTAGTGCTGCCGTAGATATCCAGATATACTGATTGCCCAGTAGCGGCGGCGGCGGCGGCAATTACTGTACGAATCGCCTGAATATTGCGTCCCCCTCGACCAAACACTTTCCCTTTATCCGTGCTTTCAAAGGCGATGCGAATCCAAGCCCGGTTGAGGGCCTGAGAAATTTCACAATCGACGCTTAAAGTTTCTGGAGATTCCAAAAACGGCTGCACTAAAAACCGAACCAGCCCAACATAGTTGGGACTAGCTGTTGGGGATATTGTTCCCGAATTATGATGCGGCTGTAGGTGTGGCACTGACCTGTTCAAAAACATTGGCTTTTACTAAAATGCGACGGACGGTGTCACTGGGTTGAGCGCCTTGTTGTAGTCGCTTGACGATGCCGGGAACGTCTAGTCGCACTTCATCGGTTCTGGGGTTGTAGAATCCCAACTCTTCTAAGGGACGACCATCGCGGCGAGCGAGGTTGTTAATGGCGATAATGCGGTAACTTGCTTCCCGCTTTTTACCGAATCGCTTCAAGCGCAGTTTGATCATGGTTAAAGAATCATTCTCCTAATTGGTAAGTATGCCGAAATGCTAATTTTAGCACTCGTCTAGCATTTGGTGCTATTGGTCATTAGTCATTAGCAAATTACCAATGCCCCATTCCCAATGCCCAATGCCCAATAACTAAAGATTACCGAAGCCTTTTTTCTTTTTATCTTTGGTTTTTTTCTTTTTCGTGCCTGTGGCATCACCACCATAACCCCGCCATCCAGGGGCTGGAGGACGATTGCCTGCGCCTGCGAAGGCGTTGCCCATGCCGCCACCGCCGAACATTCCTGGCATTCCAGGGAAGCCACCTTGACCCATTTGCTGCATGAGCGATCGCATTTTTTGGAAATCACCTACCAGTTTAGTGACATCTGACTCTCTATAGCCGGAGCCAGCAGCAATCCGCCGCCGCCGACTGGGAGAACTGGCTAATAAATCGGGATCGTGGCGTTCTTGGCGAGTCATGGAGTTAATCATTGCCTCACAGCGTTTCAGCTGGGTTTCTCCCTGCTTGAGCTGATCGTCTGAGAGCTTGTTCATCCCTGGAATCATCTTGATGAAGCCTCCCAGAGAACCCATGTTCTTTAGCATCCGCAACTGCTTGAGAAAGTCAGTAAAGTCAAACTTTGCTGACAAAATTTTCTCCTGCATTTTCTCAGCGTCTGCTAAGTCAAACTCTTCCTGGGCTTTTTCTACCAGGGTTAGCACATCGCCCATTCCCAGAATTCGGGATGCCATGCGATCGGGATAAAATGGTTGTAGTGCCTCGACTTTCTCACCCACGCCCACAAATTTAATTGGCGCTCCCGAAATCTTTCGTACTGACAGCGCTGCACCACCACGGCTATCACCATCCATCTTGGTGAGAATCGCCCCAGTAATTCCGATTTGCTCATGGAAGGTGCGAGTAAGATTGGCTGCCTCTTGACCAGTCATCGCGTCCACCACCAACAGAGTTTCATGGGGTTGGACAGTTGCTTTGATGCGGGCTAATTCCGCCATCATGTCTTCGTCAATTTGTAGGCGACCAGCAGTATCAATAATTACTGTGTTTACACCTTCTGCCCTAGCGCGTTCTACACCCTGTCGGGCAATTTCTACGGGATCGGCGTCGCTTCCTAGTTCAAATACTGGTACGTCAATTTGCTTACCCAAGGTCAGCAACTGGTCGATTGCTGCTGGGCGATATACGTCTGTCGCCACCAACAAACAGCTACGATCTAATTTTCTCAAATGTAAGGCTAACTTAGCGGTCGCTGTGGTTTTACCAGTACCTTGCAACCCAGCCATGAGAATAATAGTAGGCTGTTCCTGGGCTTCTGCGATGGGAACATTTTCTTCTCCCATCACCTGCACCAATTCATCGTGAACAATTTTGATGAACTGTTGGTCAGGTCGCACGCCAGTAATCACCTCGGCTCCCTGTGCCTTGGCTTCGACTTCGCTAATAAAATCTTTGACTACCTGGAGATTGACATCTGCTTCCAACAAGGCGCGGCGCACTTCGCGCAATGCATCTTGAATGTTGGATTGAGAAATTTTGTCCTGTCCCCGCAGTTTTTTCCAGGCGGATTCTAAACGGTCAGATAGAGCATCAAACATAATGTAATTACAGGTAGTTCGCCAATGGGAATTTTGAACCGCCGATGAATGCGATTCCGAATTTCCGCTAAAGTTTTAACGTGCTATTTACCAGCTTAGTAGTTTTCACCGCGACTGTAGCAACCAGATACCTACCTTTATAGAAGTAGGACTTACGCACGAGTAACGGAAAACGAACCACAGAGGGCGCAGAGTTCACGGAGGAATGAGAGTTTGAGAGGGTTTTTGCGTAAGTCCTCAGAAGATTGAGCTTAAAGTACAATGAGGCGATGAAGGGCTATTGGACAGCGAGAACCTACACTACATATCGCTATGACTAGCAACACACTGCTTCAACCCACAGAAATCATCCACCTATCGGGTATCAGTTGGCAAACATATCAAAACTTGCTAACTGAACTTAGCGCTAGTCGCCGCCTCCGGCTTACTTACAATCGAGGTACTTTAGAAATCATGGTTCCTTCGCCTGAACATGAAAGTTATAAAAAAATTGTGGGTCGATTTGTCGAAACTCTAGCAGAAGAACTAAAAGTTAGGATTCAGCCCCTTGGTTCTACTACTTTCAAACATCCAGAACTGAGTGGTGCAGAACCAGATGAATGCTTTTACATTAAAAATGTCAAGTTCATTAAGGGCAAAAAAAGAATTAATTTGCAACAAGATCCGCCGCCAGATTTGGTAGTAGAAATCGATATTACTAGCAGTTATAAAAATCGCTTTGAAGTCTATGCTGATATGGGTGTACCAGAGATTTGGCATTATGACGGCACTATTTTTAGTATAAATATATTACGAGATGACCAATATATAGCTGTTGACCAAAGTTTAGCATTTCTTAATTTGCCTCTAACAGAAATTGCTGATTTTTTACAACAGGTTGAAGAAAAAGATTATCTAGAGTTGGTGAGTGATTTTCGCAACTGGGTTAGAAGTAAGATTGATTGAAATCAATGAGCTAAACGTAATTCAAAATTACAAAATTACTATTATTCCTTAGCACCCAAAAACTTCTCAAATACTCTTAGATAGCTATGACTAGCAACACACTGCTTCAAACCACAGAAATCGTCCACCTATCGGGTATCAGTTGGCAAACATACGAAAACTTACTCACTGAACTTAGTGCTAGTCGCCGCCTCCGGCTTACTTACAATCGAGGTACTTTAGAAATTATGGTTCCTTCACCTGAACATGAACGATACAAAGAAATTGTGGGTCGATTTGTCGAAACTCTAGCAGAAGAACTAGAAGTGAGAATTGACTGCCTTGGTTCTACTACTTTTAAACTTCCACAACTTAGTGGTGCAGAACCAGACAAATGCTTTTACATTGAAAATATTAATGTAATCAGAGGCAAAAAAAGAATAGATTTAACGCAAGACCGACCACCAGATTTGGTAGTGGAAATTGATATTACTAGCAGTTCTAAAAATCGCTTTGAAGTCTATGCTGATATGGGTGTGCCTGAAATCTGGCGGTATGATGGCAATTCTTTTAGTATTAACATTTTACAAAATCAGAAATATATATCTGTTAAAGGGAGTTTAGCATTTCCCAATCTGCCACTAACAGAGATTTCTGATTTTTTAGAGCAGGTGGGAGAAAAAGATTATTTGGAATTAGTTAAAGAATTTCGGCAATGGGTTAAAAGCCAAATTTAATAGCAAAATAGCAAATTAATTAGATTGAACGACGACCAATCTACATACCGAAAGAGTGTAACTTGCAAGGACGAAGTAAAAAGACCTAACCCCCTACCCCCTTCCCTAGTAGGGAAGGAGGAAATCTCTCCTATGCGCGTAAGAGTCGCCCTTTTATGATTGAGTCGTTGCTGGTTTTGAACGCTGTTGTTGGTAAAGTCGGACAACTTTTTGCACATATTCAGCAGTGAAGGCTTTGTTACAACCTGTATAGCTACCAGTCATCCACCAACAAGCTGCACCACGTACAGATGCAATTTCATTATTATTGGTGGTGCGGAACTGATTTGTTAACTCACGGCGGGTAATGCAGGATACAACTTGGCGAGCGATCGCTGGGTTATTTTCAAACTGCGTCGGTGTCAGTTCTCGTTTGAGACAAGTTTTTGACCAGCCTTTGAGAGTTTCTGGTTTAACTTGCCATTGGCTGTAATATCCATCGTTAGGATTTTTTGTCTGCGGTGCAGCTTGTCGCAATGCTTCTACCATCGCCGCAACTTGGGTATCAGAAATCGGCTGCTGTGCTTGAGCTAATAATGGCAATAGTCCGAAGGTAACAATAACTCCGCCCAGTAGTAATCCTATGGGTTTTTTGATCATAAGATAACATCCTATGTGTTTACGCTATCAATTAGCAAGGCATGATGTACAGATTAGGAACTTACTAAATTTTCTATAGTAACAGCATCGTTTGGTAATGCAGCTGTTAAAACTTCACTACCTTCTGCGGTAACTAAAACATCATCTTCGATGCGGATTCCGCGTACATCGGCAAATTCGGATAAACGCTGCCAATTCACTACATCTTGATATTTTGAGCGAACATTGGCATCATTTAAAATTGCTGGTACTTGATAAAAACCAGGTTCAATTGTGACTACCATTCCTGGGCGCAGGGGACGATTTAAACGCAGGTAGCCTAAGCCAAAGCGATCGCTCCTAGAACGTCCCTCTTCATACCCAGCTAAATCGCCCAAATCTTCCATATCATGGACATCTAAACCCAGTAGATGGCCAATACCATGAGGGAAAAACAGCGCATGGGCATCCATTTCTACTAAGTCTTGGGGATTTCCTTGTAAAATTCCTAACTCTACTAAACCTTCAGCTATAACCGTGGCAGCCAGCAAATGAATATCTCCATACTCTACACCAGGGTATATTTTGGCAATGCAAGCATCATGGGCTGCCAGCACAACATTATAAATATCTCTTTGGGTAGATGAAAACTTACCAGAAACTGGCCATGTGCGAGTTACATCACCTGCCCAACCCATCTCAGTTTCAGCGCCGACATCGGCAAGTAATAAGTCACCTGGTTGTAGGGGATGGTGATATTGTTCGTTATGTAAAACTTCACCGTGAACGGTGACAATACTGGTGTAGGAAGTTGTCATATTGTGGGCAATAATTACCCCTTCCATCGCTGCCCGAACTTCTGCTTCCAGCTTGGCTTTAGGTGTTGCTGCCATACCAGCTTTGTGAGCCTCAACAGTGACAGCAGCAGCTTTTCGCAACTGGGTTAATGCAGCTTCATCATGAGTGAGGCGGAGAGAAGCGATCGCTTTAGCTAACTCCAAGTCAATTCCTTGGGGAGGACTTTGTGGTAAAACCCATCTATTTAATAGCTGCGATTGTTGCGTCCAAGTAGCTGCATCTTGTACAGCGACTGTGGCGGCACCTTCTATCCAAGACTCTAATTCTGCCATTGGCCCTGCCACATCTGCCCCAATCTTCTGAGCTATTTCCTCGCGCGTTGGCATTTCTCCATGCCAAAGGGCGCTGCTGGGTGATGGATCGTCGATGAATAGTTCTAATTTGCCGCCTTCTAAACGAATTGCTGCATTTGATAATGGCAGTCCGGCAAAATAGAGGAAATGACTGCTAGCGCGAAACGGAAAGGGATTTGCAGGAAAGTTGCGCGGACTCTTGCTACCTGACCATAGAATTGCTGGAAAATCAATGAGGTTGGCTAATTGTTGCCGTCGGTGGCGTAAAGTATCGACGAGGGAAGTAGAAGTTTGTTGGATCAGCATAAATGGCAACTCAAAGAGAAGGATAAAGGTTATAGCTTTGCCTTTATTTAGTCGTTATCGTCATCGTCTTCATCATCCTTGCGATCATTATTCTTGCGATCGCCATCTTTGTCGTCATCATCCTCGTCGTTCTGGTTAGGCTGTTGGTTAGGTTTTTGTTGCTCAGTTGGAGCAAGTGGCTGCGGTACATTAAGACCACAACTAACTAATCCTCCAAAAATTAACGCTAAGTTGACAGCAGCAAAGATGCTTCTAAAGATTTTTATCGTCATGTTTCCATTTTGCTTTGACATTGACCCTAGTTTTTGGAGATTGTATTTTTAATTTATCAGGTAGTGTATATAGCGGTTCTCGTTTGGATGTAATATGCACTTTAGGAGTACGGCTGTGTGCCTCTAAGAATGAGTAAGCATGTATTCCACGCTATTGAGAACCGCTATAGACGCAAATAATCGTAACTAGTGGCATAAATATCTCATGCACTCTTGATAAATATAATGTTGTCTAATTTTCCAGGTGACTCTAATGGGACAAATCATTACTCAGGTTGATGCTTTTAACAATACACCTTTTGCAGGTAATCCTGCTGCTATCTGTGTTCTGCCTACTCCCCAAGACGAACGCTGGATGCAGAATGTAGCGCAGGAGATGAATTTATCTGAGACGGCTTTTTTAGTTAGACAGGATGATGGCTTCAATCTGCGTTGGTTTACGCCCACAGTAGAAGTACCGCTTTGTGGACATGCAACTTTAGCTAGTGCCCATGTACTTTGGTCAGAGGGGCATTTGTCAGTTAATGAAGCTGCGCGTTTTTATACTAAAAGCGGAGTGCTGATTGCTAAGTTGCAAGGTGAGTGGATTGAGTTAGATTTTCCTGTGAATCATTCACAAGCAACAGTCGCGCCGCAAGAACTCAAGGCTGCTTTGGGTGTCCCATACAAATCTGTTTTCTTGAATTCCTTGGGCTATTTAGTAGAATTGGCATCTGAAGATTTGGTACGGCAAATACAGCCAAATTTCCAAATACTGAAAACATTGCCTACTTCTGAGATAATTGTCACCAGCCTCACTAACCCTGATTCTGAATATGATTTCGTCTCTCGCTTCTTTGCACCGGGTTTAGGGGTTGATGAAGACCCTGTAACTGGGGCGGCTCATTGCTGTCTCGCTCCCTTCTGGCGCGATCGCTTGCACAAAGATGAGTTCTTGGCTTATCAAGCATCCAGTCGCGGTGGCGTGGTGAAGGTATATTATGACGGAGGCGATCGCGTCTTTCTGAGCGGACAAGCGGTAACTGTTATGCGAGGTGAGTTAATTACCGCATAAACCTAATATTACAATTGAACCTCACACGACTCAAAGTCGCGTGATTCCTGCTTCAACGATCTTTGCCTGAATTGCTCCAAGTCTTACAAGTTCTCCACAGGCGTTTAGAGCCTCCGGGATACCCACGGCGGCTGTTAAAATTCTCAA
>NZ_DASQZC010000485.1:0-1507 GCF_035638895.1 Nostoc sp. | reverse complement strand
AGGCTTTTAATTAAATTCCGCACCTCAATTATTTGTCGGGGATCGAGTCCAACGGTGGGTTCATCTAAAATGATCGCTGGTGGATCGTGGACGATCGCTTGAGCAATTCCTACCCTTTGGCGGTATCCTTTAGAGAGTTTGTGAATAATCACCCGCCGTTTATCTTCTAAGTTGCAGCGTTTGATAGCGGCTGTTACCTTGTTGGGGCGATCGCCTGCTGCTACTCCCTTAATTTGGGCGACAAAATGCAAAAATCCCTCTACCGTCATGTCTGGATATAACGGCGGTGTTTCCGGTAAATAACCAATGCGTTGGCGTACAGCCAGGGAATTCTCATGGACATCGTAGCCAGCAATTCGGGCATTTCCATTAGTTGCCGGTAAATAACCAGCCAGAATTCTCATGGTTGTGGTTTTACCTGCGCCATTGGGGCCTAACAACCCTAAAATTTCCCCAGGTTCGACGCTAAAAGTGACATCGGTAATCGCTGGGGTGGAACCGTATATTTTACTTAGATGCTCAACTTCGATCATCGGTATAGTGGCGATCGCAATTTATAGAATACCCAACAATCTTAGATCACGATATTGGGTATAGGGGATTGGCACTAAGATTCGCCGATAATGGGTAAAGTTCCTGAAAAACTTAACCACCGAGCAAGCTTCCTTGCAAGGGTTGGGGGAAAAATTAAAGCCTTTCTTTTTGTAAGGCTTTGTTAGAGTGAAACTGTCACACTCACCGACATCCCGCCCAGAACTGAAGTTCAGGGCTGATAGCTGAAGTCCACTCAAGTGGACTGAATTAATTATTTAGTCCACTTGAGTGGACTTTAGCTATGAGACTCGGAATTCATTCCGAGGCGGAATAGAAACGTAGTGCGAGATTTATTTAGGCGAAACAATTGCATTGTCAGTCGAAACAATGCCATTGCAACTCTAAAAGACTTGTGTGTGTGTACCTGACTTTTCACGTTATGTAGAAAACAAAAAACCTAACCCCCTTCCCGACGCGGGAAGGGGGAAAATTCAAAGTCTCTCTCCTAAAAGGAGAGAGAAATAGAAGTGAGGTTTTTCAAATACCGTGAAAAGTCAACTTAATAATAGCTGCCAGATTTCCGATGTTCTAAAGCAGTAACACCTTCATTTTCCAACACTTCACCGTGATCGATGACGGCATAAATTAACCATCTATCGCCACATTCAAGCTGATTTTGCACTGTACATTCTAAATAAGCTAATGCCTCATTCAAAATCAAACAACCATTAAGAGCAGTTTTTGTGTCAAGATTCGCAAAGGGATTATCGCCTAAAGTGCTGTGACGAGAAAAATACCGTCGAACATTTCTTCCTTCTTTAAGGATATTCAGCACAAATTTATCGCCAGGATGATGCATTAACTCTGCATTTTGCTCGTTAGCGATCGCAATCATAATTCCTGGCGGGTTAAAAGTTGCCTGCGATACCCAAGAAGTTAAAACCCCTTTGTGAGTTTCTTCATCACGAGTTGT
>NZ_DASQZC010000484.1:0-9375 GCF_035638895.1 Nostoc sp. | reverse complement strand
ACACTGAACCCTTCCCGAACTCAGAGGTGAAACGCTGCTGCGGCCACGATAGTTTAGGGGTAGCCCTACGCAAAAATAGCTCGATGCCAGGGATAATTATTCAAACAAAAAGCCTTCTCAAACTAATTTGAGAAGGCTTTTGTTTTTGCTGCTTTTGAATCCGGCTCTTGAGCCAAGCCCAGCATCGCTATCCCACAACTGTGCCATGCCATCTCTAGCTAGGTCTGATCGCGGTGTTTTTGTGCAAATGCTCGGAACTTTTCCCAGCAAGTGATAAGAGTGACTATGGCCTGTACGCTGTCTAGGTTTAGCTTGGACATTTGCGGTTTCAGCTTTACGCTGAAGCCATAGGTTAATAGTGTTACGACTGATTCGGAAGTAAACGCTTGCTTGGCACCGTTTCATCCCATCTAGTTCAATAGCATCGATTACTTTGCGTCAGAGGTCGTAGCTGTATGGTTTGGCCATGGCTCAGGCAGGATTGTAAACTGCTTTCCAGTCTACATCCTAATCAATATGGCGGTTGCTATATTACAGAAATTTTCGACCGTTCAGCTTTTTTCATCGGAAACACTATTTCCTTCAATGTCATGAATTTTATTACTAAGGATGGATGATTTTCAGATCAACAAACTCGTATTTAATATTACAAATAGTGAAATACTAAATTTGTAGGTAATTAATTTTCCTGGGCTACCAAGGAGTAATAATGGTTTTAAGTAAGTATCAACGTGCTGTAGGCGTATTTACTCATCGTCGAGATGCAGAACAAGCACTACATGAGTTGAGAGATTCTGGCTTGGCGATGGAAAAAGTATCTGTAGTTGTACAGAATACAGACCGCAATCATGAGATTGGTGATGATGAAATAGGTGATAAATCCGACGAAGGCGCAACGGTAGGAGGCCTTTCAGGGGGCGCTGTGGGTGGGTTGACTGGTTTATTAGTAGGTCTAGGTACTTTAGCAATCCCTGGAGTTGGACCAATAATGCTGGCTGGAGCAGCTGCAACCGCTTTGGTTACAACCCTTGTAGGGGCAAGCATTGGTGCAGCGACTGGGACTTTTGCTGGTGCATTAGTTGGTTGGGGAATGTCGGAAGAGCAAGCTAGAGCATATAACCAGCGAGTAGAGGTTGGACACTATTTAATAATTGTAGATTGTATATCTTTTGAAATTGCTAAAGTAGAAGCAATTCTCCTGCGTTGGGGTATTGAAGAGTTTGGCATTTACGAGCATCTCAACAGTGAACATGGAACTGCAAATTATCTGAACACCACGACTTCTGCTACTGCCATTTCTAATAAAAGTGGAATTTTAGCCAAGTATGCTGTTAGTAACTTTAATAACATAGATAATGTTGAAGCTGCAATTAATGATATCTGTGCCGCAGGTTTTCCAATAAACCAGATTTCCTTAATTTGCAAAGGCTTTTCTCAATTTAAAGGATCAATAGATCTTAATTTAAGTGAGCGCTTTGACGCTATGAGGCTAGGAATAGGAGATGAGTGGGCACGCTTTTACAACGAGCAAATTGAGCAAGGCAATTACATACTCATCGTTAGTGGCACAGACAATGAGCTTGATTACGTTAGCTCTATTTTGAGTAATTGCGGTGTTCAAAAAATTCAAATTTATGACCCGATGTTAATTCGTTCCTAAAAGCGAGTATCGGAAAACTTAATAGTGAAACGCCCAAACTCCTGCTCTGGAAAGATTATTTTTCTTAGAGCTTAAAGAAAATGAAGAACAAGAAAAAGCCGTACTTCCGGGACTTGGACAAAATATCACTACTCAAAAAGAGCTTGATGCATGCAATATCGTTAAGTCCCCAGTCGCCAGGCATACGAATAATGTTTAAGTAAGTCGGCGGGAAAATTTATAAGTATGTAACGAAAAGTTAAGCAAAGCTATTCGAGTTAAATTTAACACGTCGTGTACTGTAGTTTCCTCTTTTTCCTCTAGCTTGAACACCATCAATTACGGCATAGGCGAGTTCTAGCTCGTCATCAAACATTTTTCCAGCCAGTTCATCTTTTGGCGTTGCGTAATGGAGGGATGAATTGAGGTTGTCTACTATGCAATGTCCATACTGTGGGTCTACGGAAATCCGGAAGAATGGAAAGCGAAGAGGTAAACAAAATCACATCTGTACTAACTGCGACGTGCGTTCCGCCCCGCTTCGCTAACGCCAATTTATAGATGTGTACAATCCGCCGAAAGGATATTCAGAGGAGGTGAAACAACAATGTTTAAAAATGTACCTGAACAGCATGGGTTTTCGCGGAATTGAGCGAGTTAAAGGTGTGCATCATACTACCATCATTTATTGGGTCAAAAAATTAGGAGAAAAACTTCCAGACGCTGCCAAAAGATAGATATCATTCCAGAAGTTGGAGAACTGGATGAATTAGAGACATTCATCGGGTCAAAAAAAAACAAAATTTGGCTTTGGACAGCAGTAAATCACTTTACTCAGGGTATTTTAGCCTGGGTTTTAGGACGACAACCAGTGCTCAAACGTTTGAGCCATTGTGGGAAATTGTTAAACATTGGAAGAGCTATTTTTATGTGACAGATGGCTGGAAAGTTTACCCAAGTTTTATCCCCAATGGAGACCAAATTGTGAGTAAAACATATATGACTAGAGTTGAAGGTGAAAATACCCGCTTGCGTCACTATTTAGCACGACTACACCGCAAAACATTGTGCTATTCAAAGTCAGTAGATATGCTGAAATACTCAATTCGATTATTATTTCATTATTTGAAGTATTGGGAAATATCCGTATTGAATTAGATCATCCCGCATTTCTGCAACGCCTTTGGTATTATGCGAAATTATTTTCATACATGGAATCAGCAACGCCGATTATCCTGTTATAAATGATATGCATAAAATAGCAATATTTTTCACTTCCTGTAATTATATCTAAATTTATTTAATCTATTTTTTTAGAAAAAGTTTTTCTAAAATTCGCAAACAAAACCATGACTTTAGTCATAGTTAAAGCGTACACAAGATAAAAAATAATTGTTAAATTTAATAAAGATCCGCAGTAATTGCACAGTTCAAAGGTTCGATTTCTATCGGGGCTTGTGACTGAATTTCGTTACTCTTTCAGCAACGTCATTTTTTTATGTGTAGATTAATTGGCTACCTTGGTAATCCCATCCTATTAGATGAGTTGCTGTATAAACAGGAGCATTCTCTCTACAAACAAAGTTACAGTTCTTTGGAATTAAAATCAGGAGTAGTTTGTGCAGACGGCGTGGGTGTAGGCTGGTATGACGAAGTGGGTAAACCCTTTATTTACCGAAATACGATCCCGATGTGGAACGATCCGAATCTGGAAGAGTTGAGCAACTATGTACAATCTACTTGTACTGTCGGCTATGCGCGATTAGCTGGGATAGGTGAATCACTCGACATTAGCAACTGTCAGCCATTTCGCAGTGGGAAACTGTTGTTTGTGCATAATGGCGAAATCTCAAACTTTCTACAGACTCTCTATAGACCAATCCGTGACAGCCTCTCTGATTCTACATACCGCCTGATTAAAGGTATGACTGACTCTGAACACATCTTCGCCTTAGTAGTGGAAATGTGGCAGTCATCTCCAGATAGCACTCTGTTTTCAGCCTTACGTGCCACAGTTCAAAAATTGACTGAGTTGGCATCAAAATACGACACCAGCTTTAGTGCCAATATAATTGTCACCGATGGTCAAGCAATTGCAGCAATTCGCTACGCTTACCGCACACAAGCTCCTACTCTTTATTGGTCTTGTGATGCACTCAAGGAGCCAGACCAAATTATTGTTGCCTCTGAGCGTTTATCTGACCAAAATTGGACTGCTTTTGGTGAGCAAAGTATGCTATTTTTTCAAGCTCAGTCATTACAGCCAACAATTAGTCTGTTGGATAACTTTGCTTAATTGGAATTAGATAATTGGAATTAGATAAGCATTGCGGCAGGTTACTGTTATAAAATAACTCTTACCATGATTGGTAAGAGTTTAAAATAAAATTGTTATTTTTTGGATTTATCAGTAGCGATCGCATGCATCTAAAATGATTTGCTTATCACGAGAAGCATCCATACTAAATATTTAGAAGTAAGGTTCTTTTATTATGGGTAATTTAGCAGTTAATCATTAATCACTTATTTTCTTTGGATGCCCAACTTGAATTAATAGCCAAGCTCCTCCAGAGGATATCAATAACAACGGTGTCAACCAATCACCCCAACGCACATATAAAGTCTGCGTTTGTCGCCGATAAATTGTTTCAGCATGAGTTTCGTAAGTATTATATCCCGATATCCACAAGGTTCTGCCGTGAGGATCTATAAAGCCTGAATATCCTGTATTCGTTGCCCGTGCTGACCATCTATCAGTTTCAATTGCCCGCATGATATCCTGTGCATGATGCTGAAATGGCATCGATGCAGTGTAATGGGCATCGTTAGAAGAACTGATAATAAATTGCCCACCCGCAGCAGCTTGACGGCGAAATTGCTCAGGAAAAGCAGATTCATAACATATACTAGCGATCGCACGACCAAAAGGAGTGTCAAATATCTGATTTGCTGAACCGGCAACTTGGTGTGCCTCAAGTGGCGACAAGCGTTGAACTATCCCGCCTAAAATTCCTTCAAAGGGAATATATTCTCCCAAGGGTACTAGTTTGGACTTATCGTAACGGCTGACGATTTCACCCTTACTGTTGAAAGTAAACAAGCTAATTGTATAACTGTCTCCCCGTTCGCCAAAAGCGCCAATCCAAGCAACTACAGCTTTCTCCTTCACAGCTGCAACTAAAGCAGTTCCCAGCAAGTTACGCTGGAAAATAGGTAAGGCTCCTTCTGGGGTGAGGACTGCATCTACACCTTGGCCTGCTAAAGTTAGATATCCATTGGTATAGTTTTCTTGGGCGCGACGAAACCCTTCGGAACTTTGTAAAAGTCGGTTCGGGATATTACCCTGAACAATCCCCACTTTGATTGCTGCTTCTGGTAATTGGGCGATGGGACGACTATATAAGATAAAACCGATGAGGTGTAAGGTAATTAATAATCCTGTAGCGATAACCCAGTATTTATTAACGAACCGCCAAGACGCAGAGGAAATCTTGGCGTCTTCTCTACGAGACGCTGCACGTTCGCGTAGCGTTCCGAAGGAAAGGCGGTTTATCCATCCTTCCGCAATTAAACCATTAACAGCAGCGATCGCAGCTGTCACAGTATTAGGCCCAGAGAGTTGCCCCAAATGTAAAATTACGAGATTGTGCGGACTTTGGGTATAAGCAAGAGAACTCCACCACAAAGGACCAGCACTCCATAGACTCTCTAAGCCGCACCAGACGGCTGTACCAATCAATATACGTAGCCACGGTTTTTGTCCGTTCAGGCGAACCATCACAGCCGCCCAAATAGCAACAAATACCCCTCCAAAGACACTGATAAATCCCCAACAAAAAAGGGTGATTAACAAACTTGGTAACCAAGGAACGCCCAACCATGTCATCGGATGAATTCCAGTAATCCAAGATAGGGCGACACCGTGATAACCGATACCCCAGAATAGAGCAGGAGGAGCAGGGTGAGATGTAGCTTTAGCTTCCCGCAGGGTGGGAGCAGGTGGGGATTGGTTTTTGCCTTTGGCTGAAGTGACAACTAGCACCCATAAGGGGACTATGGCAATCCAAGCCAAAAACCATGCACCTACAGGGGCAACGGTTAGCCCCATTAAAATACCGCTAGCTAAGGCAATTAAGCAAGGGAGTAAAGAGATAAGCCTCTCCCCCTGCCTCCCCTGCAACGCCAGCTCACCCTGCTTTTTACTCTGCTTCTTCTGCATCGGCAGCATCAGGTGGAACTATTGCCACTCCGATAATGGCGTCATCTTCGTCTAAACGCTGGACTCTGACTCCAGTTGCCGATCGCGATTGGATAGAAATCGCATTGACCGCTTGACGGATGATAATACCGCGATTTGTCACCATCATGATTTCATCATCATCATTGTTGACAATGCGTAGGGTTGCCAGCTTGTCTTTGGTTTTGCGGTTTTTGAACTTCGTTGCCATTAAACCCTGACCAGCACGGTTTTGCAGGCGGAACTGGGCAACTGGTACACGCTTACCATATCCTCCCATTGTAATTACCAACACCCAAGGGCCAACAATGCCACTGCTAGGCACTTCTGCGGACTCTTCATTAGTTTCAGTAATTTCGATATCTTCTGTTTCGATTGTTTCGATTGTTTCGATATCTTCAGTTTCGGCTTCTGTAACTATATCCAAAGTTTCAAGAATTGCTGCGGGCAGAATATCCATACCCACGAGTTCATCTTTATTTTTGAGTTTCATGGCTTTCACCCCACGAGTTGCCCTACTTAAAGGACGCAGTTGTTCGTGGTTGCACCGAAAGTTAATCGCCATCCCGTTACGAGAACCAATGATTACACTGTCCTCTACTCTAGCGCGTCGCACCCAGCGCAGTTGGTCGCCTTCTTCTAAGGAAATGGCAATCAAACCATTGGCGCGAATGTGACTAAACGCTGCCAATTCGGTTTTCTTGATATTGCCGCCCTTGGTGAGCATGACCAGATATTCTTCGCTGGTAAACTCGTCAACCGGTACAATCGAGGTGATTTTTTCCTCTTTGGGAATCGGTAGCATCTGGACAATTGGTGTCCCGCGACTGGTACGCGAACTGGCTGGAATTTGATAAGCTCTCAGGCAATAAACAACACCACGTTCACTAAAGAATAAAATACTGTCGTGATCGCAGCAAGTCAAAAAATGCTCAATGGTATCATCATCTTTCACCTTGGCTGCGGCTTTGCCTCTAGTAGCACGGCTTTGTGCTTCAAAGGTGTTAACTGGCATCCGTTTGATGTAGCCTTGCTCTGTAACCAGAATTATTGCTTTTTCATTGGCAATTAGGTCACGGTCATCTAATTCGCCTTCCCCTGGTAAAATCACCGTGCGGCGGGGTGTGGCAAAGTTAGTTTTTAGTTGCGCGACTTCGGTTTCAATAATTTCTAGCACTCTCTCCCGACGTGCCAAAATATCTTGCAAGTCGGTGATTTTCGCTTGTAATTCATCGTGTTCTAGACGAATTTTGTCTGCTTCTAAGGCAGTCAACCGCCGCAATTGCATTTGCAAAATTGCATCTGCTTGCACTTCCGAAAGTCCGTAAGTTGTAATTAATTCGCCTTTAGCTGTGGGCGCATCGGGAGCATGGCGAATTAAGACAATAATTGGATCTAACTGGGATAGGGCAATTAATAATCCTTGCAGGAGATGGTCGCGTTCTTCAGCTTTCCGCAGTTCGTAACGGGTGCGTCTAGCAATGGATTCGATGCGGAAATCCAAGAAGACGGTTAAGAACTGCTTGAGGGTGAGTACTTGGGGTTCGCTATTCACCAACGCCAGCATGTTTGCGCCGAAGTTGGCTTGCAGTGGCGTTTGCTTGTAGAGGTTGTTCAGCACAACGCGGGGATAAGCATCACGCTTAAGTTCGATGACAACTCGCATCCCGTCGCGATCGCTTTCATCCCGGATATCTGCGATGCCCTCTAAACGCTTCTCGTTCACCATTTCGGCGATTTTTTCAATCAGCGCCGCTTTATTGGTTTGATAGGGCAATTCGGTGATGATAATTGCTTCTCTATCTGGGCGTCCCCGTTGTTCAACGGTTTCAATGTTAGCGACACCACGCATGGTGATGGAACCACGCCCGGTAGTGTAAGCTTCTCGAATGGCAGATGTCCCCAAAATTTGCGCCCCAGTCGGAAAGTCTGGGCCGTGGACATACTGCATTAATTCGAGATCGGTGATTTCTGGATTGTGGATTACAGCCACTAAAGCATCAATCAATTCACCCAAATTGTGCGGCGGAATGTTGGTTGCCATACCCACGGCAATCCCAGAGGAACCGTTGAGCAACAGTTGAGGAATCCGTGCAGGTAGCACTGTCGGTTCTTGCTGGGAACCGTCGAAGTTATCGGCGAAATCTACAGTTTCATACTCAATGTCGTGTAGTAGCCCAGCGCTAGTTAAAGCTTGTAAGCGGCATTCTGTGTACCGCATTGCGGCTGGCGGATCGTTGTCTACCGAACCGAAGTTACCATGTCCGTTAACTAGGGGCGATCGCATGGAAAAATCCTGCGCCATCCGCACCAAGGCATCATATACTGCTGTGTCACCGTGGGGGTGATATTTACCCAACACTTCCCCCACCACACGGGCGCATTTCTTAAAGGGGCGATCGTGGAGCAGACCTAGCTCGTGCATTGCGTAGAGAATGCGACGATGCACAGGTTTTAGACCATCCCTGGCATCTGGCAACGCCCGACCCACTATCACGCTCATGGCGTATTCCAGATAAGACTGCGACATTTCGGTTCGCAAGTCTATCGGGATAATCCTCTCCTGTGAGGTTGTCATAACCTAAAAATCTCCAAAAATCGTAGATTTTAGCTTGTTTACTCAACAAAGCGCAAAATTATTCTAAATTTCTCTTGAATAACTGCCATAATTTGATACAATTCTAGCATATATTGCCTATTCTTTGCCTGGAAAGCTAACCCAAATATTTAGTAAAAAAATAGTATAATAATTTACACTTTATAAGCTCTACCTAATCAACAAAAACAGTAAACTAAAAGGTTGCTTAGTGCAAAATTACTTAATTTGAAAGATGACGGGTTAAACTTAAGGCAACAATTTAAATTGGCTTTATAAGCTCTTACTTTTATAACCGTTATTTATTAGATTTGTCACTAAAATAAGGTCTGAAAAATTAAACCATAGTTGATCATTTCTACTTAGACAAAGAGCAGAACTGGATAAAGCCTTCCAAGATGTAATTAAAAAAACACTCGCAGAACTTGGTATCAGAAGAAACAGGGCATTTTCACGTAAAGGAGAGTAAATTTTGGCAGCAGTCCGAGTCCGCCAGCATGTTAATCCACTTGGTAAAAAGTATCAAACACCAGCAAGTCCCCAAGACTTGGAAAAAATTTATGCAAAGCCAAATCAACCGCTACATTTAGATATTGGCTGCGCTAAAGGACAGTTTTTGGTAAATATGGCCAAAATAGAACCCAACTGGAATTTTCTCGGCTTAGAAATTCGGGAACCGCTAGTGGTGGAGGCGAATAAGTTACGTTCTGAGTTAGGCTTCACAAACCTGCACTACTTATTTTGCAATGTGAATAACTCACTGCACTCAATTTTATCTTCCCTCCCGCCAGGAAGTTTACAACGCGTTACAATTCAATTCCCCGATCCTTGGTTTAAAACCCGTCATGCTAAACGTCGTGTAGTGCAACCAGAACTAGTAGCAGACTTAGCTAATTATCTTGC
>NZ_DASQZC010000483.1:0-23252 GCF_035638895.1 Nostoc sp. | reverse complement strand
CCTTAATCCCCTCCCCGTGAACGGGGAGGGGAGGTTTTGTCGCTAGACAAAAGCGGGGTGGGGTTCCGACGACTTAATTGGTAATTGAGTAAGCTTGATATAACGTCATTGCCAGGGTTTTGCGTTAAGTTGACACGTATGACAGATGTGCGCCCCTACGAGTATGTATGTTGAACTGTGGGAAGAAAGCCGTTTTGAAATGCGCCATGTGTATCCTAATCGATAAAGCTACATAATCTGCTGTAAATGCAACACAAATCCAGGTAGTACATTTTCTCCTGATAAACTAGCAGGATTATCTAATATCTCTACATCTTTACCTGGACGATAAATTTCTACTCGCTTGTTTTTCCGGTCGATTAACCAGCCTAATTGAGCGCCATTTTCGATATACTCCTGCATTGTCTCCTGCAATTCTTTCAAGGAATCACTACGAGAACGCAACTCTACTACAAAATCAGGACAAATTGGAGCAAATTTTTCTTGTTGTTCTGGAGTTAAAGCATTCCACCGCTCAATTTTTACCCAAGAAGCATCAGGAGAACGTTCCGCACCATTAGGTAGGGTGAAACCGGTTGAAGAGTCAAAAACTTCGCCTAAATTACTCTCAGAGTTCCAAATATCTAATTGAGTGGTAATTTTAACATTACGTCTGCCAGTATCACTACCTGTCGGTGACATAATTAATATTTCCCCTGATGCTGTACGTTCAAATCGATAATCACGGTTTTTCTGACACATCTGGAAAAATTGCTCATCAGTTAAGTCAATTTTCAATTTGAGTGTAGAAGAGAAAGTAGTTGTCGTGACGTTCATAGGCTATTGTGAGCATCTTACTTTCTAGTTTAGTGCTGTGTGGAGTGCGTAGGCGTAGCCCGTCGTAGACATCGCATGATGAGATGATGGCATTTGTTATGAAAGTAAATGTAATCTAATATGTAGCTAATCCCTTTGTTGATCAGCAAAGCACCCGAATTATCAGGACGTTCGTGGTAATGCTTATTTACTACTTAGGCAGCTCAAAAAGTTTTTTCACTTTCCACTCCTCGGAATCATTTTCTTATGCTCCAAAGACTATATATACACAACTTCAGATGCCTAGAAAACTTTGAACTGCCCATAAAGGGGATGTCATCTGCTCTGTTAATTGGAAAAAACGGTTCAGGTAAATCAACTACTGCCTCTGCATTAGAGGTACTTCAGAAGATTAGCCGAGGCATAAATAGAGTTGCCCAACTTGTCCAGTCGAAAGATTTTACTCGTGGAAGATCTGATGTTCCAATCCGGTTTGAAATAGAAGTATTACTTGACGATAAATTATACAAATATGTCCTTGCCTTGGAGTTGCCAGAAAAATTTAAAGAGCTTCGAGTTTCTGAAGAGCAACTGCTAGTTTCAGGAGATCCAATCTACTCTCGAAAGGAAGCCAAAGTTACTCTTCACAACAGTTCACAAAATCGTGAAGCTCAGTTTTTGGTGGATTGGCATCTTGTCGCCCTTCCAGTAATTCAGGAGCAATCAGAAACTGATCCACTTCGTATCTTCAAGACTTGGCTTGCTCGCATGATTATTTTAGCCCCGATTCCAAGTTTGATGACAGGAGACTCTAACGGAGACACTTTGGAGCCAAAACAGGATGGTTCAAACTTCGGGGAGTGGTTTTCTGGGTTACTTAGTCGCTATCCTGCTGCATACACACAGGTTGTCCAATATCTCCGTGAAGTTATGCCTGATATTAAGGATTTTTTGAATGAACTAATCGGCAAAGACTCAAAAAGCATGATTGTTCGCTTTCAAAAAAATAATGCGAATCTGAGTGTTGACTTTGAAGCCTTATCTGATGGGGAAAAATGCTTTTTTCTTTGCTCTGTTGTCTTAGCTGCTAACGAATCATACGGCCCTCTTTTTTGCTTCTGGGACGAGCCTGATAACTATCTCGCCATATCAGAGGTTGGACATTTTATATCATCACTGCGACGCTCATTTAAAAATAGTGGACAAATTTTGGTGACTTCGCATGATCAAGAAGCAATCCGAAAGTTTTCAAATGAAAATACCTTTGTACTTGATCGAAAAAGCCACTTAGAGCCAACTTTAATCAGATTGCTCAGTGATATTTCTGTTCCAGGTGATCTTGTAGATGCCTTGATTAGTGGTGATATAGAACTATGAGCGTAAATAAGGAGAAACCGCATATTCTTGTATTGCCTGAAGACGATGCTAATCGTCAGATTGCAAACGGATTTATTCTTGATCTAAACCTTGATCGCCGCGTTATTCAAATCCTACCAGAGGCTCGTGGTTGGCAAGATGTTGTGCAGAAATTCATGAATAATTATGCCTCTACAATGCGACAATATCCAGACAGAATGATTGCTTTGCTGATTGATTTTGATGAAAATGAAGATAGATTAATTTATGTAAATAATCAGATTCCAGATAATTTAAGAAATAGAGTATTTGTTCTTGGAGTGTTATCTGAACCAGAGAGGTTAAGGAGAGATATTAACAGAAATTTTGAAAAGATCGGAGAAGCTCTTGCAAAAGATTGCTCTGATAACACGAATGAATTGTGGGGGCACGATCTTCTCAAACACAATAGAACTGAATTAGATCGGATGATTTCATCTGTCAAACCATTTCTATTTAATTTAAAGTAGATATCTTAAATATTTACATAACACAATCATACAATAACAGGATTTTTAGGCAAGAGCTATCACTTTTTTCTAAAATCTTATCTATTGCTCTTTCCCAAAATCCAAAATTGTAATTCAAAATGAAAGACTAAATTTTTAATTAGACCGCAGCAACGATCAACCCACTTCAATTAAGCTTCGTTCAGGTAGGGTGACTCCGTTAAGTAAGCAGTGGTACAAATCGACCCCATTCAGGTCTACATCCGTGAAATCAACGTAACTTAGATCAGTTTTGTACAAAATAGCTTTGGTAAGACTAGCATAACTCAGGTCTGTATTGCTCAACTTTGCGCCAGTCAGGTTTGCACCATTAAGATTTGCCCCAGCCAAAAAAGCACCGCTTAAGTTAGCATAGCGCAAATCTGCCCCAGCCAAGTTTGCATTACTGAGGTCAGCATCATGCAAGTCTGCTAAACGCAGGTCTGCTTTCACTAGGGAAGCCTTATGCAAGTCTACTTTCCTAAGAGTTGCCCGTATCAGATTAGCAGCCTTGAGGTTTGTCAAAATCATGTTTGCTCCACTAAAGTCGGTTCTCCAGAGAACCGCCGCAGTCAAATTGGCTTCGATCAGGTTTGCTTGGCGCAGGTTGGACTGTGATAAAGTCGCATTAGTCAAGTTAGCTCGATTCAAATTGATTCCAGCTAAACGCACCTCGCTGAGGTTAACTAAGTTCAGGCTTACTTGAGGGAAATTTCTCTCTCCTGCACAATAACGTTTAAGAAGTTCATCAGTATCCATACACCCCGCCTCCCAAATCTCCATTTATCACCTGAAAATTACAGTATCTAATCGATAATTGCTGAAAATAGCTCTCATTCGGAGGCTTTTAACGACTCCGCACTAACCTTAAAACTGTTTAACAATCTTTTACAAAATCGCCGATGGAATCGGTTGCTTTCAACAGCGATCGCACAACTAAAATACCAAATAAGCCCTTATTAAGTTTTTTTAATTTAAGCGTACCGAGGTGGCGATGTCTACGATGGGCTATGACGCTCGAATGCAAGAGCGTGGCGTCCGCAAGACTCGTTAACGCTTCCCTGTCGGTGTCGCTCCTTCATCACAGTTTTTCGTAGGGGCACAGCACTGCCGTGCCCTTAAAAAAGTGATTTATTTACGTACTAGGTTAAGCAGTTCTTTTGGAGAAGCGAGCAAGTCAATCGCTACAAAAAAGATTTTGCCTTGGGGATCTATCAAAAACCGCCATGCAATATTCATCCCAACACTGGCACCGAACCAAGGGGTTTGGACTTTGCCTGTAACTTTAACTTGTGTATAGCCATCTTCCACTGGCTCAGATATACCACGCTCTGGGATCATCTTTAATCCCTGGCATTCTTCACGCATATAAGCACGGATTGCCTCTTGACCAACAATCGGTCTTTCAAAGGGGGGTTGCAACGCACCTTCAGAGCGAAACAGAGCAACCGCAGCATCAAAGTCATTGGCATTCATGTTGTTGATATAGCCCAACACTGTAGCGTTGTTGATACCCTCAATGGTGACTTTAGTCCGAAATGCTGGTGCAATGGGTGGAGACACTGGCTCTGTGACTTTTTTGTAACTACCAGGAGCATTCGGGTCGAATCCCATGCTAATTACGGTATTGCGTAAAATTGTGATTTGTTGACCTGAATCAGCATTGCGGATTGCTTGTAATACATCAGCAGCCTTGGGAGAAAGCTTGTAGCCTTCTGGGATCGGAGCAACAATTCCCTGAGCCATCCATTCTCCTAACTGATACCAGAAGCCCAATTTAATGTTCACAGTGAAGGATGCATAGGAACGGCACAGGGGAGTGTCAGCACGGTTAGCTAGATCGTACATGACTTGCGTTTGAGCCTCAAAAGGCATCTGCTTAATTTGTTCGAGTAAGCCTTGTGCAAGGATCATGTTAGCTGCTCCTGGAGCGGCAACCGTAATACTTCTACCCATCTCGGTATAGGCAAACCAGAGTAATGCTAGTTGATCTTCAGCATTGAGCTGAGAGAATGATTCGACAACAGTTGGAACAATATCAGCAACTAGGGTGCCGGGAAAAATACTTTGAGCCGACTGGATCGTAAAAGACATAGCAGATGTTCCCAAAAGAAAATTACAGTTGTATCGAATGTGAAAATCAAATGTGCAAAGACGGAAAGTAAATGCGTTTAGCTGTTAACAAAGGCACTCAGGAGTCTTGGTGTAGACATCTTTTACCAAAGGCATAGGGATTCTCTTGCCGTTGATGGATACTCGGCAAAGCACATTGCAGGCTCAACTGCATAGTTATCTAGAAAACTTTGATCAACAGTGGTTTAACGCATTCAGGTTGCTTTTATCTCTTTATGTAAAGAAACATAACAATTTCGTTACAAATAAGCAATACTTCCTCAGTTATTAAATTATAAGTTCTGTCTATAGCAAATATAAGCTTTACTTAAAACAGCTTATGCATAATTGGTGGCTTTGTGCGTATTAACTTCCAACAGCGACGTCAAATAGCCCGTCGTAGACATCGCACGTCTCTACACGCATCAAATTTTGATAAATAATCCTTAACTGAAGCGATCGCGTCTTTTGGAGAAATTAAAGCGAGTCTTATTGTGCGATCGCCCCTGCTCGCGTTCGAGCGTCATAGACCTTTGTAGACATTACCTACTTCTCGCAAAAATACAAAATACCCTATTTGCTTAGTACGGTTTTCACTACTTTTCTTTTATGTCAATTATTTGCAAAAACATATTTGCAATAATATATTAATTTACAAACAATAAAAAAATGATATAAAGTTTTTGTTGATAAAACCCCACAGGGTTTGATTGGATGGCTAACCAGCCTCTAAAGAGACATTTTAGATTTACAAATTTTCTTCAGTTGACAAATAAAACAATTTAGAGGCAAACTTATGAAAACTGATTTTAATTACCCTAGAAAACATTTCATTGGAATCAGTCGTTTTTAGACCTGATTTCAAAAATCAAATACGATTTTTATAGTAGTCCACCATAGAAACTTTGCGGAGTTTATCGTAAGAAAATTAAGGCACCATTCTTAAAGTGAGGTAGATGATTTTTGGCATTTTCTGCCATCTGAGTCATGATTTTCTGGCTGTCACTATCAGACAAACTTCTTTAGTTACAAAAAACATTAATAAATTTAAAACTTTTCATTTTTAACCCTGTATTATACAGCATATTTATGTTATTTTAACCCTTTTTTTATTAGAAGAATAACTCAATCCTCCTGTTCTAAAATGCGTTTTGCCTGCAAAAGTTGCTGTTTATGTTCCTCACTAACTGTTGGGTATTGCAGATTTAGTTCTTGTAATTTTGTGCAGATGATATTGGCAACAGTCAGGCGTGTAAACCATTTGCGATCGGCAGGAATAATATACCACGGGGCCCATTCTGTACTAGTGTTATTAAAAACTTCTTCGTAAGCATTCATGTAATTATCCCAAAAAGCTCGTTCTCGGACATCGCTATCTGAAAACTTCCAATTTTTCTCAGGAAAATCAATCCGTTCTAAGAAGCGTTTTTTCTGCTCTGCTTTTGAGACATTTAGAAAAAACTTCAGGACAATTACACCATTATTTACCAAATATTTTTCAAAATTATTAATTTCTTCAAAACGCTGCTTCCATATCTTATTCCCTTCAGGTAACTGGGGAATTTGTTGCTTTTTCAGCATTTCTGGATGGACACGAACTACTAATACTTCTTCATAGTATGAACGGTTGAATATTCCAATTCGACCTCTTTCTGGTAAAGCCTTAGTTGTTCGCCACAGGTAGTCATGGTCTAATTCTTCCGCACTGGGCCCCTTGAAACTAAACACCTGAAACCCTTGCGGGTTTACACCAGAGGTCACATGTTTAATTGTGCTATCTTTACCAGCAGCATCCATTGCCTGAAAAATAATCAACAAGGAATATGTGTTTTGAGCGTAGAGAATATTTTGGTAATTTGCTAGTCGTTCAATATCTGCCTGTAATTTAGTTGCAGCATCAGCTTTTTCATGAAACTCAGTTTTATAGGCTGGGTCATAGTTTTTTTTCAGAGAAATCTTTGAACCTGGTGGAACAATGAAAGCATCGTGATTCATAATTTTTAACCAATTCTGAGAGTTTAAGTCCCTCTTCAATCATCGGCAAGCTTTGTAGTTCTTTCTAAATTCCTGTTATAAAACTTAATGACGTAGGCGTACCCCTACTCTTAAGCAAAGTAGGTGCAGTGTCTGTCTGCAACCCGCTACGCGAAACCGTAAGATGTTACGAATTACACTTGCTCTTTTGATTTACGTCGCCTTGGCATAGGACGCATCGCTTCACGTCCCAACATAAACATCCCTGCAACACCCAAGCTTACAAACCAAATATATTGATACCAGTATTGGCGAATTTGCTCACCCGCACTGAGTTCTGGACGCAACGTGTTTAAGTACAGCAGCAGTACTAATATCATCAGCGCCCCAAAACCAACAAAGCTTAAGCCAACACCAATTCGTGCATGTCGCAGTTCAAAATCACTAATAGTGTCTAGGTCAATTTCTACCAATTCCTTAAATGAATCATCTGCCAAAGATGACGTTGCTTGGAATTTATTGCTCAGTTTTGGTGGCAAAATCGACGACAGTGTTGCTACGGTTGGGCGGCGTAGCAAAGCCTCAGTATCTCGCAGGAATTCTAATGGCTTACGGCTAATAGTTGGTTGAGCAAACTCTATTTTGTCTGTGGGAGTTGGGGCATTAGCTTTGCTTTCAAAATCCATAGTACACTTCAGAAGAACCAGGATATATATAGCCTAGCGAATCAGGAGACAAATACGCCAGAATAATTATCAATTACGTTAGCGCAGCGTTCGTGTACTCTTACAGAGAAGCAAGCTACGCGTAGCGTCTCGTAAAGAGGAAAGAGCGTCATTACAAATTATCAATTACCCTCGTCCATCTCTTTTAATGTAGCTAATGCTGACGGAGATAAGCGACTCAGATAGCGGAATATCCAGTATTTAAAGATAGTGTTTAAAATTACCGGAAATGTAGCAATAAAGAAAAATACTATAGTTTTATTGCCTGGCAGCCCTAAATGTTCTGCCAATCCTTCAAGAATAACCTCCCATCCTTCTGTTGAGTGAAATCCTACGAACATATCTGTAGAGAGAATAATTAAAAAAGCCTTGGCACTATCGCTTAGTCCATAAACAATATTATCTATAAAAGATTTCACCATCACAATTTCTTTCTTGCTTATAATGACAATGGTACTAAAAGAAATTAGTGATATTAAATCAGCAAATACATTGCTAATAGCACTATTATGTTTTATGTAAAATTCCTCAGCTATCTCAATGGCTTTGTCTTTTACCTTTTCTTTTATTACTTCTGAAGAAATTTGTGGTGCTTGATTTAGGAAATATTCAAACATCAGGCTTTGTTGATAATTATGCAATTTATGGAGAGCTTCTTTTTCCATATCAGAATTGATAAAAATTTGGGTTATATTCTTTTCTCTGTTTCTTTCTAATATGGGATATACTAAAAAATTTTTAGATAATTGCTGGGTTAAAAAGGGTACAATAATTAACGTTAGTATAAATCTAATAGAAATTTTTGTCCTATTTTTAGAAATTCGGTAATTTCTGACAAACTCTTCTTCCGTCTGCGGTTCCAAATCTACTTTGATTCTATTCAATCTTTGACCCATAGACATCGATAGTAATCTAGCTTGTTGAGATAGAGGTTGAGGTCGGCTATGATTAAGATTAGATGATAACTGTTTGTTGATTTTGCTCTGGTTAACTTGTAGTGTTTGAGAAGTTGATCTTGAGGCATTGTTACTAATTAATTCATCTTTTAGAGCGTACCTCTCTACAACTTCATCAATATTTTTTAGATTTTCTAACAATACAGAGTTAGAGATATTTAAAATTTTCCGACTAAGGCGAAACTCTATAAGTCTTACTTTGATAGTAGTTAAATTCTTATCGAGGTATCCTTGCCAATAAGACATCACATTTTCAGTATAATTTACTGATTGTGAAGATATTTTCTTGCCGTCAAAATGTTCTATTTCAATGTTTTTAATTCTCTGAGCGGCTTGTTGAGCTTCTAAGAGTGCCCTTTCTGGTGTATCTAAAAACCAAACGTTAAGCGATCGCAAATAATCTTTGAGATTTTGGCGAAATAAATTTGCTGTTCTGGCGAAGGCATTTTTCATTATATATGATTCTCTATATAATGCGTATAATAGTTATATAAACATTAAAAATGGGTAATATCTAGTTTAAAATATTATTAATCATTACCCATATATATATTAGATAATTTTATTATTTTGAGTGTAGACGTATTAGAGGATTAGATAAGGAGAAGGGGCGATTTTCTATAATTTTAAATCGACTCCGATCGCCATTGTCGGTAAAGACTAGTGTGACATGAATACAAAATTACACTTTACAGCTTAATATAGCAAGCTTTGTAGAGACTTAGCCTGTTAAGATTTTTTAGCCTTATTTAGAAATATTGTCAAAAAAACAAAATAGATATATCTTGAGTTAGTTTCAGTCAGCTTGTCTAACAAGTAAAACTTGAGGATTCTTGATTAAGTAGTCATTGGTCATTGGTGCATACCCCATCTCTTGCGATGCTATGAGCAAGTTTTTGGGATAAGGCAGTTTTAGTTGATAGGGACAGAGTAACTCTTGACAAATGATAAATGACTGTCCTTTGTTAAAAACTCGCCTTATGATGGTCTGATGCTATATCGGCACAAAATAAAAGTTGGTCACTACAGTAAGCAAAAAATTTGAACCAGAATTTATTGGCAATATGAAACTCAGTCTGTGCATGATTGTGAAAAATGAAGCAGCAACACTGCCTAAATGTCTGAGCAGTGTCCGAAAAGTGGTGGATGAAATGGTAATCTTGGATACAGGCTCAATTGATCGTACTCCTAATATTGCCCAACAACTTGGTGCAAAAGTCTATCATTTTAAATGGTGTAATGACTTCAGTGCTGCCCGCAATGCAGCTCTAAAATATGTCACTGGTGATTGGATTCTGGTATTAGATGCTGATGAAACTCTCACACCAGGAATTGTACCGCAGTTGCGAGAGGCGATCGCAAGAGACGAATACCTGCTCATCAACCTCGTCCGCCACGAAATTGGTGCAGAACAATCTCCCTATTCTCTAGTTTCCAGGCTGTTCCGCAATCATCCAGATATTTGCTTTGACCGTCCTTATCATGCCTTAGTGGATGATAGTGTGTCAGCAATTATAGCCCAAGAACCCCATTGGCAAGTAGGTTATTTACCAGGGGTAGCACTTGTACACACAGGATATCAAAAAAGTGCGATCGCTCAAAATAACAAATATGCCAAAGCAGCTACAGCAATGGAAGGGTTTCTCGCTACTCATCCTGATGATCCCTATGTTTGCAGTAAATTAGGGGCATTGTATGTGGAAACTGGGAAAATTACTCAAGGTATGGAGTTGCTTAGACGAGGAATTACTACTGCTGAAGAAAACTACGATATTTTATATGAACTCCATTACCATTTAGGCATTGCTTACAGTCGGTTGCAAAAATCTCCACAGGCTATTTCTCATTATCAAGCTGCGATAAAATTGCCAATTTACCCCATGCTCAAATTAGGAGCATACATCAACTTGGGTAACTTACTCAAAGCAGCAGGAGATTTAAACGGTGCAAAAACTGCTTACGCCACAACTTTGAAGATTGACCCTAATTTTGTTTTTGGACATTATAATTTGGCGATGATATTTAAAGCTTTGGGTTTATTTACAGATGCGATCGCATATTATCAAAATGCAATCGCGTTAAATCCTAACTATGCCGAAGCCTATCAAAATTTAGGGGTAGTGTTGCTGAAAGTTGGCAATCATCAAGATAGTTTAACAGCTTTTAGAAAAGCGATCGCCCTTCATGAAAGGTATAATCCCGAAGAGGCGAAAAGACTACGCCAGGGGTTGCGGGAGATGGAGTTGATGTAGATGTGAGCAGGTATTGGGGATTCGACATGGGGCATTGGGAGAATAACCAATGACAAATGACAAATGCCATTAGGATATTAGTATCAATATTTCAGAGGTTCCTATGAGCCAAACCATTGATGAACGGATACGTTGGACAATCACAGACTTAGAGTTATTGCCAGATAATGGTAATCGCTACGAAATTATCGATGGAGAATTATTTGTGACTAGGGCACCGCATTGGGGGCATCAAAAAGCTACTGGTAATATTTATGCAGAATTAAGAACTTGGTCACTCTCAACAGGTCTTGGTGAGGCTGTCCCAACACCAGGAATTATTTTTACTGAGGCGGATAATGTTATTCCTGATGTGGTTTGGGTAAGTAAAGAACGCCTCGCCCTTTTACTTGACAATGAAGGACATTTAACAGGAGCGCCAGAACTGGTTGTAGAAGTACTTTCTCCTGGAGTCCAAAACGAGCGACGCGATAGGGAAGTTAAGCTAAAATTATATGCTTCTAGAGGAGTTCAAGAATATTGGATTTTGAACTGGCAATTACAACAAGTTGAAGTGTATCGCCGAGAAAAAGCAGTTTTGAAATTAGTGGCAACATTATTCGCAACAGATGACTTATCTTCACCTCTGTTACCATATTTTGCTTGCACTGTAGCGCGGTTGTTTGTGTAAGTGAATGCGCGGAACTTCGAGCTTACAATTCAGAACTTCAAGATCGGGACAGAAAACATAAGGCTGATAACCCTGAACATCAGATTAAAAGACTTGCAATTAAAAAAATGTTCAGTAGCGTAATGGACTATTTTACATATTGTGATGGTTAGAGACAAATCGCCGTAAAGTTCCTTAGTAAGCCTGTATTATTTTGTATAAACACTCGACAATAACATTTATTATTTATGTTATTTATAAGACAATTCTTGTTTTCTCAATTGTCGATAGGGGTTGCAAAAACCTTCGCCATAGCAACCTTGACTACATTTACCACTACTGCCAGCATTAATCAGCCCAGTTATCCTAGCGACATAAAATTCTTGGGAATTGGTCTAAGTGATGCTCCTAAAGTTGCAACACTCACGGCTGAAGACTTGTTTAATCAGGGTTTGGATAAGCTAAAGAAAGGAGATTTGCAAGGAGCGATCGCAGCTTATACTGAAGCAATTCGCCTCAATCCTAACTTTGCTGAAGCCTACACCAACCGGGGTGTTGTCCGCGCTCGATTGGGAGATAAAAAGGGGGCAATGGAAGATTACAACCAAGCTTTGCGGATTAATCCCAACTATGCCCCAGCCTACTGCAACCGGGGTATTCTCCGCGCTGATTTGGGAGATAAAAAGGGAGCAATCGAAGATTACAACCAAGCTGTGCGGATTAATCCCAACTATACCCCAGCTTACAGCAATCGAGGAAGTGCCCGCGCCCAATTGGGAGATAACAAGGGGGCAATCGAAGATTACAACCAAGCTTTGCGGATTAATCCCAACTTGGCCCCAGTCTACAGTAACCGAGGAAATGCCCGCGCTGATTTGGGAGATAAAAAGGGGGCAATCGAAGATTACAACCAAGCTTTGCGAATTAATCCCAACGATGCCGAAGCTTACAGCAACCGGGGTATTATTCGCTCTGAATTGGGAGATAAAAAGGGAGAAATTGAAGATTACAACCAAGCTTTGCGAATTAATCCCAACTTTGCCCCAGCCTACTACAACCGGGGTGTTGTCCGCACCCAATTGGGAGATAAAAAGGGGGCAATTGCTGACTTGCAGCAAGCCGCAGATATCTTTAAACAACAAGAAAAAATAGAAGATTATCAAAAAACACTGGAAATCATCAACCAACTTCAGAAGTAGATGCTTGAGGCTTGGAACTCGGAACTTCAAGCTTGAAAATGAACTCCACCTGTTCTGAGTCGAAAAGGTGGAGTTAAAAGTTGGAGAGTCGCTAAATTCTCCTCACAACTGACAAATGACAACTAACTAAATACGCGACTTGACAAATTTCTCCAATCTATCCATTCCCTTTTCAATCGTCGCCATATCTGTGGCGTAGGAAAGGCGAATGTTGTCATCAGCGCCAAAAGCAATTCCGGGAATAACTGCAACTTGATGTTTTTCTAGCAAGGCGTCACAAAATTCTAAAGATTTTAGACCGGTTTTGCTGATATCAGGAAACAGATAAAAAGCGCCATCTGGTTTTGCAGTACTCAATCCGGGAATAGCGTTGAGTCTGTCTAGCATTACCTGGCGGCGTTTGGCGAAGGCTTGGCGCATTTCTTCGACACAATCTTGAGAATTTTGTAGAGCTGCGATCGCACCATATTGGGCAAACGTACATACGTTAGATGTACTATGTCCTTGGATGGTACTGGCTGCTTTAATGATTTCCACAGGCCCCGCTAAATAGCCGAGACGCCACCCAGTCATAGAATAAGCCTTCGCAAACCCATTACTAATCAAAGTGCGGTCAAAAATTTCCTTCCCAAGAGAACCGATGCTGATATGTTCTGCACCGTCGTAGAGAATCTTTTCGTAAATCTCATCAGAGACGACAAAGATATCTGCATCAACTACTACTTTTGCCAGTGCTTTGATTTCATCTGGCGTGTAAACCATCCCTGTAGGATTAGATGGAGAGTTGAGGATAAATAACTTTGTCTTCGGCGTGATTGCTTTACGGAGTTGTTCAGGAGTAATTTTATAACCAGTTGTTGCATCTGTAGCCACAATTACTGGGACTCCACCGACCAAAGTCACCATTTCGGGATAACTTAGCCAGTAGGGTGCAGGGATAATTACCTCATCACCTGGATCGATCAGCGCCACGATTAAGTTGTACAGAGAATGCTTACCGCCATTGGTGACGATGACATTCTCGGACTTGTAATCAAGACCGTTATCAATTTTAAGCTTATGGGCGATCGCTTCCCTCAACTTTGGTTCTCCGGCTGCTGCACCATACTTGGTTTTGCCTTCTTCCAAAGCTTTTACTGCTGCGGCTTTAATATGCGCTGGAGTATCAAAATCTGGTTCTCCAGCACTAAAACTACAAACATCTATTCCCTCTGCCTTCAGTGCCTTAGCCTTGGCTGCGATCGCTAAGGTTAATGAAGGTGTTACCTGACTTACTCTTGCTGCCAGCTTCATTCTTACTATTTTTTGGCAAATCTTTCACTTATTTAAGGATATCCCAGAATCCCTACCGATCTTTGCCTTTTATATAATTCCTTTGCTGGTTCGCCTTTGAGGCTAGCTGTAGCTATCATCAGCCCCCAAAATACACCAAAACGAACTTTAGTTGCCTGAGAAACTGTAAAGTTGGCAGAGGTAAGTAAGTGATGAAATTCTTTTTGGGTGTAATTGGAAATAGTAGTCTGTCAAGGAATAATTGACCAGTACATTCTCTGTAGAGACGGCGATTTATCGCGTCTCTACGTGAGGGCTTTCTGGCTGATCCCAAGCGTATTTGGGTAAAACTGAATCTGACTTGTGTCTACACCGTAGGCTCCCCTAAGCTATCGTCACATCTGGCGACAAATAAACATCTTGAATGGCGTGAAATAACTTCACACCTTCCTCAAAGGGGCGTTGGAAGGTCTTTCGCCCAGAAATTAATCCTGAACCACCAGCCCGTTTATTAATTACAGCCGTGCGAACTGCTTCTGCAAAGTCGTTTTTACCAGTCGCGCCACCAGAATTAATCAGTCCTACACGCCCAGAGTAGCAATTCAGCACCTGGTAACGAGTTAAATCAATTGGGTGATCAGTTGTTAACTCTGTGTAAACCCGCTCATCTGTTTTGCCGTAAGTCTTACCAGTGGCTTTGGCAATTGCACCGTAACCATTGTTATTTTCAGCTAACTTTTGTTTGATAATGTCGGCTTCAATGGTTACACCCAAATGATTCGCCTGTCCGGTGAGGTCAGCAGCAAGGTGGTAATCTTTATCTTGTTTAAAAGCGTTGTTCCGCAGATAACACCAGAGAATTGTCACCATCCCCAGTTCATGGGCGCGTTTAAAAGCTCGGCTGATTTCCTGAATTTGTCTGGTAGAATTCTCTGAACCAAAGTAAATTGTCGCACCTACAGCCGCCGCCCCTAAATTCCAAGCTTGTTCCACATCAGCAAACAATACCTGGTCAAATTGATTGGGGAAAGTCAGCAATTCGTTGTGATTGATTTTGGCAATAAAAGGTATTTTGTGGGCATACTTGCGCGAAACAATACCTAATGTCCCCAAAGTGGTAGCAATCGCATTGCAACCTGCGGCGATCGCTAATCTGACAATATTTTCTGGGTCAAAGTAAATCGGATTGGGCGCAAAAGACGCACCTGCTGAGTGTTCAATCCCTTGGTCTACCGGGAGAATAGACAGATACCCAGTATATGCAAGACGACCAGTAGAATAAAGTAACTGAAGATTACGTATTACTTGCGGGTTGCGATCGCTGTTGAGCCAGATGCGATCTACAAAGTCTGGCCCCGGCAAATGTAGTAAATCAGTAGGAAGTTTTGCTTTGTAGGTAAGCAAGTCTTCAGCTTCTTTACCTAGCAATGACTCGATAGAATTAGCCTCTATGAGCGCTGTAGTCATAGTTTTTTCCTCAAAAATTGAGTAAATGACCTTTGCCTTTAAGATAGCATTTTTAATATTCCTAACCTGGTTATGGAGATATTAACTATATGTAAAATCCTTCTGATTAGCAATCTGAAATTATCTGTAAAAACTTGTTTTAATGATTCAACGTGAGATTTAATTATCAGAATTTGCGTTTTCTCCCAAATAAATACCTTCTTAAGAAAGATGCAAAGTGATAGGATAACGCTAAAGACCAGAATTTGTCTTCAAGTTTGCAAGTTAATGGTCTTTAACAGATTTGCTGCAACCATAAGTTTTGCCTGGTAAATATTACACCTGAGAATTAGAGACAAAGATTGCAGCAATCACATAACCAGCGATCGCTAAAGAACCTAACGATTGGATGATTGCTGTCCCTAATGAGTAATTAAAAAGATTCATCCTTGATATTGTTCTTTTTATTCCTTGCTTGCTCAATTTCTTTTGCCAAAAAGAAATTCAGAATTGTTCGTAGGCCAATGATGGCAGCTAGTTTACCAATTTCATCCCAAGTTGGAGCGATCGTGCTACGTAAAATGTCAGCAGCCAATGCAAACTCAAGGCAAAGAGCCAGCCACATACCCAACTCTAGCCGAATTTCCTCTTTAGCCTGGTTCAGCTTTTTACGCCGACTGAAGAAAAAAACCAGGATCTTGACTACGGCTTCCAAAACAGCGATCGCAATAATAATGCCAGTGAAAATATCAACTACTGTAGCAAGTACAGTCGTCAAATTCGTGACGAAAGCTTCCATATAGTTTATTTCATAGGTTCAAGCAGGCAAACGCCCAGGCGCAAAGCATTGGTGATATTTGTCAGTGTTGGGTTAACAGATCCAATAGAACCTGCCATCTACTAGCTGCTCGATCATGCTATCTTTGTATGCTATCTAGAATTGACAGGAAAGTAAAATCTATCTTCCCCCTATAGTGGTAATAATCCGTTAAAAGAACAAACACAATTCTATGAGTAAGTTTCAAATCGATATCGACTTCAGCAATATAGATTTAGCTTCCCTTGAGACAGAAGAAGATTTTCAAAGAGAGGCAAGAACGTTACTACCAAAGGTACTAGCCAAACTAGGCGAAAGTGTGGGTGAAAAGACTTGGGAAGAATTACAGCAAAAGCTTCAAGGCACTGGAGGTATCAAATCTTCTCCAAGCGAGAAACGCAAGTTTATGCAAGAAACAGCAAGAACTTATCAACGAAATGCCAGTAAGAGAGAAAGGCAAGAACTGGAAGACTATATAGTAGAGCAATTACGCCAGCACAAGCGGTAAAGATCCACCTAGTCCTAATGTACATGTATTTTAACTTCTATTTTTAGCAGTAGTTTTGGTAGGGTGCGTTAGCCAAAGGCTAACGCACCACTGTACTAACTTCTAGTATTCAAAATCATTGTAGAGACACAATATATTTGTACTCAACGAGTCTTTGATACTCGTGAACGAGGCTTTGAACTCCGTTAACGAGTCTTTTATACTCGTGAATGAGGCTTTGAACTCCGTTAACGAGTCTTTTATACTCGTGAATGAGTCTTTGAACTCCGTTAACGAGGCTTTTATACTCGTTCACGAGGCTTTGAACTCCGTTAACGAGGCTTTTATACTCGTTCACGAGGCTTTGAACTCCGTTAATGAGTCTTTGAACTCCGTTAATGAGGCTTTGAACTCCATTAATGAGGCTTTGAACTCCATTAATCAAAAATATCTAACCATTTCTGAATTTACAGGGGTGAGCGTGTAGTAAGATTTGCTCACCTCCGTAAAGTGAAACATGGCTTTAGACTTCTCCGGTCAAAATCTCCGAGGACGCAACTTCAAAGGACAAGACCTTGCGGGTGCAAACTTTAGCTATGCCGACATCCGAGGGGCAAACTTCACTAATGCTAATTTAACAGGTGCAAACTTCAGCCATACCAAAGCTGGACTGCAACGCCGTTGGGCAATTTTCCTAGTTTTTGTCTTGTGGTTGTTGTCGGGACTTTCAGGATTGATCTGGTTTGTAAATAGTTACTTGGTGTCAGAAATATTTAATACTTCCAGCTTAGGATATCAGATTGGCAGATGGACTACCCTAATTTTATTAGTTGCTTTCTTATTGGTCATAATTCGGCCAATAGTAAGAGTAGCAGTCTTTGTGGTAGTGGCAACTTTTACCATAGCTGTGGCAGGAGCAGTAGGCTTCGCTATAGGTGGAGCCGCAGCCGGATCTGGAGTGTTTGCTGTGGCAGGAGCAGGAACCTTCGCTGTAGCCGTAGCATTGATAGTAGCTGCGGCATTTGCTGTAGCTGGATTTGAAGCATTGATAATAGCCGGAGCATTTGCTGTAGCCGGAGCCTTCACTTTTGCCAGATATGGGATCTTAGCTATTGCCGTAGCCTTTGCTGTAGGGTTGTTTAGCATTTACATCGGTTGGCTAGCAATGAAAGGAGACGAAAAATATTCCTCGGTTTGTAATATTGCGATCGCCTTTGCTGCAACAGGAGGTACAAGTTTTCGTGGCGCTAATTTAACCAATGCTGATTTCACCCAAGCTACACTCAAAAGTACAGATTTCCGAAAGACTATTCTTATCTGTAGCCGTTGGCATCAAGCCAAAATGCTTGACCGTGTTCGTCCTGGCTCAACTTATCTGCAAAACTCACAAGTACGTCAACTGCTGGTTACAGGACAGGGACAGGATAAGAATTTTTACCGTGAATACCTGCGGGGTATCAACTTAAAAAAAGCTAACCTAGCAGATGCCAGTTTTATCGGCGCTGATCTCAGTGAAGCCAACTTGCAAGATGCCGATTTGTCAAGAGCAAAACTGAAGCAAACGCAACTAGACGGCACAGATTTAACTGGTGCAAATCTCACAGGCGCGTACATCGAAGATTGGGGCATTACAAATACAACTAAATTGCATGGGGTGAGGTGTGAATATATCTTTATGCGCTTACCCACCAAAGAAGATCCTGACCCTCTCCGTAAACCTGATAATAAACAAGAGGTATTTGCAGACGGGGATTTTGCCGACTTTATCAAGCCAATTTTTGACACCCTCGACCTTTACCATAATCAAGGGGTTGACCCTCGCGCCATTGCCATAGCCTTCAAAAACCTTGCCGAAAACCATCCCGAAGCTCAGTTAGAAATCGTCGCAATGGAGAAACGCGGCGATGATAAAATCTTGCTCAGAGCCAAAACCGCCGCAAGTAGCGATAAATCTCAACTGAATGCAGAATATTTTGATGACTATAATAAACTTAAAGCGTTATCGCAGAGTCAGCAATTATTACTGATAGAAAAAGATAGTTATGTTAGTGATTTAAAAAATATGCTCACAACTGCACTTGGGCAGCCGAAATTTTATACACAAGGAGATACAAATATGGCAGATATTAGCGGCATCAATATTGAAGGCAGCAGTAATGTTAGCGGTATCGCTGGCAATAATTCTATTGCTAATCTAGGAACCATTAGCGGTAACGTGAGTATTGCCCTCAATCAGTTACCTGATGCAACCGATGCCGAGAAACCAGGAATCAAAGAATTATTGTCGCAGTTGCAAGATGCAATCATCCAATCCACATATTTGCCAGAAGAAGAGAAAACCGAAGCGCTAGAACAGGTGAAAGCTTTGGCAGAAGCGGGGAAAAATCCCCAAGAATCGACTAAGCAGAAGACGGCAAAAACAGCAATCACTATGTTGAAAGGGATATTTACAGGCTTACCTGCTGTTGCCACATTAGTTGAAGCGGGTAATAAATTATTGCCTGCGATCGCAAAATTATTTGGTTTAGGATAATTTTGCGTGAGTTAGACGAACCTCTCCCTGCTTTGAGCTAAAGTTCAACTCTGTCCCTCTCCAACGCGCAAGAGAGACAGATTTTATGTAGTAAAACCTCTTAGAGGCCTTTTTATTCGACTAATTATTGCGCCCACATCCGAGGGGCAAACTTCACCAACGCTAAACTCAAAGGTGTAAAAAATTTTATTTTTACTTTCTCGTGGTATTTACAAGTTAAGTCATTTAATAGTAATCTTCTAGTGTCACAGGACTTACGCATTGACAGAAATACAAAATAAATATAGATGGTTTTAAAAACCATATCTGTCGTAGGGTTTAGCATTGATAAACCTCTACAACACGTGTTTATTTACTATCCAAGAATAATTAATCAAGGCTTGAAACAACCTATTTTGGTAAATTCATACCATGATTAATTTGTACAGTGCATAAGTCCTATGTCAATATTTATGCAAAGGTGTCTTGATTCCATGAATATGATGAACTTTAAAATCCAAGGCTTTTTTACGACGTTAATAATTGGTACTGTGGCAGCATTGAGCATTTCAGACGCTATCTCTCAAAAGGTGAACGCCCAAGCTGCGCCTTCTTGTAATAATGCAACCATAAAAGGTAGCTATGGAACTAAATTCACTGGGACGTTTGCAGCAACGTCTACGTCTATAGCTGTAGTTGGTTTAGTCCAGCTTAATGGAAACGGAAATTTACAAGGAACAGATGCTGGTAGCGGTAATGGTACTATATTTACAAACAGGACACTATCAGGAACCTATAATGTTAAACAAGATTGTACGGTGCAGATAATATTCACAAGTAGTCGTGATGAGACAATTTTTTTAAGCGGTATCATTGTTGATGGCGGCAAGGAAATCTTTGTTTTACAAACTAATCCAGGTTCAGTAATTACTGGCACTTTAAAAAAAGTGAAATGATTTACTCCTTCTGTCCCAACGCTTAGAGGACGTTTAAAAAGTATTGGGCGAATAGAATTTGCTACTACACAAACGAAGTCCACCTCCGTAGACTAAGAGAAAATCAAGAATTTTAAACCCACAGAGGTAGGTTTTGCCTGTGTAGCCGCGATTTATAATCGTCAGGGCTAGTAATAAATTAGACTTTACAAACATCCTCTTAAAAATTAATGGGCGTAAGCGTTGCTCTGCTGCTACCCGAAAGATCGCATTTCCATTACTCTCCAAGAATCACCATGTTGAAAGGGATATTTACAGGCTTACCTGCGATTTCTAAATTATCGTGAGTTCGACGAACCTCTCCCTGCCTTGAACTAAAGTTCAAGTCTGTCCCTCTCCGAGTCGGAGAGGGAGGGTTTTGCGTAGTAAAACCAGGGAGAGGTCTTTTCATTAAGCTAATTCGATAAAAAATCCTAAGCCGTTAATACTTGCTGCGCTGTCAGTTTTAACTCAGGAAAAGTCGGAGAAAAATTTGCTGGTTTCCTGTAAATACTGTTTGGTTATAACGTCCTTCATCCAACAAACAAACTGTCACCCTTGCCTCAAGAGGATCAACAATCCAGCATTCAGGGATAGAAAAGGCTGCATACTCAAGTGGTTTCCTTTGATAATCTCGCTTCACAGACTCAGCGCTAACCACTTCTACTGTTAACAGTGGAGGTAACTCAAGCACAGCCGATTTACCCTGAATAGATTGTCGCTGTTCTTCAGTCATCACAATTAAGTCAGGGAGACGGGATTCTTTAACAGAGGTACGAACGCCAGTACCGCTAGGGCGAACCTGCCAGTCTAACCCTAGTCGTTGGATTTCCAAATAGAAGCGGAGCAACAAGAAAGTAATGATAGCTTCATGCAAATCTGAGGCTGGAGGCATTTCTAGCAGTACCCCATCCTCAAGTTCATAGCGCTTGTCAGTGCCATCATCGTAGGTGAGATATTCCTTAAAAGTATACAGACGTTCTACAGGTTTTGTAGTGGACATACTTATGTCTCCAGTTCCTCAAGGGACGTGTGGGAGTGTCACGATCATATCTACTTTCTTCATTCTCAGGTAATTTTGGAATGTAGAGTTGAGTTTTTCCAAAATGTCTTTAACCGAAGAAATTCTTTCCCAATTACCAGGCGATGTTTTAGCAGGGTTACGCCAAAGTGATCGCATCCTAACATCTCTGCGCGAAAACTCCGCACCAGTAGCAACGTTAGTTAAAGAAAGTCAACAGCCTTTAGGAGTTGCAGACTTCGATGTACTTATCTGCGGTGGCACTTTGGGTATTTTAATTGGTTGCGCCTTAGCGGTGAAGGGACTGCGGGTGGCGTTGATGGAACGGGGAATTTTGCGGGGGAGGGAACAAGAGTGGAATATTTCTCGCAAAGAATTAGATGTGTTCGTGGAATTAAACTTGCTGACTGAGGATGAATTAGAGAGTGTGATCGCAACTCAATATAACCCAGCGCGAGTTAGTTTTGCTGGCGGTACAGAAGTTTGGGTAGAGGATGTTTTGAATATTGGCGTAGATCCAGTTTATCTACTAGCTACTTTGAAAACTCGATTTCTGGCCGCAGGTGGAAAGTTGTTAGAAAACACACCCTTTACTGAAGCGGTGGTTCATCCAGATGGGGTGATGGTAAATAACCAATTTAAAACTCGGTTATTAATCGACGCAATGGGACATCTTTCACCCATCACTCAACAAGCACGTCAAGGCAAAAAAGCAGACGCACTGTGCTTAGTTGTAGGAAGTTGCGCCCAAGGTTTTGCGGAAAATAACTCAGGCGACTTGTTATTATCATTTACACCTTTGCAAAATCAATGTCAGTACTTCTGGGAAGCGTTTCCAGCCAGGGATGGCAGAACAACTTACTTATTTACTTATATGGATGCAGATTCCCAACGTTTAAGTTTAGAAGCTCTATTTGAGGAATATCTGCGTCTTTTACCAGAATATCAGGGAGTGGAGTTGAGCAAACTGAAATTTCAGCGATCGCTATTTGGTTTCTTTCCCACCTACCGCCAAAGCCCCATCAAAACCCCTTGGAATCGCATTCTAGCAGTGGGGGATAGCAGTGGTAGTCAATCTCCCTTGAGTTTTGGTGGTTTTGGGGCAATGGTGCGTCACCTGAAGCGTTTAACTTATGGCATTTACGAAGCACTGGAAACAGAACAATTATCTGCAAAAGCGTTAACACTGCTGCAACCCTATCAGCCAAGTTTGACTGTTACCTGGTTGTTTCAAAAAGCTATGAGTGTTGGTGTAAATCAGAAAATTGCCCCAGATCAAATTAACCAACTACTCTCGGCGGTATTTGAGGAAATGCAACAGTTGGGTACACCAGTGCTAAAACCATTTTTACAGGATATAGTGCAGTTTTCGGCACTAACAAAAACACTGTTAAAAACTGGTTTATATCATCCGGTATTAGTTGCAAAGATAATTCCGCAAGTAGGTTTAGCCAGTTTGTTAGATTGGATGTTACATTACAGTAATTTAGGTGTGTACACTACTTTATTTTGGCTAAGTCCAATGCTAGAAACATGGATTAAAAATCAACCAAAAGAACAACAATATTATTGGCATCGTTTGATTGATGCCTGGAAGTATGGTTCTGGCGGTGATTACTCAGATGAAACTTAGAATTTTAGCTGTGTGAGGATAACATGATTGAACGAAAATCTGTAGGAATCAAATACTTTGCGGTGTTGATTGGATTCCTGCGCGATCGCCAAGGATTTCTAGAGGAAGTTCGCCAAGGTACAAGATTACCAAATAAAATTATTTCTCTACTAGTTTGCAGTTCCTTATTTCTCGCTGGTTATGGCGGAATCATTGGCGCATACCATAGTTGGATGCAAGCGTTGTCTTCCGCTATTAAACTTCCAGCCCTTTATTTAATTACACTGCTAATTTGTATTCCAACTTTGTACTTTGCTAACATTGTTTTTGGTTCAAAGCGGACTTTTGGACAGCATTTAGCATTAGTCTTGACTGCTGTTTCAGTTACGAGTGTACTTTTATTTAGCTTTGCGCCAATCACACTGTTTTTCTTAATTACCACCAATAACTACCAATTTTTAATTCTGTTAAATGTCTTCATATTTGCATTAACTGGATTTATTGGTATTTCGTCTTTATATCAAGCCACAAGCTTAGTTTTAGAACAAGATAATGAAGGTAGTAAA
>NZ_DASQZC010000482.1:0-6773 GCF_035638895.1 Nostoc sp. | reverse complement strand
GCTTTTTCAGAACAAAGAGAGGAAACTTATGGGACTTTTCGATCAAATTCTTGGTGCCGTTGCTAACCCCAATCAACAGGGCAGCTTAGGTCAATTGGGAAGTATTGTTAGCAGTGTACAGCAAATGAGCCAAGGTACAGGTGCAGACCCATCTACCATCCAATCAGTTTTGTCAATTGTCGGTAGTCAAGTGCGTTCTGCTTTACAACAAAAGCAAGCCACAGATGGTAATAAAGCCGCACAAAGTCTAGTTAATCAATATGCTGGGACTTCACCTAACCCCCAAGCCGTGAATTCGCTGTTTTCTCCTCAGATACAACAACAGGTAGCTCAGGTTGCTGCCGGGCGCACTGGATTGGATGCTGGTATAGTTCAACAATTGCTGCCTTTAGCAGTACCTTTGGTACTTAATTTTTTGAAGTCAGGTGCAAATGCTCAGAATCCCCAAGCTGGCGGTAATCCTGTACTGAATTCTTTCTTGGATGCTGACGGCGATGGTGATGTCGATATCGCTGATGCCATCCAAATGGCTAGTCGATACATGAAACGGTAGCACTCCTAACTCCCCACTCCCAACTCCTAACTCCTAACTCCTAACTCCTAACTCCTAACTCCCCACTCCCCACTCCCTTAAACATCAACAGTTAACCCTTGCTAGATTTTTAGGTAAAGCATAGGCTGAGAAGATAGGAAATTTGTAAATAGATATCAGACAGTCTATGGCTAAAGTTTTTGACTGTATTACTGAGGAACACCAAGACTTCATTGCAGCCCAACACCTTTTCTTTGTTGGCTCTGCACCCTTGAGTCCTACGGGTCATGTTAACCTATCTCCTAAAGGTTTAGGCTGCTTTCGCGTCCTCTCTCCCAAACGAGTAGCTTATTTAGACCTTACAGGCAGTGGTAACGAAACATCAGCCCATTTGCAAGAAAATGGGCGAATAACCTTCATGTTTTGCGCCTTTGAGGAACCCGCCTGTATATTACGTCTTTACGGTCAAGGAAAGACGATTTTATCGAGTTCTCCAGATTGGGACTCCCTATACTCTTTGTTTGTGCCGATGCCTGGAACTCGTCAAATTATCGTCGCCGACATTGATAAAATACAGACTGCCTGTGGTTTTGGCGTACCACTCTATGAATATCAAGGTGAGCGCCAGACTTTAGTAAACTGGGCTAGTAAAAAAGGCGAAGAGGGAGTTCGAGAATATCAACAGCAGAAAAATCTTGTCAGCATTGACGGTTTAGCCACACCGCTGAGTAAATTATCTTAAATTTTACAAAAGCGGACTTTGGGGCATGAGTTATGGATTATTCTATTCGTCCACTTACACAGCAAGATGAGCCTTTTCTTTGGCAAATGCTTTACGAAGCAGCTCACCTGGTAGAAGAAGGTAATTTAACGGTGCAGGATGCAATGAATAATCCTGATTTGGAAAAATATGTTAAAGATTGGGGACGTAAAGATGATAGCGGCTTTATTGCTATTTTAGAAAGTAGTAATCAACCACTAGGAGCGGCATGGCTGCGTTTATTTACAGGTGAAAATAAAGGATATGGCTATGTTGATGATCAAACCCCTGAACTAGCTATTGCCATTCTTCCTCAATATAGAAATAAAGGTATAGGAACGCAGTTACTCACACATTTGTTAGCAACAGCTAAAACATCTTATCTATCAATATCACTTAGTACCAGAGCGACAAATCCAGCCGTGGGTTTATATAAACGATTTGGCTGGGAAGTTCTTGCTGACAGTGAGACAATCAATCGAGTTGGTAGCATCTCTTTTAAAATGAAAATTGATTTTTAAGCTCAAAGTTTGCCGCTTGTAGCGAGTGTAAATAAGAAAGCCGCCAAAGCGATCGCAGGTTGCAGGCGGCTTTTTGGTGTAACATCACAATAGTTGTCAAGACCCTTTAGGATCGGTGTTACCACCAATTATTACTTGGAACAAGTTTCCTAGTAAAGAGAAAAACGCCGAAACAAACACTATCATCATTAAACTAGCAAGGGCAGCAAAGGGAGAGATGATGAATAAGAGTAAGAGCGAAAGCATCAAAATCGTTAGTAATGTCTTATTCATCTTTTTCACCTTTAATAGTTGCTACTCTCAACCTAACCAGTTAAGTAATGACATTGACCACAGTCAATAGAAGGAATTAGTCTTAGTTCTCTGGTAAGATTTTGCAATAAAATTGAGCACCAAAGTCTAAGTTTATAAATCAATAATCTGTCACTTCCGCTCTGTTAGACTTAACCTGTCCGCGCTTAGTTTTGTAGTCAAGGCGCTTTCTTTGCGAACTGCGACTTGGCTTCGTGGGTTTGCGTTTTATCGTCACAACAACTGCGCTTTGAATGAGTTCTTGAAGTCGTTTCAAAGCTGACTCCCGATTGTTCTCTTGGCTTCGGTGTTCCTGCGCTTTGATTACAACAACTCCGTCCTGGGTGATGCGTCGATCGTTCAACTTTAAAAGCTGTTCTTTATAATAATCGGGTAATGATGAAGCAGCAATATCAAATCGCAAGTGAATAGCTGTGGAAACCTTATTTACATTTTGGCCTCCCGCTCCTTGCGAACGAATCGCACTAATTTCAATCTCACTCTGTGGGATAATAACTTTGTTGGAAATTTGCAGCATTACTCACAAGGTAAAAGAAGAACTTTTCGATTTAGGATAAAAATCATTTACTCGGTTTGTTCGGTAAAATCTATTACTAAGTCTTGGTCTTCATTGTTATCCAAATTCACCTCTAAAGTCTTTCCTTCTATTGTCACTTTATCACCTGGCACTAGTCGCCGCCCTCGTCGGGTTTCTAGCATACCGTTGACTTGGACATCGCCACCTTGAATCATCAGCTTGGCTTGTCCTCCACTTGGCACTATACCCATCAACTTTAAATATTGATTTAACTTAATTGTGTTGTCTCTGATTTTTTTCATAGTAAATAAAACCACATTACTTTAATTGTATCGTGCCGTTATCAAGCCAAAGGGTGAATCTGTTGCAGCACATAATCAGCTAAATACAGTAGTATTTCATTAATTCATAGTGAATTAAATTTGGCAATACCCTGCAATGCAATGCCAATGCGTCGCCTGACAATGCCATTGTGTTGCCTGACAATGCTAATGCGTCCCCCTGCATTTAAAAATCCTACTGCTTAAGGTAAACTTTTTGAACGAAAATCAACGTTTGGGCTGATTTTACTAATTGGCTGTTGTGCAATACTTTTCGGATAAGCCTAACAATCTTCCTTTTGGTCTGAAAAAGGTTACTGGGCTTGGGATAAAGGTGAATTTAAACCCTTTCCCCCTTAACTTAAAACTATTGGGCTATGGCGATCGCTATAACAAAAAGCTGTGATGCCAGTTTATTATCTATAATGTTGATCGACAAAACTGCCAGATATAGGTGAACAAACTAGTCTGGAAGGTTCTTTTAATGTGTTCAGGGGACTGGATCTATGATTAAGCTCGGTTTATTGGTACAGTCCCAGAATAACTATTTGGGTATAGGAAAAGTTACGGAAATATCTGATGCCAATGCGAACGTTGAGTATTTCTGCTCTATAGGGCAACGTCTGCAAAAAACTTTACCTTTAAGTTCTCTCTCTGAGGTCAGGCTTGAACCCCAGGCTCGATGCTATATTAAGTCCCAAACGCAGGATAAATGGATAGTTGGCAGAGTTTTCATCTGGGATGAAGATACAGAAATGTATCAAATTGATTTACCAGATAAGAAAACTGCGATCGCTAGTGAAGAAGACATTTACGTTCGTTGTAATCTCCCAAACACTGACCCCATCGAAACTCTGGCGATGAAGGGTCACGAAACGCCTTACTTCCACGACAAAAGATTGGCCTTCGTCAAATCCTTGATTAAGCAACGCGCTGTCAGTCGCGGGATGACGGGACTGATTTCGGCAAATATCAATCTTTATCCTCACCAAGTTGAAGTTGTGCGGCGGGTACTGGAAGACCCAATTCAACGCTACTTGCTAGCAGACGAGGTGGGACTGGGAAAAACCATCGAAGCGGGTGCGATTCTGCGTCAATTCCTTCTGGATGAACCGAAAAAAAATGCGGTGATATTAGTTCCGCAATATTTGCTCAAACAATGGCGGCTTGAGTTAGAAAACAAGTTTTACATTTCCCATTTTGGCAAACGGGTGGCGGTGCTGGCGGTTGAAGATATCCATAAAATCAACCTGAAAGCGAAGATAGGCTGCTTAATTTTAGATGAAGCCCATCATATCGCAGCAATGGCAACCTCTAAGGATGCGGCAATGCGCCAGCGTTTTCAGACTTGCAAAGAACTTGCTCATAAAAGCGATCGCTTACTTTTATTATCTGCCACTCCTGTTCTCAATCATGAGCAAGATTTTCTGGCTATGTTGCACTTGCTGGACCCGACAACCTATAAAATTGGTGATTTAGAAGGTTTTCGCGCCAAAGTTGAAAGTCGTCAGCAAGTTGGCAAAGTTCTGCTTTCTTTTAAAGAAGGTGTGGAACCTCTTGTCCTCAAAAGCAACTTGCAGCAACTACGAAATCTCTTTGCTGAGGATGAGTATTTACTGAAGCTGGCGGATGATTTAGAAAATTTACCAGCAAATTCTACTGAACAAGAGCAAATCCTCCAAGCGATTCGCGTCCACGTCAGCGATACCTATCGACTACACCGCCGAATGCTTCGTAACCGTCGCGCTGCGGTAGAAGATGTGATATTTGACCGCAACTTTACGCCCAAAGAAGAGTATGATTTAGACGAGCGATCGCTTGATATCCACGAACTGCTCAATCAATGGCGTAGTGTTGCTCCTGGTGACAAGCAATATCAGCGAATTTTTCTGTTATTATTCCTAGCTGCTGGTACTTGGTTAGGCATTTTAGAGCAGGTAATTAACGCTCGGTTAACTGGTAAGCCTCATGCTAAACTCATCCAGGAGTTTAAAGAAGATGATGTTCGCCTATTAACTACAACCCCCAAATTCTCAGGCGAAGAAGAGATTCTGCAATCGTTGCTAAAAATTATTCGTCAACCTCAAGAGGACGGACAACGGACGGAAAATTTGAAAACAGTACTGCTGAATCAGTTAGGTACATACTTTAAAATTCCCGCAAACGTTCGGAAGAATCAAAAGGAATTTATCACCAGGATACAACAGAGAATTAAAAGACCAATTACTGGTGATATTCTGCCCAAATTTGTTGTATTTACCAGTTTTGTGCAAACTTGCGGCGAAATTGTCCGGTATTTATCTGATACCTTTGGCGCAGAGACAGTAGCCAGCCATCAATTTGGAGAATCACCAGACAAGGTTGAGGAAGGCTTAAATAGGTTCAAGAATAACCCAAACTGCTTTATTTTAGTATGCGATCGCTCTGGAGAAGAAGGGCGTAACCTCCAGTTTGCCGATTGGTTAATTCATTTTGACCTTCCTTGGTCGCCTAATCAATTAGAGCAGAGAATTGGCAGACTTGACCGCATTGGCAGTAAAATTGGTATCCAATCTAGTGCCTTAATTGGCCCCTACTTGGAAGATAGCCCTCACAATGCTTGGTATAAAGTATTGAAAGATGGGTTTGGTATATTCCAACAATCAATTGCCAGTCTCCAGTTTTATGTAGATGAAAAACTTGCAGAATTAGAAACAGTTTTGTTTAAATCAGGTGCTGCTGGATTGCTAGAGATGATTCCGCCAATTCAAGAGCAAATTGAAACTGAAATAGCAAAAATTAGTGAACAAAATGCTCTAGATGAAATTGATGCCAACGATGAAATTGCCACCGAGTATTTTCAAGAACTAGATAATTACGATGCTTGTCATTTAGAAATTAAACGAGCAATTGAAGGCTGGATTTGTGATGCATTGGGATTCAGAGGACTGAATAATCCAGATTCATCAGAGATGCGACGTTATCAACCCTCAACGCGGACATTGGTTCCCATAAATGACTTAAAAAACCGTTTTGCTGAGAGTTCCCTAGACCAATTTGGTGCTTATAATCGCAGGGTAGCAAACCAGAATCCTGGTATTAAACTCTTTCGAGTTGGGGAAGGATTTATTGAAGCACTCTGGAACTATATAAACTGGGATGACCGGGGTGAAGCCTTTGCGATGTGGCGCACTGATGCATCTTGGGACTCTAAAGAAGGGAAGGAGTGGTTTGGTTTCCAATGCAATTATGTAGTCGAGGCAAATTTAAAAATTGCCAAACAAGTTTTACTAGATAACAAACTAGATAATTCTCAATTCAAAAACTTGCAGCGACGTGTCGATGCTCTATTTCCACCAATTATAGAAACTATCTATGTTGATGGTCGCAAGGAGCCAATACGCACTGTTGAAGATAAAGCACTCTTAAGCATTCTGCAACGTCCATATAAAGATAAAAACAACAATCAGGGACGAGATTACAATCTAGCAAAAGAGCGCTTAGGAATTATTGACGATTTTGTTGATCCTAGTAAATGGCAAAATTTCTGCTATCAAGTGCGTAATACTTCTTCGGAATTACTCTCTAATCGTCCCGATTTTATTGACTTATGCCAAAGTTGTGCTAAAGTCGCCGAAAAGAAATTAGCCAATAGAGTAGAACAATTACGGCTGCGTCTGAATCAGCAAAGTTGGGATAATGCATTAGCTGAAGAATTGCAGATAGAAACTGCTTTAAATGCAGCCATTCTAGAGGGAATTCGCCAGCCCCAAATTAGGCTTGATTCTGTCGGTTTTATTATTGTATCGGGGCGATCGCTTGTACAATTTGA
>NZ_DASQZC010000481.1:0-2356 GCF_035638895.1 Nostoc sp. | reverse complement strand
GCCGCAGCCAAGACAGAAGTTGAAAATGCGATCGCCACACTCAAACATGCTCAAACCGAGTTGGCGGGTGCTTACATCAAAGCACCGATGGCGGGACAAATCATCAAAATTCATACGCGAGTCGGAGAAAAAATTAGTGCTTCTGGCATTGCAGACTTAGCGCAAACAAACCAGATGATGGCAGTAGCAGAAGTTTATCAAACCGACATCGGTAAAGTGAAACTGGGACAACAGGCAGTGATTAGCAGTCAGGCGTTTGTCGGTGAACTGCGAGGAACCATTGCCCAAATTGGTTTGCAGGTGAATAGACAAAACGTTTTCAGCAACCAGCCAGGAGAGAACCTTGATAGCCGAGTAGTTGAGGTGAAAATTCGCCTCAATCCTGAAGACAGCAAACGAGTTGCAGGTTTCACTAACTTACAGGTACAGACAGCAATTGAAATATAGAGCTGTTCGCTATCTCGTGTATTCCATCATTTTTTATAAGGTGAATTCAATCATGCTTAAAGTCATATACCTTTTGCTTTGTGTACTTGGCTCCGTTCTACCTTACTCCCAGTTTGTTCCGTTTTTACTAGAGCATGGTCTTGATATAAAGCTGTTTTTTGAACAACTTTTTGCCAACAAAATTTCTGGTTTTTTTGGCATGGATGTTATTGTTTCATCCCTAGTCTTGTGGACATTCGTATTTTGGGAAGGAACACGTCTGAAAATGCAAAATCTCTGGGTTTATATTGCCTGTAGTGTTTTAGTTGGTGTTTCTTTAGGTCTTCCCTTATTTCTTTTCATGCGAGAGCGCCAGCTTGAACAGCAAGCTGAAACACTGGGTTATTAAAGGGGTTTTTAAATATGTTTTCTAAACTATTTCGCAAAACGCCGCTAGCATGGCGGCAGTTAATGAAAGAAAAAACCCGTCTGGCTGTTGCAGTCGCAGGTATTGCCTTTGCCGATATACTGATGTTTATCCAGTTGGGGTTTGAAAGTGCGCTTTTTGATGCTGCTGTGAAACCTCATCGCAATTTACAAGCAGATTTGGTTTTAATTAGTCCCCAATTTCAAACTTTGTTTTCTGTAAAAAACTTTTCCAGAGAGCGACTATATCAAACATTAGGTTATGAAGGTGTTCAGTCAGTTAATTCTGTCTACATCAGTACTGGACAGTGGCGGAATCCTGAAACACGTCTTGAGCGTGCCATTTTAGTTTGGGGTGTTGATCCGGCACAATCACCATTCAAATCGCCCGAAATTAAACAAAATCAGGATCACCTTAAACAGTTGTATCAAGTTCTGTTTGACCAGGCAGGTCGTCCAGAATACGGTGCAGTTGCCGATATTTTTAAGAATACAGGCAAATTTGACACGGAACTGAATAGTAAAGCCGTCTTTGTTAAGGGCTTGTTTACTGATGGTGCTTCCTTTGCTGCCGATGGTAATGTGATCACCAGTGACTCTACTTTTCTCCAGCTATTTCCACAGCGTAAACCCGATCGCATCGAAGTTGGATTGATTACGCTTAAACCAGATGCTAATACAGAAAAAGTGCGATCGCAACTTGTCAATGGACTACCTAAAGATGTCAGAGTCTTGACTCCAGAAGAGTTTGCCAAAGTGGAGAGAACTTACTGGGAAGCTGGTACTGGCATTGGTTTTATTTTCGGTTTGGGTACAGCAGTCGGGTTTATTGTTGGCATCGTGATTGTCTACCAAATCCTTTACTCGGATGTTTCTGACCACTTGCCAGAATATGCCACCCTCAAAGCAATGGGATACACCGATAATTATCTCTTAGGAGTTCTAATTCAGGAAGCGTTGTTGTTGGCTATCTTAGGTTTTCTGCCTGGATTCATCCTTTCTTTTGGATTGTATCAAGTTACCTACGCTGCAACGATGCTTCCTATTTTCATGAAAATGGAACGGGCGATCCAGGTTTGGATTTTGACCGTGATCATGTGTAGTGTTTCTGGGGCGATCGCAATGCGGAAGTTACGATCTGCTGATCCTGCCGATGTTTTTTAGACGCGATTCATCGCGTCTCTACAAGAATTATTCCCCCATACCCAATGCTTTATAAAATCCTATGTTGCAAAAATCTCTACCAGAAAATTCCAACTCAACACTTTCTGTTTTAGAATCTGTGATTTCTATTAGTAATCTTAACCACTATTTTGGTGAAGGTGGGCTTCGCAAACAAGTCTTATTCGACATTAATTTGGAGATTACTGCTGGTGAAATCGTTATCATGACTGGCCCCTCTGGATCGGGGAAAACCACCTTGTTAACTCTAATGGGTGGATTGCGTTCTGCTCAAGAAGGTAGTCTCAAAATCTTAGGGGAGGAAATTCGTGGCGCTAAAAAG
>NZ_DASQZC010000480.1:0-2928 GCF_035638895.1 Nostoc sp. | reverse complement strand
TCATTTACCCAGAGCAAAATGGATGGCACAGATTCTCTTGGGCGCTCATGGTATTTGGGTAGAGACAGAGATTGTTGAGGAGTTGGGTATTCCTGGTAATCGTGAATCTTGGGTCAAAACTGGATTAGATGTAACACGCAGTTTATTTTGGGCTATTGTAAGTCAAATTATTCAACCGCGATGCTCAAATGTAACAAGACTTACCGAAGTAGATATGCAAGCTTGGGAGAATCGAGGTTTTCATTGTGAACACCAAGTGGGGGTGAGGAGGTAACTTACTCGTAATGTGTCCACATGCGAATTATCATGAACTACCTACGGACTTCGCTTCGCTAGTCGTACAGTTTCTGACGCTTCAACTGCTGAAGTTTCCTAAACCCTCCACAATGCTGTGGGTTTTTAGAAAGAGGTTCAGCATCGGCGTTTGAGAGGCTAGTTCCTAACCCCTTGGCATAATTGAGCATTACCATAGCTGCTGCCACATCACGGTCAGCAACAAAATTACAGTTCTCGCAATTATGCACACGCTGGGACAACTCTTTCTTTTTCTTGTTGCCGCAATTAGGGCAAGTTTGGGATGGGGCAGTCTTGAGGGGTACATCAACAAATACCCCGCTACATTCATTGAGTTTATATTTGATTAGTGAAATTAGATTACCAATCCCGACATCTAACAGCGATCTATTTAGCCCTGTTTTTTGATGTTTTCTCTTGCTACCTTTCTTAGCTTTACGAGTCATTCCTTTGATGTTTAGCTTTTCAGTAGCTACCAAGCTATTACTGCTTACTATTTGTGTAGCCACTTTATGCTGCCAATCCTGCCTTTGGTTGGCAACCTTATTTTGAAGTTTACTAACCTGTTTTCTGTTTTTTCTCCATTTTTTAGAAGCTTTAATCTTCTTCTTGAAATTAGGCGCACGTTTGCGGCGTAATTTCTTAGAAGTTTGTTCTATTTTCTGCTGGGTATTAGCTAGAAGTTTTGGATTATCAATTATCGTCCCGTCCGAGCAAGCAATAGCATGATAAGTACCAAAATCTAAACCAACAGCACCAGAACCAGTCTCTCTTTTTGGCTCACAATTTACTGTAATTGAGGTATACCATTTACCCTGTTTCCAGATAATTGTACAAGTCGTTGGTGTACCCCAAGTTCTAGCTTTACCTCTCATTTGAATCTGTCATAGATTGGACGATTCCAAATAACCGTTATCACCTGTTGTATGCGCTTTCCATCCACTTATTCCAGGATAAGTCCAACCACGATAATGCCGTGCAGATTTGAATTTAGGATAACTACCCAACCCCTTAAAAAATCGCATGAATGCGTAATCAACACGTTTAACAGTAGACTGTAAAGCTTGTGAACCTAGTTCTTTATATTCAACCCAACATTCTTTAAATTCAGGCAGGATGTTTTGTTGATCATAGTAACTAATAGAATTACCAAAACGCTGATATTCTGCCTTTCTGTGGTAAAGACAGGCATTGAACAAGTCTTTATGAAGTCGCCGCCAATAGTGCAATTTGACTTCTTGAGACTTGGTTGGATATAAGCGAAAGGTTGTCCTACGTGTTACTATCATGAGAGTCATCATATCATTCACATAACGCGCAGTGCAACCCTCTCTCAGAAAGAGTTCTCACGCTGTATTTTGCATTCACTTACATATTGTATTGGTAACGAAGTATCGACGCAAGGTGATTACTTCAGAAATACTCAATCGACTGCAAGTCATTTTTACTGATTTATGTGAGCAACAAAAAGCTTCTCTACTTGAGTTCAATGGCGAAACCGACCATGTTCACCTATTGGTCAACATTTCCCCAGATACTCATATTTCTGAATTGGTAAAAGTCCTAAAAGCGTCGTCAAGCAGACTAATACGCAAGGAGTTCAAATCACACGTAGACAAATACTACTGGAAGCCTGTTTTTTGGTCGAGTTCATACTTTGTCAACTCCAGTGGCGGAGTATCACTTGATGTTTTGAAGAAATATATCAAGCAGCAAGATTCTCCGGGTAGCTAACTAGATCCTGCCCAAGATTCATCCCCAGGTATCCGTTGCACTCCACCTGGGGACTTCCCGCAAGGAAGGTTAACTACTTGCTCGGATTCGATCTGCGCTTGTTTTGTGTAAATCAACCTCCAACTCGCACCTTCGGGGTTTGGAAGTGGCTCCTCAGACGTTGGCTGACTCACCAATCCAATTCCCCATCACATTCTTGGATCGGGGTTGCTAGTCCTTCTTTGATAGATTCTCGCATTCCAGGGATAGATAATAAGTAAAGAGTCTCCTGAATTGCAGACCAATTTTTTTGGGCAAGCAGAATCGCATTACCGCGATCGCCTCGAATGATCACAGGTTTACCCTGTGCAACTTGATCGATGATCTCTTGTAAATTATTTTGAGCGTCCTTGACGGGAAGCGAAGACATCATACTTTTTTGGCTCACGATAACTTTAATTTGCTTTACTCATCCTACAAAAAATCACTTTGTTTTATCGCCTAGAAACTTGGGCGATGTATTCAAAGAAAAATTAATGCAAAGGTTCCCAATCTTTCAGCATCAAAATAGCATCTCTATATAAAGACAAATCCACCTGATGAACTTCTATTCCCTTCCCGATTTTTTGTAGAAGAGTGATTGTTAAATTTCCTCCCAAGTGTTCACGGAACTCGGTAAGCCCCCGAAATAGACAATGCGGATGATCTAGCTGATCTAATTGTTCTGTCAGCGCTGATACATACAAAGTAAAGCCTAGTTTCTTGAGTGTACTTAGAACCCTTTGCCACTCAGATTGTAATAGTTGCCCTGTTAAATATGAATAGGTCGTATCTAAAGCAATACCGATCGCTACAGATTCACCATGACGTAGGCTGTAATTAGTTAAATGCTCTAGTTTGTGAGCAGCCCAGTGTCCAAAA
>NZ_DASQZC010000479.1:0-11033 GCF_035638895.1 Nostoc sp. | reverse complement strand
ATTAGGTATATAAAATATCCAGGTATCGGGAAAGTAATGCACCACAAAGCTGGGAATCAAACCTAAGCTTAGTGCTTGCTTTCCGAGTTTTTCAGCTTGTTCTTCTAAACTCAGTTGGTCATGAAATAGATGTTCAGCCATACTTTTTCATCTCCCTGCACTTTCTTTGACTCTGAAAGAACCTTCAATACCAGCATTGCACGAATCACCTTTAGGTGATTCACCATTCACTATGTTGCAGAATAAACTTGAGAATCTTTTGCTAGTAGACCTAAATAACTTCAAATATGCGTCTCATAAAAATCATAAAGCTATTTTAAATCCTAACGCTGAATTTGACCGAGACTACACCTCAAGGGTAGGCTGTTGACTTTGTGCCTTTTTAGGGGGTAAAAATTCATGCAAAATTTGTGTAGTCATTGCGAGCGGAGCGAAGCAATCCCAGGCGATTGCTTCGCTCCGCTCGCAATGACAGGAAAGATATTTTTTCCTCTCACAGAAATAGCATGAACCGAAAATCACCAAATTTCATCAAAGTCAACACCCTACCTCAAGGGTGCATTGGGATTGTAAGTGCGGCTTCTAAGATGATACTGTGTACGAGCGATCGCTCTGGTAAACTCGTTAACAGATTTATTACATTTCGGTTTTAGGGAATAATTCAGCTAGTTGGCACGCTCTCCGTAATATCCGTGGAACCTAATCAGCTAAAGCTATTCTCAGATGTAATGCCCACACCCATTACTAGAACAAAAACATTGGTGATGGCGATCGCATCTTAATTCCACTAATGAGAGAACTATCGCAGCTACATCATGCTTTCACTTAGTTCATTGGTTAATAATAGCCAAGTTTATAATCTCTTATATCAAGTCCGGTGAATCACTTATGATTACCGGATCTGTGCAAAAATCGGAAAAGCCTCTTTCCCCTTCCTCCCTGCCCCCTGCGCTCTAAATGATAAGTTTTTAGCCGGACATGATGTTAGGTGTATCTCTTATCTATAATCTTGCTTTTGAATACTCCCCAAACGAGCAGCATCACGAATATTGTAATCGGATCGAGTAAAGCGATTTAGCTGCATCTCAAAAAAGTCTCGATTGGCTTGTAAATGCTTGGGATTTGGGTCATCTAACGGATATAAAAGTGCAGTTCTCAAGGCTTGAATTACCGCAGAAGTTACACAGTACATTGACCGTTGAAAACTAACTCCCAACTGAATCAACATATCTTCTTCACCCCGGCAATGTTGGCTGTAGTAATCAACAAGATATGGCGGCAAAAAATGCAACATATCTTGCATTAATAATGTGGGAGGAATGCCAGCAGTACCCACTGGAAATACATCAGCGTAAAGAATACCATAGTGAAAGTCTTTTTGGTCTGCTGGTACTTGACGCGCTTGAGCATTATAAGATTTTGTTCCCCGGAAGGGTGCGGTACGGTAGAAAACAGCTTCTACATAAGGTAATGCTGCTTCGTACAGCCACATGAAACCCTTAGATTTGGGGATAATTTCATAGCATTCACCACGGATATAAACGTGATGGTAAATGGGACGACCTGCGATCGCAAATATCCCATTAACTAAGAAACTCATTGCCTCTGGGACGCTGCTAATGGTACCTTCGTCATAGCGATCGGACATTTCAAAGAATACTGGGGCCATGATTTCCCAGAATAAGCCCAGATTAGCGTAGTATGACATCTGGCGGCACTGTTCCAAAAACATATCCGGGAACAGCTTGTAAAGCCCCAGCATTACGGGGTTGCCTTGGAAGTAAGCTTTAATTGCCTTATCAGCGTTGGCTTTGTATTCTTCGGAATCTAGGTAAGGGTCAAATTGTCCACCCATCCCTCTGTGCCACAACATCGCCCGCATACAAGCTTCCGCAAATTCCATGTTAATGCGATCGTGAAACAAGTGATGCAACAACTTCGGCATTTTGAAAGTTTCACCCTTCTCAATAAATGCCAAAAGTTCTGGATGTGCAGTAGCTTCGCCGCGCCAAATTCGTAAATCGGCATCATCGCCAGCGTAATGATTATGCAGTTCTAAATACTCTTTGGGTAAGAAGTATTTGAAGAAGGGAAGCGGGTTTAAAAATTCGCGTTCGGCAATATAAAGTAGGTCGCGCCAGTAAAAATCCATCGGCACAGCATAAGCTTTATATAAACCGATGATTTGCATCAAATTTTCTGGAGTATCCGGTAACATTGCACCGCCTGCTTCTAAGCGGTGAATTACATCAGCAAATTCGTGTTTGGAAGGAGGTAATTTAATTGCTGTTTTAATTGCTGTCATGTTATTAGGAATGGGGGGTGGGGAGTGGGGAATGGGAATAGAGGAAAAAACTGTAACCTATAACCTGTAAGCTATTTCAGTGCGACTTCAGAGATTACGGTTTTTTCTAAAGCGGGAATTGCAGCCACCATTGTTGTAGTTGTGGATTCACTCCAACGTACTAACCAAGTGGGTTGTACTCCCAAAAAGATGATGAAAGCTGCCAAAATTAAAGCTGGTATTTTCTCAGCCCAAAAGACTTTGGGATAATAGGCGAAGTTATCTAGTTTGCCAAAACAAGTGCGGTTGAGGAGGATGACAAAATAAACTGCGGTTAATCCACTAGCTACTACACACAAAATAGTCGGGATAGGAAAGACAGAGAAACTACCTTGAAAGACGATAAATTCCGCGATAAATCCTGTTAAACCGGGAATACCAGCACTAGCCATTCCACCTAAAACTAATAAGGCACTAATTAGAGGTAAACCGCGTATGGGACTCATCAAACCATTAAGTTTATCTAACTCGCGAGTACCAACTTTCGCTTCTACAACTCCCACCAAGTGGAAGAGAATCGCCAGGATGATACCGTGGCTAAACATTTGGGCGACTGCACCCACAAGTGCTAAGGGAGTACTAGCAGCACCAGCTAGCAAGATATAGCCCATGTGACCGACGGAACTGTATGCTACCATGCGCTTGATATCTTTCTGAGCGATCGCAACTACTGCCCCATAGATAGCGCTGACTGCTCCCCAAATTGCCAAAGTCGGTGCAATAATACTCCAAGCATCGGGAAACATCCCCAACCCAAACCGCAGCAGTCCATAGGTTCCCAGCTTTGCTAACACGCCACCGAGAAGAATGGCAATTGGTGCTGAAGCTTCAACGTAAGCATCCGGTAGCCAAGTATGGAAGGGAACTAAAGGAATTTTAATACCAAAACCCAGTACTATCCCTGCTAGTAAAAGGATTTGTTTTGCTGTTGAGAGGTTTTCTGTAGAGAATGCATCAAAAGCAAAATTGGTAGAACCACTCAGCCATACCATACCCAAGAATGTTGCTAGAATCAATGCTCCTGAAACAGCAGTATAAATCAGGAATTTAATTCCAGCATAAGCCCGTTTTGCCCCTCCCCAAATGGAAATTAGTAAGTAGAAAGGGATTAATTCTAGTTCGTAGAATAGGAAGAATAACAGCAAATTTTCAGCGAGGAAAGCGCCTGCAACTCCTCCACTAACTAATAAAATCAGGGAGTAGAACAGCCGGGGGCGTTCAGTTTCTTTACTACTGCTGTAAATAGAAATCCAGGTGAGCAGGCTATTTAACACCAACATTAATATAGAAAGCCCATCAACACCTATTTGATAGCTCAATCCAAGGGTTTCATTCCAGGGTAAGTATTCTTTAAATTGCATCCCTGGATTGCTGATATCAAATTTTAGCAGGATAAACAGGTTCCAGAAGAGAACTATTCCTGAAAAAATTAATGCTATTAAACGGATACGATCTTTAGGGATACTTGCAGGTAATATTGCTATGAAAATAGCAGCGAGAATTGGCAGCCAAATCAATACACTTAACATGGCAATTTGGGATTTTAAAAAATTGGTAATTGTTATAAATGTCTCTGAATTCGCGGCAGCATAGCAACAAAGTACATTTCCAGGTTGAACCTGGAAACGAGATTTAAAAAATCTAATTAACCATACTGATTCTGCCAGTATCTAAATCATAATAGCCACCAACTATTTTCAGTTTTTCTGCCTTGATCAATTCAGATAAAACTGATGATGATTTCAATTCTTCAACTTGCGCCAAAATATTTGCTTTACAAGCGTTTTCTAACTTATCTCCTGATTGCTCTTTTGAACTTTCTACACTTGGTTTAATTGCTTCAAGTAAACTTCCAATTCGCCCTGGCACTTGAGCACCTTTGATTGCGGCATCTACTGCACCACATCTTTCATGCCCCATTACCATAATGACTTTGGAGCCTAATACTAAACTGCCAAATTCTAAGCTACCAATTTGCTGTGGTGTGGCAATATTCCCAGCTATACGGCAGACAAATAAATCTCCAAGTCCTTGGTCAAAAACAATCTCTGAAGGAACTCGTGAATCTGCACAACCAAGAATAGAAGCAAAGGGCTTTTGACTTTTGGCAACTTCGAGTAAACGTGATTGACTTTGGTTGGGATTGCGACGTTTTGATTTGACAAATCTTTCATTACCATCTAATAATTCTTGCAATGCTTTATCGGGGGTAATATCATCTTCTGCTGGCGCTACTGGGGCTTTTTTTTCGGCTGCAAGTAAGTTTGAGCTAAGTCCGGCTGTCAATACTCCTGTACCGATCGCACCTGCACCAAACTTGAATAAACTTCTTCTGGAAAGATTGAACTGGGGATGTTGTCTGCTCATGGAATTCTCCTCAAAATATTAAACTGTTAACTTTTAGTAGGATAGTTACTGCTACCCAAGTGTCGAAATTGGGAAAATCAAGTTTAAAAACTGTATTCCCCAAAATTGCCAAGTTACCCACATTCCTAAAACACCTACTCCTAAAAGAACGGTTAGGGCATAAAACTGGGTTTGACCAGAGGTGCTGTATTTAAGACCTTCACCCCCTAATAGCGAAAATAAACCAACGAAATTAACGATGCCATCGATTACAAAGCGGTCAATCATATCGGCAAGTTGGGAAATTTTGGCAACTCCAAAAATAATGGTCATTTTATAGAGTTTGGGGGTGTAAAAGTCGTATGCGAATAAATCCTGCAAACCTTGCCAAGGGAGGCGAATCGGTTTAGGAATATTGCCTAAATAAACCACGCCAGTTATACTGCAACCGGAAATACTCGACCAAATTAAAAGCAGTGCGACATCTTTATTTAGGTTTCCCCAATCGGGTAAAAGTGATAAGCTTTGCAACACTAAAGGAAGATGTAGACTGACACCAAGTAAAATTATCATTGGCAAAATCATTGGCCAGTGTGCTTCAGGCGATCGCTGACTCATTTGTGTAGCTTTACCGCCAAAAATTAAAGCGAATTCTCTCGTTAAACTCACGGCTGTCAAAACATTCACCGTTATCACTACTCCCACTAACCAAGGTTGGGTTTCCCACAAGCCATCTGCTAATTTCACCAACGCCCAAAAACTACCCAAGGGAGGAAAACCAATTAATCCCAAAGTCCCGACGATAAAGGCTATTGCTGAAATTGGACGGCGTGTCCACAATCCGCCTAATTGGGTTACGTCTTGGGTAATGCTATTCCAGATAATTCCCCCAGTACTCATTACCAACAGGGCGGCAGATATGGCATGGGTGAGTACTAACAATAGCGCCGTTTCGTATTGTTGCACTCCCACGGCGATGAATACTAAACCCATGTAGGCACTGACAGAATAGGATTGACAGCGCTTAAGATCAATTTGAGCGATCGCAATTAAAGAAGCACCCAACGCTGTCACTACCCCAATGGCTACCATAGCCGAGGAAACTATGGGCGAGATAGTTAACACTGGTTCCAATTTAATCAGTACCCATGCACCACTAGCTACTACTACCGAATTCCGCAAAATCGTACTGGGAACAGGGCCTTCCATAGCTTCATCCAACCACAAATGCAGGGGGAACTGGGCACATTTACCCATCGGACCGGCAATTAAGGCTAAACCTACCAGTGTCATGGTTGTCGGGTTGACGTTAGCAGTCGCCGCCCACTTGGCTAGTTCTGGATAACTCCAAGTTCCAGCTAAAGGCCATAATGCCAACACGCCCACCAGCAAGAATAAGTCTCCCACCCGCTTAGTTAAGAAAGCATCTCTCGCACCTGAGACTACCAAAGGCTGACTAAACCATAAGCCAACTAGTAAGTAGGTTCCCAGCGTCAGGACTTCCAAAATTACGTAGCTGAAGAACAAATTATTACACAGAACAAGGGCACATAGTCCCGCTTCAAATAATCCTAATAAGGAATAGAAGCGTCCCCAACCCCAATCCATTTCCATGTAACCGATCGCATAAATCTGCGCCAGCAAATTCAAGCCACTAATCACAACTAAAGCGCCGACACTCACCGAGGATATTTCCAAAGCAATGGTCAGGTCTAAACCAGCTGTAGATAACCAAGGAATAAATACTTCTTCGGCTGGCTGATTCCAAGTTGCTTGTAAAGCGATCGCACTATGTACAAACGCCAAAAATGTCATTACCAAATTTACATAACCCGCCGGTCTTGGCCCTGTTTTCCGAATGATCCCCGGCGACCAAGGTACGGCTAACAAGCCACCTATTAAGGCATAGCACGGAACTAGCCAAACAGTCTCCAGTAGAAACTGAGCCATTAACTTACCTCTATATTCTCATCAAAAATTTGGGGGTTTGAGTCAACTGGCGTTGATCCCCGTTAACCTAGCGATGTCTACGATGGGCTATGCCTACGCAGATCAGACAAATTTATCTTTATTTAATGTTCTTTAAAACAGCTTACCGTTATATCTGTCCAAATGGTATTACTTTATCTAAACAAATTTGAGATAAATCCTCTAAATAAATCTTATATATATAAAACTATTTGAGTAATGGATAATAGCTATTGTTTTTTATCTATTCATCATGAGTTTTTACTTATTGACATAAATGATAAAAGACGCAAGTGAAGTCCTTTGCGTCTCTACAATTCAGCTAAATTTAACTCACGCTTCGGTAATTTTGTCAACCTGCCAAAAAACAGAAATAATCGCAGGCGTTTGGTCAAATTGGCTGATGGGTGCGGGTTTCATGTCCCGGTAGTCTAACAGTTGGACTAAGATTAGGTAAGCGATCGCTAAAATGATCGAAATCGCACCTGTAATAATGGCGACTAATTTTGAACGCTCCATCAGTATTTCCTTTAGTGCAAGTTATTGTGCTGTGTCTATATCTACATTAATACTTGAGACACACACCACACACTGACCAATATACTTGCAGTTGATCAAAGCAACGCTTTAGACCCGTTAGTAATGCATTCGACTTATTTCTCTTTACATAGTTTAGTTTTTCTGTGCCTATCTGCTTATTAAAACAAGATATAAATATGGAGTTTTGCTTACACTGCAAACATTTGCAAACTATAAAAAGGTTGGTAGAGCATAACAAAGTTAAGATTAAAGTTAAGTAATAAAAGGCTTATAGCTATTCTCTATTACAGTTTCTTTACAGTTTATAAACATTATCTAAACATTATTAGTGACCAAGAAGCTACATACTTACTGTTATCTCGCTAGGATATTCACTAATGCGGGGTAGTCACTTATATTTAAACTAAAAATGTCATGATTAGTACTACTAAATTAAATAGAATTGACTTTTTAATTGTAATTATTATTGTCATAATTGGTCTTGTACATTTACCTTTTCCATTTGACGGAGATCAAGCATTTTTTAGGCTAGGTGCTTTAGAAATGCAACAAGGAAAAGTACTCTATCGTGATTTTTGGGATATAAAGCAACCAGGAATTTTCTGCTTTTATTTTTTGGCAGGAACTTTGTTTGGTTTTAATGAGATTGGCATCCATGCCTTTGAACTTATTTACATGGTATTTTTTTCGATAATATTGCTACTGACTCTAAAAAGCTATTTTCGGCATCAGGTAATCGCAAGCCTAGTACCTTTGTTAACGGTTGGTGTTTACTATGTTGTTTCAGGCGCTTGGCATCTTACTCAAGTGGAAGCACTGGTTGGTTTTCCTTTATTCCTTTGTCTTTGGCTAACTTTTCAATCTTTTAAAAGCGAAGGAAAGCAAAGATTTATCCTGCTTTTACTCTCTGGCTTTATTGGCGGAATTGTCCTCTTATTTAAATTAATATTTTTGCTGATATTATTTTCGTTTTGGCTAACTATATTAATGTATTCTGTATTAATAAAGAGACAGAGCATTCAAAAAATATTTATTGAAATTTGTTTGCCAATATTTCTAGGGATTATATTTCCTCTTTTAGTGGTTGCCAGCTATTTTGCGTGGTTTAATAGTTTGTCAATAGTGTATCGGACATTTTTTATATATCCGCCTCTTATTATTGCTAATTCTGCATTAAATCAGAAGGATTTTATTTCGGGAATCAAATGGTTTATACAGAATTTTTTTCCTTTAGCTTTAATGGCTATTGTGGCAATAGATGCTTCATGGCGTAAGTCTAAAAATATATTAACTTTGTTACTTGTTGTTTGGTGCATTTTCGGTTTGAGTGTTATTGCTCTACAATATAAAGCATTGTGGGAATACCATTTTTTACTGCTATTTGTACCTGTAGGTATTTTAGCAACAAAAGGATTAGATATATTATGGGACTCTTTAAAAGAATTAAGTTCCCAAATACCGACAATTATGCTCATATTTTTATTGTTCTTACCTTTTTCATCCACTCTTATAAAAAAGAGTGCAACTCTGGTTAATAATAAGTTTGCTTTAACTGAAGATACACGATTGAGATATCAGGCTGTCTTTAGAAAAAAATATCCATCCCTTCAATCAGAGGCTAACTTTATTTCTCAACCAGGAAGTGTTGCTGGTGAGATTTATGTGGCTGGTGATCCAGCTATTTACTACTTTTCTGGTCGGACTCAAGCAACAATCCTACGTGGTTGGGCACTTGAATATTTTTTGCCTGAGCAATGGCTAACACTTGTAGAGCAGTTAGATTCATCAAAGCCTCCTTATATTTTCATTGATTATGAACCACAGGCGATAATCAAAGAAAATTTTCCCAAGCTGCTGGAATTTGTTGAGCAAAGATACCAGATTTTACGTCAAAGTAATAACGGTATTTGGTATATCATCAAATGATCGAGGTAGGTTTCATGTCGTGGTAATTTAGCAGTTGGATTAGGATGAAGTAAGCGATCGCTAAAATAACCGAAATCGCACCTGTAAGAATAGCAATCAATTTTGAACATTCTGCAATTAGATCCCCGACTTCTTTGAGAAGTCGGGGATCTGGATTATCTACATAATTAACTTGGCTATAGTTTTTCTGAGCTAGCGGCGCTTTAGTACATAAAATATTAACAAGCTGAAAGCGATATTTTATCCACATTTTTTCAGAGCTAAACTGTCACACTTCCCGACATCCCGCCCAGAACTAAAGTTCAGGGCTAATAGCTGAAGTCCACTTAAGTGGACTGAATAATCAATTTAGTCCACTTAAGTGGACAGTGGCTCTGAGACTCGGAATTCATTCTGAGGCGGGATAGAAACGCAGTGCGAGATTTATTAATTAATAAAGATATGGCTGCGACAAGACTTGTGTGTACACCGTAGTTACCAAGGCGAGGGGAGTAAGGGGTGGGGTTCTGGGGTTTAGCAACTAAGCAACCGGACATAATAACTCCATTAATGAGGCTTTGAACTCCGTTAACGAGTCTTTTATACTCGTTAATGAGTCTTTGAACTCCGTTAACGAGTCTTTTATACTCGTGAATGAGCCTTTGATAAGTAGGTAAACATAATTAATTACACAATGTCATTGCGAATGCAGCGAAGCGAAATGAAGCAATCGCAAGGGCTGGGATTGCTTTGCTTCGCTCGCAATGACTGTAATTAATTTTGCGTAGTTACTTATTATGTCCAGCTAAATACTTGTCATTGCGATCGCAGCGAAACAATCCTAACATTCTTGCGATCGCTTCGCTTCTCTACGAGACGCTCCGCGAACGTTCACAATGACATATCATAAATTAATTTACCGGACATGATTCAAATAAACCAACGGCGAATCAACTCCACCTGGAAGCCATAGCTGTCGTCAACTTCCTCAATTAACTCCCGTTGCAACAGCAAGCTGAAAGTAATATTAGCATTGGGGAACTCTTGCAATAGAGTTTGGCGGCTAACTATAGCTCCTTCCCCTTGAGCAGCGATAAAACGTAGAATAGCTTCTCCAGTAGCGTCTACTTGGTTGTTTTGAATGTCAGCGAAGAAAAAGCCACCACTTTGCAAAGCTTCTGGTATCGCGGCTTCCACATCCGCTAAAATTGCCAATCGCCGAATAGAGGGGTCTTGTTCGTTTTTAAGGACAATAATTTCTGCACACAGTAGTTGTACTAAGAATGGGTGACAACGGGTGAGTTGTAGCACTCGCTCAACAGCGTTAGGTTCATAACGCAAGGTAAAATCTTTGACGGGATGTTCAATTAATTGTCGTGCTTCCGTTTCTTTGAGGTAGGAGATATGCACTACTTGAACATTAATGAGATAACTAGCCCAGCGCTGATATTCTTCGATAGTATGAGAGCCAGCCAGTAAAACCTTGAAGCGGGGACGATGTTGGATAAGGTGACGCAGCATTCCCAAAATATCCTGTTCATCAAAGCGACCTTTGGCTATGGCGTTGTCTAGCACCTCGAATTCATCTAGCGCTAGTAAGGCGGTGTTTTGTTCTAAAGCCTGTTCTACTTTATCTAACCATTCATAGAAATAGGTGAAGGGGTCAGATTGTAGCACTTCGCGGGCTAGGGATGGTAGAGTTACACCTTGCTTTTTCGCTGACTTCTCCATCTCTCTAGCCAGGTTGTAGAGAAAACCTGTATGGTCACTAGCTGATGAAGGTGCGCCTTGCAAGTCTACAAACATGGGGATGATGTTATTAGGTAGTAACTTTCCGATGTTATTGAGGAGGGAAGTTTTACCCATACGTCGCTGACCGTATAGTAGCAGAGGTGGACGACGGCGATCGCGCAGTAGTTGCTCAATGCGT